>NZ_NTGZ01000365.1 GCF_002551245.1 Streptomyces sp. rh34
GCCTCGGCCGCGCGCCGCCGGGCGGCGGCGCCGGATCCGGCCGGAGCGGGCACGGTCTCCGTCCACAGCCGGGGACGGCGGTCCCCGGGCCACCACAGCTCCGCCGCCGCCGTGAGAGCGGCGGCGAGCGCGGTGTCGGCGGTGTCCGGCGGCAGGCGGACCGTCAGGGTGTGCTGGGCGGGCGGCACGTACGCGACTCCTTGTCCACGGAAAGGGAAACGGCGGTCAGCGGGCGGAGAACCCGCCGTCCACGGTGACCACGCTGCCGGTCACCTGCCGGGACTCCTCCGAGGCCAGCCAGAGCACCGCGTTCGCCACATCGTCCGGCTCCACCAGCGCGTTCATCGGCTGATCCCGGACGAACGCGGCCTCGTGCTCCGCGACCGGCACCTCCAGCGAGCGGGCGATCTCCGCCAGCATCCGGCCCTCCATCGCCTCGTCGTCCCGGACCGAGCCCGGACACACCGCGTTGACCCGGACCTTGCGGGGCGCGTAGTCCAGGGCCACCGCTCTCGTCAGGCCGACCAGTCCGTGCTTGGCCGCGACGTACCCCGCGAAGTGCCGGTAGCCCACCAGGCCCGCCGTCGAGGCGATGTTGACGATCGAACCGGACCCCTGAGCGACCATCCGGCCGCCGACCGCGCGGATCGCCCGCCACGCACCGCCCAGATCCACATCGATCATCAGCTGCCACTCCGCCTCGGTGATCTCGTGCGCCGGGCGGCCCGAAGGGGCGGCGATGCCCGCGTTGTTGACCAGGACGTCGATCCGCCCGAAGCGCTCCTCGGCCGCCTCCGCCGCCGACTCCAGCGCCGCCAGGTCCCGGACGTCGGCCTGCCGGGTCAGCACGGCGGACCCCGCCTCGCGGCAGAGCCGCCCGGTGTGCGCGAGCTGCGAGGCCGAACCGAGCGGATAGGGCACCCCGGGCAGCTCGCCCGCCACGTCCAGCAGGACCAGGTCCGCACCCTCGCGGGCGAAGGCCAGCGCACAGGCCCGGCCGAGACCGCGCGCCGCCCCCGTGATCAGCGCCGTCCGCCCGGCGAGCCGTGCGCCGCCGCCCGTGGCCCCCGGGCCACCGTCGCCCGTCACCGGCCCCGCTCCGCGCGCACCTCGGCGGCCACCAGCTCCAGCAGCTCGCCCGGTCGCTCGGTGAGATACATGTGCCCGCCGGCCGGCTCGGCCACCGTCAGCTTCCCCGTCGTCGCCCGGCCCCACTCGGCCGCCTCCGCCGCTCCGACCAGCGTGTCCTCCCGCCCCCGGACCGAGATGACCGGCACACCCAACGGCCGGTCCGTGGACGGGACATACGTCTCGTGGAGCCGGACGTCCGCCCGGAGCGTCGGCAGCAGCAGCTCCCGCATCTCCGGGTTGGCCAGCGCCGGGTGGTCGTACCCGGCGAACGCCCGGACCCGGGCGGCGAACTCCTCGTCCGGCAGTCCGTCCGCCCGGTCCGTGCGCGGCGTCCAGGGGCCGGGTGCGCCGCTGACGACGAGGGCCGCCAGGCGGATCGGCCCGCCCGACCGCTCGATCCGGTGTGCCAGTTCGTACGCGAGGACCGCGCCCATGCTGTGCCCGAACAGCACGACCGGGCCGCCGCTCCCGTCCCCGCCCCCCAGGGCCGCCGTCACCTGCGCGTACGCGTCGTCGACGGCCGGGGCCGCCGAGGTGTGGGCGGGCTCGGGGAACCGCTTCTCGCGGCCCGGCAGCGACACCGGGAGGATCCGCAGACCCTCCGGGGCCAGCCCCTGCCAGGGTGTGAAGAAGGAGGGGCCCGCCCCGGCGAAGGGCAGGCAGATGAGGACGGTCTCTTCGTCGGCCACGGTCGATCCTGTTCTCTTCTGTTCCGTACTTCTCTGTTCCGTACTTCCGGATGCCGCGCCCGTCGGTGAGGGCGGGCGGTCCGTCAGCCCCCGACCATGATCGTGGTGAGGATCGCGGCGAGATAGCCCGGGTCGCGCACCCCGCACAGCTCGCGCGCCGAGTGCATCGACAGGCCGGGCACCCCGACGTCCACCGTGGTGACGCCGAGCCGGGCCGCCGTGAGCGGGCCGATCGACGTACCGCAGGGCATCGCGTTGTTGGAGACGAACGGCTGCCAGGGCGCCCCGGACCGCTCGGCCGCCGCGGTGAACACCGCGATGCCGGTGGAGTCGGTGGCGTACCGCTGGTTGACGTTCACCTTGACCGTCGGGCCGCCGTTGGGGAGCGGGCGGTGGTCGGGGTCGTGCCGCTCCGCGTAGTTGGGGTGCACCGCGTGCGCCATGTCGGCGGAGACGCAGAACGCGCCCGCCAGCGCCCGCGACCAGTCCTCGTCGCTGCCGCCGCGCGCCGACACGGACCGCGACAGGATCCGCTCCAGCAGCGGGCTCTGCGCACCCGTCTCGGAACCGCTGCCGACCTCCTCGTGGTCGAAAGCGGCCAGCACCGGTACGAAGGAGGGCTGCGTGGCCCCCGTCGCCGCGTCCACCAGCGCGGTCACCCCGGCGTGCACCGACACCTGGTTGTCCAGCCGGGGCGCCACCACGAACTCCTGGTCCACACCCAGGTATCCGGGCGGCTGGACGTCGTGCAGCATCAGGTCCCAGCCCAGCACGTCCGCCGGGTCCTCCCCGGCGTCCGACGCGACCCGGCGGAGCAGCTCGCCCTCCCGCGGGTCGCCCAGCGCCCAGATCGGCGCGATGTGCCGCTGCCGGTCCAGGACCACGCCCTCGTTCACCGTACGATCCAGGTGAATGGCCAACTGCGGTACCCGCAGCAGGGGTTCGTCGATCTGCACGAGCCGGCTGCGCGGGGCGCCGTCGGGGCCGCGCAGAGCGAGGCGGCCGGAGATGCCCAGGTCCCGGTCGAGCCAGGTGTTCAGCGGGACCCCGCCGTAGATCTCCACCCCGATCTGCCGCCACCCCGAAGTGCCGGTGTCCGGGGCCGGTTTGATCCGCAGGTTCGGTGAGTCGGTGTGGGTGCCGACGATCCGGAACGGGGTGTGGGCGGGCGCGCCCTCGGGCACGTACCAGGCGATCAGCGCACCGGCACGGCTGACGAAGCAGCCGCCGGTCGCCCCCGTCCAGTCGTCCGTGCCGCGCAGTTCGCGGAACCCGGCCTTCTCCAGACGCTGGGCCGCGCCGGCCACCACGTGGTACGGGGAAGGGCTGGCGGCGATGAAGGAGAGCAGGTCGTCGGTGTGGCTGCGGTGGGGGGCCGGAGTCATACGGCGTCCGCCTTTCCGGTGTTCGGCAGTGACTGGGAGGGTGACGGTCCGCCGGGCTGGTCGGGCCCGGCGCTGGCGTCCCCGGCGGAGCCCCCGGAGCCTCGGCCCGGGGGCCCCGGCGAGGGGCGCTCCCCGAGGAGCTCCCGCACCGGCCGGTCGGGCCGGGCGCTGAACTCCGCGAGCAGGTCGGTGTACGACGAGAGAAGGTCGTGGGCGGTCGTGTGGTCCCACAGGTCGGTGGAGAATTCCAGGAACGTTCCATAACCCTTGGCGGGGTCCCGGCGCGGCGCAAGCCCGAAGCACAGTTCGCTGCGGGAAAGCGGCGGTGCCAGATCGGTCACCTCGACCCGGAGCCCGGGGATCTCGATGTCCGTGTCGACGGAGTTCTGGAACGCCAGGACGTGCGGCACCCGGTCGGGGACGCTGACAGCGCCCGCGTCCCGCATCGCCTGCATGATGCGCGCGGTGGGCAGCACATGCGCCATGGCACCGAGCGCGCCCGCGCCCGTACGGACCGCCAGCTCCGCGCAGGTCTCGTCAAGATTGGCTGAATCCAGTCGTACGCGGACCATCACCGCGGTGGACGTCATCGCCACGAGCGACTCCGAAGCGGTGCCCTCGCGGTTGGCGTACGGGACGCTCAGCAAGGTGTCCTCCTCTCCCGACAGCCGGGTCAGGAACACCCCGAGAGCCGCCGCCGCGACCGCGAACGGGGTGGTGCGCCGCTCGGCCGCCAGCTTCTCCACCGCCGCCCGCACGGCACCCGTCGCGACCCCGCGCACCGTGTCCCCGCGCCCGCTCAGCTTCTGCGGACGCGGCCGGTCCGTCGGTACGGGGACGGCGGACGGCACCCCGTCCAGATAGCGGGCGCAGAACGCGGCCCGCTCCGCCTCCGCGCCGGGATCGTGCTGCTCCCGCTGCCACCGGGCGTACCCGGGCGCCTGCATCGCCGGTTCGGGCAGGCCGTGCGGGACGCCCGCGGCGGCCGCCGTGTACAGCGCGGCGATCTCCGCGAGCAGCACGGACAGCGACCAGCCGTCGGCGCAGATGTGGTGCAGGACGAACATCAGCTCCCAGCGGTCCTCCTCGACCCGCAGCAGCCGCGTCCGGGGCAGCAGGGGCCGACCCAGGTCGAAGGGGGCCGCCGCGTCCGCCCGGCACAGGGCGTCCGCCCGGGGCCGCCGCTCGCCGGCGGGCAGCCCGGTCAGATCCTCCACCGGCAGCGCCACCGGCTCCGCCGCCGACACCTCCTGCCACCACGGCCCGTCCGGCGCCCCCTCCTGCGTGAACCTGGTCCGCAGCCCGTCGTGCCGGGCGACCAGCTCGGAGACGGCGGACCGCAGGGCCGCCGGGTCCAGCGCCCCGGTGAACGTGATGCGCGTCGGCACGTTCCACACCGCGGGGTCGGGCACGGCGTGGTGCCCGGCGATCATCCGGGCCTGCTGGTCGCTGACGGGGGCGCGGTCGACGACCGGCGCGACGTCCGGCTCCGGGCCGCCCGCCAGCTGCCCGGTCATGGCCCGCAGGGTGGAGTCGGCGAAGAAGTCCGCCAGCGGGTAGTCGACGCCGAGCGTGTCCCGGACCCGGTTCACCAGGCGGATCGCGGCGATCGAATTGCCGCCCAGGTCGAAGAAGTTGCCGTCGGCGGGGAATCCGCGCCGGCCGAGGACGGATTCCCAGACCTCACGCAGGAGCGCGGCGGTGTCGGAGGCCGTCCGGGCGTCCGGCTCCGCCGCGTCGTCCGGCTCCGCCGTGTCCGAACCGGCCGTGCCCGCCGTGTCCGCTCCGGCCGCCGTGCCCGCTTCCGCGGTGTGTTCCTCGACCGGGTCCGGCATCGCCTCCGACATCGCGTCCAACCGCGCGTCCAGCTCCGCGAGATACCCCTCCGCCGTCGCCGCGTCGAACAGGTCCGCGTCGTAGCGCAGCCGCAGCCGCAGGCTCCCGTCCCGGACGTGGGTGGCCATCAGCGCGAGCTCCAGCGGCGCCGACTCCGTCCCGGCCGCCACGCCCTCCGCCCGCAGGCCGGGCAGGTCGATTCCGGCCAGCGCCGCCCGGTCCAGATCGACCGAAACGGTCACCAGCGGGCGCGGATTCCCCGGGTCCGGATGGACGGCCGCCAAGAGCGCGTCCAGGTCCACCCCGCTGTGCTCGTCCGCCGCGAACAGCGCCCGGCCGGTGGCCCGTACGGCCTCCGGCGACGAGGTCGCGTCGGTGGCGGACAGCGGCAGCGGCAGCAGTGCCACATGGAACCCGACCGTGTCCGCCGTCGAGGGCGGCCGCCGCCCGAACGTCGTGCCCAACAGGAACGCGTCCTGCCCCGACCGCCGCCGCAGCACCAGCTGCCAGGCCGTGCACAGCGTGGCGAACAGGGTCACGCCCTGCTGCCCGCTCCACTCCCGCAGCCGGTCGGCCCGCTCCCGGCCCACGGTCCGGGCCCTGTCTCTTATACACATCT
>NZ_NTGZ01000366.1 GCF_002551245.1 Streptomyces sp. rh34
GCCGAACCCGGGTCCCGGAGCGGCCGCCGTCGCCGACGCGCAGGCGGCCACCCGCCGCGAGGGCGACCGGCTGCGCTTCGTCGGCGCGGCGACCCGGCGGATCGCCCGGGGCATAGACCTGGACGAGATCGTCCTCGGCCTGTGCCGGGCCAGCGTGCCGACGTTCTCCGACGCGATCCTGGTCTACCTCCGCGACCCGCTGCCGGTGGGCGACGAGCGCCCGGTCAGCCCGTTCGTCCTGCGGCTGCGCCGCAGCGACCGGCTGCGCGTCAGCGACGAGGAGGGCGGCGAGGCGTCCGGCTCCGAGACCGAGCGGCTGCGTCCGCTGATCCTCGACCCGCAGGCCGACCTGATGCCCGCCGCCGAGCTGTGCGAGGTGCGGGCGGGCGGGGCGCTGGCCGAGGTGCTGCGCGGGGTGCGGCCGGTCTTCGGCGACTCCGCGGCGGCGCGGGCCGCCCTGCCGGAGCTGCTCGGCCCCGGCCGGTCCGTCCCCACCGGGCACCGGGCGATCCTCGCCCCGCTGCGCGGCCGGCGCCGGGTCATCGGCGCCGCGGTGTTCGTGCGCGGCACCGAACGCACCCCGTTCGAGGCCAGTGATCTGCTGGTCGCGGCGCAACTGGCGACCCACACCGCGCTCGGCATCGACAAGGCCGTGCTGTACGGGCGCGAGGCCTACATCGCCGACGAGCTGCAGCGCACGATGCTGCCCGACTCGCTCCCCCAGCCCACCGGCGTCCGGCTCGCCTCGCGCTACCTCCCGGCGGCCGAGACGGCCCGGGTCGGCGGCGACTGGTACGACGCGATCCCGCTGCCCGGCAGCCGGGTCGCGCTGGTCGTCGGCGATGTGATGGGCCACTCCATGACCTCGGCGGCGATCATGGGCCAGCTCCGGACGACGGCGCAGACCCTGGCGCAGCTCGACCTGCCGCCGCAGGAGGTCCTGCACCACCTGGACGAGCAGGCGCAGCGCCTCGGCAGCGACCGGATGGCGACCTGCCTGTACGCGGTCTACGATCCGGTCGCGCACCGGATCACCATCGCCAACGCCGGACACCCGCCGCCCGTGCTGCTCCATCTGGGCGGGCGGGCCGAGGTGCTGGTGGTGCCGCCGGGGGCACCGATCGGGGTGGGCGGCGTCGACTTCGAGGCCGTCGAGCTGGACGCCCCGGCCGGCGCCACGCTGCTCCTCTACACCGACGGTCTGGTGGAGTCGCGGCTGCGGGACGTGTGGACGGGCATCGAGCAGCTGCGGGAGCGCCTCGCGGCGACCGCGCAGCTCACCGGCCCGGACCACTCGCCGCCGCTGGAGGCCCTGTGCGACGACGTGCTGGACATGCTCGGGCCGGGCGACCGGGACGACGACATCGCGCTGCTCGCCGCCCGCTTCGACGGGATCGCGCCGAGCGATGTGGCGTACTGGTACCTGGAGCCGGAGGACGCGGCTCCGGGCCGGGCCCGCCGGCTGGCCCGGCGGGCGCTGAGCCGCTGGGGTCTGGACGATCTGGCCGACGAGGTGGAGCTGCTGGTCAGCGAGGTCGTCACCAATGCCGTGCGCTATGCGGAGCGGCCGGTGACGCTGCGGCTGCTGCGGACCGACATCCTGCGCTGCGAGGTCGGCGACGACTCCCCGCAGCTGCCCCGGCAGCGCCGGGCGCGGGAGACGGACGAGGGCGGGCGCGGGCTGTTCCTGGTCAACCGGCTGGCCCGGCGGTGGGGGGCGACGCGTCTGTCGACGGGCAAGGTCGTCTGGTTCGAGATGGCGACCCGGGGGCAGTAGCCGCGCCCGTCGCGCGTCGGCCGACGCCATGCGTGTGGGGGCGGGCCCGGAGGCCCGCCCCCACACGCATGGCGTCATGCCGTCAGTGGCTCACTCGCCGAGCAGTCCGTTGCCGCCCGGCCGTTCGCCCGGCTGGCCGTCGTCGTCCCCGGGCTGGGGCGGCACCTCCGGGCTCGTGGGGGGCTGGGTGCTGGGCGTGCTGCTGGGCGGCGGGGACGGTGGCGTCGACGACGACGGGGTGTCGCTGGGCGTCTCGCTCGGCGTCTCGGAGGGCCTGTCCGACGGGGACGGCTTCTCGGACGGGGTGGACTCCTCGGAGGGCGTCCCGGAAGGTGTCGGCGGGGCGGGCACCTCGCCGCGCTCCACGTCCTGGAGGTCGAACGTCTTGCCGGACCCGCCGCCGAGGGCGCCGAGGGTGTAGTCGGCCCAGATCCTGGCCGGGAAGCCGCTGCCGCTGGCGCGGCCGGAGTTGGCCGTACCGGTCAGGGAGACCTGCTTGCGGCCGCCGTCGCCCTCGCCGAAGAGGGCCACGACCGTGGTCAGCTCCGGGGTGTACCCGGCGAACCAGGCCGACTTGTTGTCCTCGGAGGTGCCGGTCTTGGCCGCCGCGTCGTAGGCGGGGGTGTTGGCCGCGCCCCCGGAACCGGCGTCGACGACCCCGGTGAGCCCCTTGGTCACGGTGTCGGCCGAGGCGCGGCTGATGACCTGCTCCCGCTTGGGCTTCTCGGCGTTCACCGTGCGGTCGCGGTGCTCGGCGGACTGGAGGATGTGCGGGGTGACCTTCCGGCCGTGGTTGTCGAGCGTGGCGTACACGCCGGCCATGTCCCAGGTCGAGGCGTTCATGGTGCCGAGGGTGACGGCGGGGCGCTCGGGGAAGTTCTTGTCCGGTACGCCGAGGGCGAGCGCGGTCTCCTTCACGGCGGCGGGCGTCACGTCGACGATCATCTGCGCGAAGACGGAGTTGACCGAGCTGTTCAAGGCCTTCTGGACGGAGACCTGACCGTAGCTGCGGTCGTCCTGGTTCTGCGGGGCGAACGGGGTGTCGCTGCCGACGACGGGCCGCTTGCTGGTGCCGTCGTACACCGTGTTGAGCCCGATCAGGCTGCCGTCCTGCGTCTTCGACTCGTTCTCCAGGGCCGAGGCGAGCACCAGCGGCTTGAAGGTGGAGGCGGGCTGGTAGTCCTGGCGGGTGGCGTTGCTGATGTAGTGCTTGATGTAGTCCTCGCCGCCGTACAGGGCGACGACCTTGCCGCTCTTCGGGTCGACGGAGGTGGCGCCGGCCTGGACGGTGGCGTCGACCTTGTTGCCCTCGCGGTCGAGCTTGGACTCCAGCTGGTCGTCCACCGCCTTCTCCAGCGCCTTCTGGCGCTTCTTGTCGACGGTGAGGGTGAAGGTCCAGCCGCCCGCGTCGCGGTCCGCCGCGGAGACGCCCTGCTTGTCCAGCTCCTTGTTGGCCGCCTCGACGAGGTAGCCGGCCTGCCCCTCCATGCCCTGCGCGGGCTTGGGCTTCTGGGGGACGGGGAACTCCAGGCCGGCCCTCTCGGACTCGGTCAGCCACTTCATCTCGACCATGTTGCGCAGGGTGTAGGCCCAGCGCTCCTTGACCAGCTTCTTGCCGGTGTCGGTGGCGGAGTTCCAGTCGTACTGGCTGGGGGCCTGGAGGACGGAGGCGAGGTAGGCGCCCTGGGAGACGTCCAGGTCCTTGGCGTCGATGCCGTAGTACGCCTGGGCGGCGGCCTGGATGCCGCTCGCGCCGCGTCCGTAGTAGGCGGTGTTGATGTACCCGGCGAGGATCTCGTCCTTGGACTTCTCCTGGTCGATCTTGAGCGAGATCACCAGTTCCTTGAGCTTCCGGCTCACGGTGGGGTCCTGCGTCAGGTAGAAGTTCTTCACGTACTGCTGGGTGATGGTCGAGCCACCCTGCTTGCCCTTGCCGCTGACGGTGTTGAGGAGAGCGCGGGTGGTGCCCTTCAGGTCGACGCCCTCGTCGTCGTAGAACGACTTGTTCTCGGCGGCGACGAAGGCGTGCTGCACCTTCTTCGGCACCTCGTCCAGGTCGACGATCTGGCGGTTGACGCCCTTGCCGGTCCGGGCGAGGACCGTGCCGTCGCTGTACTGGTAGACGTTGCTCTGCCGCTCCGCCATGGCGTTGGCGGCGGGGACGTCGACGTACACGTAGAGCGCCCCGAAGGCCCCCATGCCCAGCAGGACGATCCCGAAGAACGTGCCCAGCAGCTTCTTCCACGTGAAGAGTCTGCGTATGCCGCCGCTCTTCGGGGCCCGGCGCGACTCCCGCGCCTGGGCTCGTCGCGCATCCGCTCGACCCATTGGTGTGTTGCTCCCGCTTCTCTGCTCGACCGGCTCGCTCGGTTTCCTCAGTTCGCTCAGACCTGCCAGCTAACACCGCCGCCAGGGACAAAAGACGAGCGATCCGGTCTTTTACGGACGTGAGAATCAGCACCCCTTTCCCTAGGAACCGACTCCCCAGGGGTGGACAAGGTTGCGAAAACCGTTAATGTGAAATCACATTGATAGCGCGCGTGAAACCGCGCCGAACGGGGGATCCCATGACCGCACAGCACGATGACCACCGCCCGGGCGCACCGGCGGGCGACCTCGCCATAGACGCCCCCGACCTGCCCGCACCCCAGGTCAGGGAGGTCACCGCGCACTCCATCCCGGGCGGCGTCGGCCTGCTCCTGACCGTGGTCGGGGTGTTCGCGGGGATCGGCCTCGCCATCGTCGGCGTGGTGACCGGGACGGGCGGCAACAACGCGGTCGGCATCCCGCTCTTCATCCTCGGGGTGCTCCTCGTGATCACCTCGTTCTTCTGCATGAGCGGTGTGAAGATGGTCGCTCCGGGCGAGGCCCGGGTGATCCAGCTCTTCGGCCGGTACGTCGGCACCATCCGCACCGACGGGCTCCGCTGGATCAACCCGCTGACCTCCAGCCGCAAGATCTCCACCCGCGTCCGCAACCACGAGACCGCCGTCCTCAAGGTCAACGACGCCTACGGCAACCCGATCGAGCTGGCCTCGATCGTCGTGTGGAAGGTCGAGGACACCGCCCAGGCTCTCTTCGAGGTCGACGACTTCCGGGAGTTCGTCGCCACCCAGACCGAGGCGGCCGTGCGGCACATCGCCATCGAGTACCCGTACGACGCCCACGAGGAGGGCGGCCTCTCCCTGCGGGGCAACGCGGAGGAGATCACCGAGAAGCTGGCCGTCGAGCTGACCGCCCGGGTGAAGGCCGCGGGCGTCCTGATCATCGAGTCGCGCTTCAGCCACCTCGCGTACGCCCCCGAGATCGCCTCCGCCATGCTCCAGCGCCAGCAGGCCGGCGCGGTCGTCGCGGCCCGCCAGCAGATCGTCGAGGGCGCGGTGGGCATGGTCGAGATGGCCCTGGCCCGGATCGCCGAGCAGGACATCGTGGAGCTGGACTCCGAGCGGAAGGCGGCCATGGTCAGCAACCTGATGGTGGTGCTGTGCGGTGACCGCGCGGCCCAGCCGGTCCTCAACACGGGCTCCCTCTACCAGTGACCGACCCGACGCCTCCCCGGCGGACCCCGGCGTCCCGGTCGCGGCAGCGCAAGCAGATGCTGCTGCGGCTGGACCCCGCGGTGCACGACGCGCTCGCCCGCTGGGCCTCCGACGAACTGCGCAGCGCCAACGCGCAGATCGAGTTCCTGCTGCGGCGGGCGCTCGCGGAGGCGGGCCGCCTGCCGGGGGCGGCGCGTCCGATCGCCCGCCGGGGGCTGTCTCTTATACACATCTCTGAGCGG
>NZ_NTGZ01000367.1 GCF_002551245.1 Streptomyces sp. rh34
GCCCGGACCGGAGATCTCCTCCCGTCCGGGCCCGCCGCGCTGTCCGGCTTCCCGAGCCGCCGCCCCGCGGCGACGGCGTCCGGTCAGTGAGCCTGAGCCCCCTGCGGCGTCGCCGGCGTGATGCCCAGCGTCGTGGCGTACAGGGACAGCACGAGCTTGCCGATCGCCGGGTAGGCGCCCAGCGGCTCGGCCGTCGCGCAGCCCGCCTCCTTCGCGGCGGCGTCCAGCAGGCCGGGGTCGACCTCCGGGCCCACCAGGTACGGCGCCAGCGCCAGCTGCGCGGAGCCGGAGCCCTGGAGCTGCTCCGCGATCGAGGCGACCGAGCCCTCCACGTCCAGCGCGGCGGCCATCACCGGCACGGCGAGCCGCGCGGCCAGCAGCATGCCGGTGATCCCGGCGGCCTGCACGGCCTCCTCGCCACCCACGGTGACCAGCACGATGCCGTCGGCGGCGGTGGCCACGGTGAACAGCCTGGCGCGGTCGGCGCGCGCCAGCCCGGCCTCCGACAGCCGTACGTGCAGGGCCTCGGCGAGCAGCGGGTGCGGGCCGAGCACATCGGTCAGCTCGGCCTGCGTACCGCTGTCCATCACGGCCTGCCGTATCCGCCGGATCAGCGCGCTGTCGGGACCCGCGAGCAGCGGGACCACGACGGCGGGCGGACCCGCGGGCTCGGCGACCTCACGGCCGACGGCGACGGCCTGCTCGAAGCGCGCGACGCGCTCGGCGGCGGTGTGGGCGAGAACGGTGGCAAGGGTCGGGTACTCGGCATCGTCGCCGTCGAGGTAGCCGATCCGGGCATTCAGGCCGGGCAGCTCGGAACGGGCGATGCTGATCACTTCTTCGGCCAGGCTGCGTGTGGCCGAGGAGGGGGTACCGGGAACGGCGAGAACGAGCGCGGCAGCGCCCTCGGGTGCGACCACGGGCTCCGGGCGGCGGTGCCGTCCGGACTGGCGAGGTCGCGGCATTCGTACAGGCAGGCCGGAAGCGGGCCCAGTGGGGGTGCTCATGGCGCCGCATGCTACTGGTTTTGCCTCCCCCTCTGTTCGGGGAGGGTCCGGTCGAGCGTTAACTATCCGCTTATGTCCGATGAGTGATGTAACACCGGAGTATCCCTGTCTGTCGGGTCGTCGTTCCGCCGGTCTCCGCCCGCTTCCCTCCGACCGTCACCTCGTCCGGGGTTCGTCGCGCGCCGCCGTTCCGCCGGGCTGCCCGCTTCCGTGCCCCTGGGGCACGAACAACATCGTCGGGTGCAGTGGCAGGCGCAGATCCCCGGCCGCCAGGGCGCGCGCGATCCGGAGTGCGCCGGTCAGTGGATCGCCCGCCGCCGACGTCACCCGGGCCCCCGGCAACAGTCGTGCCAGCTCCTCGCGCAGGGGGGCGATCAGCGGCTCACCCATCCTGAACAGGCCACCGGTCAGAGCCACTTCGCCGCTCTCGCCGCCCTCGGACTCCTTCCCCGCAGGCGTCGGGCACACGGCCGCCGCCGCCTCGGCGATATGTCCGGCGGCCTGCCGCAGGATGCCGGCGGCCACCGGATCCGCTCCGGCGCACGCCGCCACCTCCGGGGCGAACGAGGCCAGCACGGCCGGCCGGTCGGAGCGCGGATAGAGCAGCCCGGGCAGCGCCTCGGCCGGTCCGAACACGGCCCGCAGCCGGTCCAGCAGGGCGGGGGAGCCGCCACGCCGCCCGTCATGGGCCCGCATCGCCGCGTCCAGCCCGGCGCGGCCGATCCACGCACCGCCGCCACTGTCACCCAGAAGATGACCCCACCCGTCGGCCCGGTGCCACTCCATCAGGTCCGTACCGAGGGCGATCATGCCCGTGCCGCCCGCGACGACCGCCCCGGGGCGCTGTCCCACCGCGCCCGCGTATGCCGTCACCGCGTCGGCGGCCAGCGCGAGCCGGCGCACCCCCAGCGCGTCCGCGAGCGCACCGGGCAGCTCCGCACGCAACCGATCGCCGAGCGTGGCCATGCCGGCGGCCCCGATCGCCAGCGCCGCGACCTCACCGGCCGGGTCCTCGGCGGTCGCGGAGGCGGCCGCCCGGTCCAGCAACTCCCGGGCGGCGGGCAGTAGCTGGTCCAGCAGATGCCCGGCGTCGATGCCGCCGGGACCCGTCCGCACCGGCTCCGCGCAGAGCGTCGTCGAGAGCTGGCCGGGCAGCTCCACCCGGCCGAGCGCCACCCGTAGACCGGAGCCCCCGGAGTCCACCCCGAGGACGTAGGCGCCGGGTCCGGCCGCGCCGGGCGCCACCGGGGGGCGGGTCACGGAAGCCGCCAGTCCACGGGCTGCGCTCCCTGGCGCTCCAGCAGTTCGTTCACGCGGCTGAACGGCCGGGAGCCGAAGAAGCCCCGGTCCGCGGACATGGGGGAGGGGTGCGAGGACTCGATCGCGGGGAAGTCGCCCAACTGCGGGCGCAGATTGCGGGCGTCGCGCCCCCACAGGACCGACACCAGCGGTGTGCCCCGGGCGACCAGCGCCTTGATCGCCTGCTCGGTCACCTCTTCCCAGCCCTTGCCCCGGTGGGCCGCGGGCCGCCGCGGCGCGGTGGTCAGCGCCCTGTTGAGCAGCAGCACCCCCTGCCGACTCCACGGTGTGAGATCGCCGTTGGACGGCCTGGGCAGCCCCAGGTCCGCGTGCAGCTCCCGGAAGATGTTCTCCAGACTGCCCGGCAGCGGCCGGACGTCGGGTGCCACCGCGAAGCTCAGCCCGATCGCGTGCCCCGGGGTGGGATACGGATCCTGGCCGACGACCAGCACTCTCACCTCCTCGAACGGCTGCTGGAACGCCCGCAGTACATGAGCCCCGGAGGGCAGGTACGTGCGTCCCGCGGCGATCTCCGCGCGGAGGAAGTCGCCCATAGCGGCGACGCGTTCGGCGACGGGTTCGAGGGCGTCCGCCCACCCCGGCTCGATGATCTCTTTCAACGGTCGTGCTGCCACGGCCCGCACTCTACTGCTGATACGACCGCTCCGATCAACTGCCGTCAGCCGAGCACCACCGCGCGCACGCACAGGACGTCCGGCAGATGCGACGCGAGCTGCCGCCAGCTGTCCCCGTCGTCCGCGCTGGCGTACAACTCGCCGTTGCGGTTGCCGAAGTAGACCCCGGCGGGATCCGCGTCGTCGGTGCACAGCGCGTCCCGCAGCACCGTGCCGTAGTGCGCGCCGTCCGGCAGGCCCTCGGTGAGCGGCTCCCAGGTGCGTCCCGCGTCGGTCGTGCGGAACACCCGGCAGCGGTGCTCCGCCGGGACCCGGTCGGCGTCGGCGTTGATCGGGAAGACGTACGCCGTGTCACCGCGGTGCGGGTGCGCGGCGGCGGCGAACCCGAAGTCGGAGGGCAGACCCGCGCCGATGTCGCTCCAGTGGTCGCCGGCGTCGTCGCTGCGGAACACGCCCCAGTGGTTCTGCAGATAGAGCCGGTCGGGGTCGGCCGCGTCCCGGGTGACCTTGTGGACGCACTGGCCGAACTCCGGGTCCGGGTCGGGGAGGAAGACCGCGGAGACGCCCTTGTTCGACGGGGCCCAGCTCGCACCGCCGTCCTTCGTCCGGAACACGCCGGCCGTCGACACGGCGACGGTCACGGCCCGGGCGTCCCGGGGGTCGGTCAGGACGGTGTGCAGTCCCTCGCCGCCGCCGCCCGGCTCCCACCGTGAGCGGGTCGGGTGCTCCCAGAGCGGACGGACGAGCTCGAACGACTCGCCCCGGTCCTCGGAACGGAACAGCGCGGCCGGCTCCGTGCCCGCGTAGACGACGTCCGGCGCCTCCGGTCCCGCGGGATGCAGCTGCCAGACGCGCTCCAGCGACGCCCCGGTGAACTGGGGGAACTTCACCGCGGGCTGTCGCGGCTCGGTCCAGGTCTCGCCCAGATCGTCGGAGTGGAAGACGGACGGCCCCCAGTGCGCGCTGTCCCCGCCGACCAGGATTCTCGGGGTGTCGCCCCGGGTGTCCACGGCGACCGAGTAGATCGCCTGCGCGTTGAAGTGCGGGCCCGTGATCTCCCAGGTTCCGCCGCGCCTGCGGCCGATGAAGAGACCCTTGCGGGTGCCTGCGGTGAGCAATACGTCGGTCATGGTCCTGGACCTCCCGAAACGCCGTTGTGCCGGAACAGTGTCAGTCTGCACCCGACCACTGACAGCGGCCCGCGTACACGCCCGCCTCCCCGGCCCGCCGCCGCGCGGGCGACTGTTCGGCGTATGCCGCGCCCTTGACCGGCGTCCGGCGGCAGCCCTAGCGTTCAGCTGTCGTAGAAAGCGCTTGCGGGGCGGCCGGTGCGGTGCGCCTGCGCGGCCGTGCGGCCCGTGCCGCCGAGACCCAGGAGCTCCCGTGGTGACCTTCGAAGGACTGCCCGGCGCCGTCGCCGTCTCCCACCTGAGCGTCTACGACTGGCCCGCCGCCGACGGGCTGCGCGGGGGCACCCCGCATCTGCACCTGACCTGCTCGGAGGGGTACGTCGTGGTCGGCGGCAGCGGCTCCGTGCAGACCCTCACGGCCTCCGGCTTCCAGGAGACCCCGCTGACGCCCGGCGCGCTCGTGTGGTTCACCCCGGGCGCCGTGCACCGCCTGGTCAACGAGGACGGACTGCGCGTCATCGTGCTCATGCAGAACAGCGGGCTGCCCGAGGCCGGTGACGCCGTGCTCACCCTGCCGCCCCGCTGTCTCGCGGACCCGGACGTCTACCGCGCGGCCGCGACGCTGCCCGGGGACGCCGAGGAAGCCGTGCGGGAGCGCGCCGCGCGGGCCCGGCGCGACCTCGCCGTGGAGGGGTTCCTCGTCCTGCGCGAAGCCGTGGAGGGCGGCGACCCGGAGCCGCTGGCCGCGTTCCACCGCGCCGCCGCCGCGCTCGTCCGTCCCCGGACGCCCGAGTGGCGCACCCGCTGGGAGAAGGGGGCCGCCACGGCCGCCGCCGCCACCGCCGCCCAGCTCGACGCGCTGGAGCGGGGGGAGGCCGGCCACCTCGCCGACGCCCGCGTCCACTCCGAACATCCCTCGGCGCACGGCGGATTCGGCATGTGCGGCCGCCTGGACGTCTACCGGACCTGAGAGCCTGTCGGGTGACCTTCGACCGGCACCCGTACGCCCCCGCCCCGCTCGCGGCCCCCGCCACCGGGTGCTGACATGCTGGCGGAGGCCGGGCGACGGCCCGGCGACGGCCTGGACACGGGCACAGGGACACCGAGGAGACGACGATGGGCAGCGGGATCACGGACGCCGACGGGCACCCGGTGCCGGTCACGGTCACCGCGGGCGAGCCCGCGCCGGTCGCGGTCGCCGAGCGGGGGGCAGGCCAGGGGCCCCGCGTCGGCGTCCGGCTCTCGTCCCCGGGCGGTGAGCTCGTCTGGTCCTGCACCCCCGAGGCGGCCCGCGAGCTGGCCGCCGCGCTCCTCCGGGCGGCCGAGGAGACCGAGAACGCGCCGGGGGAGCGTCCCGTCACGGTCGAGGCGGGCGAACTGCGCCGGGGCGACGTCCGCGACGGCGACCGGTCCATGACCGTGGAG
>NZ_NTGZ01000368.1 GCF_002551245.1 Streptomyces sp. rh34
CGAGGACCCGCCGCCGCCCCGCCGAGGGCAGCACCTCCACGCCGAACGTACGCTCCCGGGGCCCCACGCCCTCCGCGATCGCCGCCGCCACCGACGTCCCCCACACGGGAACCAGCACCACGGCCCGCGCGGACGGCCCCGCGCCCCGCTCGACCCGGACCCCCGCCGCCTCCAGGGACCCGGACAGGACCTCCTCGTACGCGGCGGCCCCCGGCCGCCCGCCCGGGACCAGGAACACCGGGCGCTCCGCGTCCCCGGTGACCGGGCTCTCCGGCGCGGGGCCCGAGACCCCGTCGCCGTACCCGTACCAGCCCCGGCCCGTCTTGCGCCCGTGCAGCCCCGCCACCACCCGGTTCGGGGTCAGGAAGGACGGGCGCAGCCGGTCCTCGTACCGGAAGCCCTCCCAGATCGAGTCGATCACCGCGGCCGTCACGTCGAGACCGGTCAGGTCCATCAGCTCGAAGGGACCCATCCGCAGCCCCAGCACGTCCCGGGCGATCCGGTCGATCTCCGCCGGGTCCGCCACCGACTCCTCCAGCAGCGCGAGCGCCTCGGTCACCAGCCCCCGCCCGGCGTGGTTGACCAGGAAGCCGGGGGTGTCGGCGACGGTCACCGCCCGGTGCCCGCAGCCCTCCACCAGCTCGGTCAGCAGGGCCGGCAGCTCCGGGCGGGTGGCCGCGCCCGGCACCACCTCGACGATCCTCATCAGCGGCACCGGGTTGAAGAAGTGCAGCCCGGCCAGGCGCGAGGGGTCCTGAAGCGTCGCGGCGATCCGGGTGACCGACAGGGAGGAGGTGTTGGTGGCGAAGACGACGGAGGAGGGCAGCGCACGCTCCAGCTTCCCGAACACCTCGGCCTTGGTCGCCAGGTCCTCCCGTACGGCCTCGATCACCAGCTCCACCTCCGGGCCCGCGGCCCACGGCTCGGCGAGCGGCACCAGCCGGGCCACGGCCCCGTCCCGCTCGGCGGCCGCCATCCGGCCCTTGGCGACGGCCCGGTCCAGCATCGAGGCGACGAAGTCCAGGGCGTCCGTCACCGCCTCGGGCCGTACGTCCCCGAGCTCGACGGTGTGTCCGGCGCTCGCCGCCCACTGGGCGATGCCGCGGCCCATGGCCCCGGCTCCGACGATCCTGATACGCATGGCGGTGGAAGCCCTTTCAGCGGAGGTGAGCAGGTGAGCAGGTGAGCACGGCGGTACGGACGGCGGCACACACGGTGCGTCAGCGGAGGTAGACACGGTCGGGGTCGACATCCTCCCGCAGGAGCCGCAGCTCCGCGGGGGTGGGCGGCGCCGTCGTCGCCACCGTTCCCGCCGTTCTCAGATCCCAGCCGGTCGCGGCCCGCACCTGTTCGACGGTGACCCCGGGATGCACGGCGGCCAGCCGCAGTTCGTCGCCGACACCCTCCCTGGCGAGGACGCCGAGTTCGGTGACGACCCGCGTGACGCCGACGCCCAGCGGACGGATCCCGTCCGCCAGCGCCCGGTCCGGGCCCGGCGTGGTGCAGAAGTCGAGGGCCCCGGCGAAGGAACGCGGCGTGTGGCGGCGCATCACCACGAAGACCTCCCGGGCGTTCGCCATCACCTCGACCGCGCCACCGGAACCCGGCAGCCGCACAGACGGGCGGTCCCAGTCCCCGATGACCGAGGTGTTGAGGCTGCCCCACCGGTCGATCTGCGCGGCCCCCAGGAATCCCACGTCGATGTGCCCGCCCTGGAGCACCGAGCCGAACAGGGTGGGCATCGACACCACCGCTTCGGACCCGGTGATCAGGACGGCGTCCGCGATGGTCTCCGGCAAGTGGGAGGGGTGCGCCCCGCAGACTCCGGACTCGTACACCACCTCGATGCCCGGCGCGACGGTCAGCCGCGCCAGCTCGGTCGCCGGCGTCGGCAGCCCGATGCCCGCGAACACCGTGCGGCGTCCGGCCAGTTCACGCGAGGCGACGACCGACAGCAGCTCGGAGGAGGTGACGGGCCCTCCCGTCACGTCCTGCCCGCTCACAGCCGCCGCCCGTAGTTCACCGGCTCGCTCAGGGCCTCGCCGACCGCGAGCCCGGCCCAGAACCGCTCGCCCTGCTTCGTCACGTACTCCGTGTGGTCGGCGGTGCCGTACACCCACTCCTCCAACCACTCCCGCAGCCGCACCGGGTCCTTGCTGATCGCGGACCAGGACCGGTAGAAGGCGTTGTCCCGGTCGTAGTAGCCCTGCGCGAACGAGGGGTGCGCCCCGCGCGGGCAGACCACCACGGCGTCGACCGCGTGCGCCGGGATCAGCGTGCGGTTCGGGTCCGAGCGGACCACCTCGTCCGCTACCAGCTCCTCCACCACCACGATCGCCCGGTCCGCCGCGTACACCGCCTCGGCCTGCACACCGGTCAGGCCCCAGATCTGGGTGTTGCCCCGGCGGTCGGCGCGCTGCGCGTGGACGATCGTCACGTCCGGATTGACCGGTGGCACCACGTAGATCTGCTCGGGGGCCTGCCCGTCCGGCCCGGGATAGGGCGATGTCACCTTGCGGATACCCGGGTTGACCGCGGGCAGGTCGCTGCCGCCGTACGAGCGCAGCGGATAGAACGGCAGCCGCTGCGCACCGGCGAGATACCGGCACACCATCCCGTAATGGCTGTACTCCTCGAACGCCAGCGGCTCCGGATCGGACCGCTCGATCCGCCGCCGCAGCTCACCGAGCGAACCGGCGGAGGAGTTGCCCACGAACGACGAGACCAGCCGGGCGACACAGCCGGCCGCCAGCATCTGGTCCACCACGATGTCCGCCGTCATCCGTACGAGCGTGAGCCCGCGCCTGCCCTGTCGGATGATCTCGTGGCCCGCGGCGGTCGGGATGAGATGGGTGAACCCTTCGAGGCTCACGGTGTCCCCGTCGTGCACGAAGCGTGCGACGGCCTCCCGCAGCGAGGTGACCTTGTCCGCCGCCCCGCCGGCGGTCGTCGTCCGTTCCACAGCGCTCCCCAGCGTCGGCGTACAGGTCGCCCCACCGTGCCAGGGGCCATTGATCGGTGTCCAATACCGAATTAGGGTCGGATTGAGACGCGCGAGGTCTGGGACGATGAAGCGGTACGCGTCGTGGCACGAGCGCCGCAAGGAGCGCACGAGCGGTACAGCAAGGAACGTCAGGGCAGTACCGCAAGGAACACCGTGAGGGGGACCCGCATGGAACTGCGCCACCTGAAGGCGTTCCTCGCCGTCGCCGAGGAGCTGCACTTCGGCCGGGCCGCCAAACGCCTCCAGATGGCACAGCCACCCCTGAGCCAGCAGGTCCGGCAGCTGGAGAGGGAACTCGGCGTCCAGCTGTTCCGCCGCAACACGCGCTCCGTCCGGCTCACCGGCGCGGGAGAGACCTTCCTCGACCCCGTACGGACCGTCCTCGACGACCTCGACACCGCCGTCCGGGCCGCCCGCTCGGCGGGCCGGGGCGAGTACGGCCGGGTGACCATCGGCTTCGCCGGAGCCTCCAGCCACGAGACGCTGCCCCGCCTCACCCGCGCCGTGCGCGCCGCACACCCCGGCCTCGAACTGGTCATGACCGGCCAGACGTACGCCAACGTGGCGCTGGCCCGGGTCGCCGACGGCTCCCTCGACCTGGGCTTCGTCCGGCTGCCCGTGACCCGGCCCGGAGTGGACCACCGGGTGATCGACGAGGAGGAGCTGGTGTGCGCCCTCCCGTTCGACCACCCGCTCGCCCGGCACGAGGCGGTGCCGCTCGGCGACCTGGCGGACGAACCGTTCGTCTCCTTCCCCGCCAACACCGGCTCCACCGTGCGCGACGCCATGACCGAGGCCTGCGAGAGCGCCGGGTTCACCCCGCGTGTCGTCCAGGAGGCCCCCGACTCGTACACGATCATGGCGCTCGTCGCCGCCGGGGTCGGCGTCACCCTCACCGTCACCTCCGTGCGGCACATCCAGCAGAGCGGGCTGGTCTACCGGCCCCTCACCGGACCGCCCATCCGCCGTCAGGCGGCCCTCGCCTGGCGTGCCGACAACCCCTCCGCCGCCCTGCACGCCGTGCTCGCCGTCGCCCGGGAGGCTTTGCCGACCCCCGTACGCGGAACGGGCGGAGGACCGATTGAGACGCCGGGCCTCTGAAATGGGGGCACATCCGGTATTGGACCCGCTCAGTCACCGGATGCGAAGGTCACCCCACCGCCCGCGCCCCGCCCGTCACCCTGGTCGCCCTGAAGGAAAGGCCCCGCCGTGCCGCTCGACGTCGTCATCTGCGAACCCCTGCGCACCCCCATCGGCCGGTTCGGCGGGGTCTTCGCCCAGCAGACCCCGGCCGCGCTGGCCGCACGCGTCATCGCGGAGATCGTCGCCCGCACCGGCATCGACCCCGCCCGGGTCGACGAGGTGATCCTCGGCCACGCCTACCCGACCAGTGAGGCGCCCGCCATCGGCCGGGTGGCCGCCCTGGACGCCGGGCTGCCCACCACGGTCACCGGCTCCCAGATCGACCGCCGCTGCGGCTCCGGGCTCCAGGCGGTGCTGGACGCGGCGATGCAGATCCGCGCCGGATTCAGCGACGTCGTGATCGCCGGCGGCGTCGACGTGATGAGCGCCGCCCCCTACTACACCCACGACGGACGCTGGGGCATCAAGGGCCCCGGCCTCCAGCTCCACGACGCACTCGCCCGGGGCCGCGTCACCGCCGGAGGCGTCAACCACCCGGTCCCCGGCGGCATGGTCGAGACGGCGGAGAACCTGCGCCGGGAGTACGGGATCAGCCGCGCCGACCAGGACGCCCTCGCCCTGCGGTCCCAGCGGAGGGCGGCCCGCGCCGCGGCCGAAGGCCGCTACGACGCGGAGACCGTCCCCGTGACCGTACGCACCCGCGAGGGCGGGACGACCGTCACCGCCGACGAGCACCCCCGCCCCGACACCACCGCGGAACAACTCGCCGCGCTCCGGCCGGTGATGGCGAAGTCCGATCCGGACGCCACGGTCACCGCGGGCAATGCCAGCGGCCAGAACGACGCGGCCGCCGCCTGTTTGGTCACCAGCGCCGCAACCGCCGAACGCCTCGGCCTCGTCCCGCTGGTCCGCCTCGTCTCCTGCGCCCGCGTCGGGGTCCCCGCCGCGACGATGGGCATCGCCCCCGTCGCCGCCACCCGCACCGCCCTCGACCGGGCGGGCCTCGCCCTCGCCGACCTCGACCTGATCGAGCTGAACGAGGCGTTCGCCGTCCAGGTTCTGGCCTGCACCAGGGAGTTGGGCCTCGGCGAGATGGACCACGACCAGCGGATCAACGTCAACGGTTCGGGCATCTCACTGGGCCACCCGGTCGGAGCCACCGGAGCCCGCATCCTCGCCACCCTCACCCGCGAACTGCACCGCCGCGAGGGCCGGTTCGGCCTGGAGACGATGTGCGTCGGCGGCGGCCAGGGTCTCGCCGCGGTCTTCGAACGCATCGCGGACTGACCGCGGTTCGCGCCCAACCGCAACCCCCTACCCCCACCCCTACCCCTACC
>NZ_NTGZ01000037.1 GCF_002551245.1 Streptomyces sp. rh34
GATCGCCACCCGGTACGACAAGACCGCCGAGTCCTATGAAGCAGCCGTCACCCTCGCATCACTCCTGATGTGGGCGTGACATTTGACGACAGAACCTAGGAGCCTGGGAGAGGACGGAACCCCGCTCACGATCGCGGCACAAGGGCGCCTTCGCCCCTGCCTTGTTTGGACAGGGGCGAAGGTGTTTTCGGCCTCCCGCCGGATGAGGCGGGCGGCGCAGTCGTGTGCGCCGCCCGCGAACCGGCAGGACCTGCTGCCCGTGCCATCCCCGGCCGGGCCAGGACCACGCAGGTGGGAAATGCTGATCAGCCGCACCACCGACGGGGCCGCCTCTCGGGGGCGTAGGCTGGGCGTCCTACCTACCGCCGCCGCCTCGGCGGACCCCGGATTCACTGCGACGACCCGGGTCCGTCAACGATGTCTTCCTGGAGGGCGGGAGAACGGCACCGCAGGCCGTCATCGGTTCGTCCCTTCGTCTGTGGCAGGTCCCGTCAGGTGAGGGTCCAGCGCTGGTTACTGCCGTTCGAGCAGGAGTAGAGCTGGATCTGGGTGCCGTTGGCGGTGCCGGTCCCGACGGCGTCGAGGCAGAGGCCGGACTGGACGCCGACGATGGATCCGTCGGAGTTGACGCGCCACTTCTGGTTGTCGCCGCCCCAGCAGCTGTAGATCTGGACCTTGCTGCCGTTGCTCGTGCCGGCGGCGTCCAGGCATTTGTTGCCGTAGACCCGGAACTCACCCGAGTCGGTGGCCACCCACTGCTGGTTGGTGCCGCTGCCGCAGTCCCACAGCTGGAGCTGGGTGCCGTCTTCGGTGCTGGCGTTGGGCACATCCAGGCAGCGGCTCGAACCGACGCCCTTGATCTGTCCGGAACCCGCCGGGGGCTCAGTTGTGTCGCCGGCGTTGAGTGCGTTGAGGACGGCCGAGTAGGCGGCCTTCTTGCTACCGTCGTTGTTGAACAGCAGCGGTGTGTGCTCCGGTCGCCAGGAGTCGCTGTCGCGCACACCCCAGACCGTGACGCCGAGGCAGCGCTCGACGGCCAGGCAGTCGTTGGTCACGTTGGCGTAGGTCGTGGGCGAGGCGCCCTGGATGTCCAGCTCGGTGATGGCCACGTCGACTCCGAGGGCGGCGAAGTTCTGCAGCGTGGTGCGGAAGTTGCTGTTGTAGGGGCTGCCGCTGTTGAAGTGCGCCTGGAAGCCGACGCAGTCAATCGGCACGCCGCGCTGCTTGAAGTCCCGGACCATGGAGTACATGGCCTGGGTCTTGGCCCAGGTCCAGTTCTCGACGTTGTAGTCGTTGTAGCAGAGCTTGGCGGACGGGTCGGCGGCGCGCGCGGTGCGGAAGGCGACCTCGATCCAGTCGTTGCCGCTGCGCTGCAGGTTGGAGTCGCGTCGGGCTCCCGAACTTCCGTCGGCGAAGGCCTCGTTCACGACGTCCCACTGGACGATCTTGCCCTTGTAGTGGGCCATCACGCCGTTGATGTGGCCGATCATCGCCTGGCGCAGATCGTTGCCGCTGAGGCTCTGCATCCAGCCGGGCTGCTGGGAGTGCCAGGCCAGGGTGTGGCCACGTACCTCCTTGCCGTTCTGCACCGCCCAGTTGTAGACGCGGTCGGCGGAGCTGAAGTTGAACTGGCCGCGCTGCGGTTCGGTGGCGTCGATCTTCATCTCGTTCTCGGCCGTCACCATGTTGAACTCACGGTTCGCGATCGACGTGTACGTCGAGTCGCCCAGCCTGCCCGAGGCGATGGCGGTGCCGAAATAGCGGCCGCTCTGCGCCGCCGCGGCGCCCAGCGTGTTCTCGGCGGCGTGTGCTTCCGGTGGCGCGACCAGCGCGGCGGACGCACCGAGGACGCCGACGACCAGCGCCAACAGCAGACTGCGAGCTTTCCGGCGGACAACGGGTCCGGGAGGGGCGTAGGAGCCCATGACTGTGCCTCCAAGGTGGAAATCACGAAAGGACTGATGCGGTGCGCGGATCTGCCGTGCAGAACAGAAGGCCGAGGCCGACGTTCGGTATCTCGGACCACGGTCAGTTCCTCAGACAGGGATGATTGAGGCATCGGTGATGGGCCGTCAATACTCCCCGCAGGAGAAGTTTCGATTGGCGATACGAAACTTTCTGACACCCTGGTGCGTAGGAATTCAGCCCCGGCGCCGCCGCCGGGGAACGCCGTGGGGTCGCGGTCGGGGCGCGTGCGCGGACGCTGCTTGCTCGGACTTCCTCCTCCGTACCTACACCTTGGGGTGGCGAACTGCAGGCGCGCACTCAGGAGAGGTCCGCTCGGCGCGATCGCTTGTCAGGCCCGAAGGGGAGGCGCTCTTTATGGCCAGATCAGTGGCAAGCCTTGACCGGAGAACCCCGCATCCCTAGCTTGTGGCGTCAAAGTATCGGGGAATCCTCGAAACTTTCGAAACCATTCCGGACCCACGGTACTTCCGCTCCGCTGTTCATCAGGGTCACCTCAGCCCAGCTCCTAGGAGGCGCAGCTCATGTGGTACCGCCACTCGTCCCCGACCTGGTCAAGACGCCTGCTCGCGGTCCTTGCGCCGTTGTTGCTCGTGGCCACCTTCCTCGGCGCCCAGCCCGCCGAGGCGGCGACCGTGGACCCCAACGCCTCGTACGTGCTGGTCAATCGCAACAGTGGCAAGGCCCTGGACGTCTACAACATGGCGACCGCCGACGGCGCCCGCATCACTCAGTGGACCAGGAACGATCAGAGCCAGCAGCAGTGGCAGTTCGTCGATTCCGGGGGCGGCTACTACCGCATCAAGTCCCGCCACTCGGGCAAGGTGCTGGACGTCCACAACTGGTCCACCGCGAACGGCGGATCGATCGTCCAGTGGACCGACCTGAACGCCGCCAACCAGCAATGGCGACTGGCCGACAGCTCGGACGGCTACGTGAGGTTCATCTCGCGCCACAGCGGCAAGGCCCTCGAGGTACAAGGTGCCTCCACCGCCGACAACGCGAACACCGTCCAGTACGACGACTGGGGCGGCACCAACCAGCAGTGGCAGCTCGTCAAGGTCGGCGGTGGCAACACCGGCCCGTGCGATCTTCCGGGGACCTACCGCTGGGCGTCATCGGGCCCGTTGGCGCAGCCCAAGCCGGGGTGGGTCTCGTTGAAGGACTTCACCGTCGTCCCCTACGAGGGCAAACAGCTCGTCCATGCGACGACGCACGACACGGGGACGCGCTGGGGTTCGATGAACTTCGGCCTGTTCTCCGATTGGTCGGAGATGGCCTCGGCCGACCAGAACGCGATGTCAGCTTCCACCGTCGCGCCCACGCTCTTCTACTTCGCGCCGAAGAGTATCTGGGTGCTCGCCTACCAGTGGGGCGGGTCCGCCTTCTCCTACCGGACGTCGAGCGATCCCACCGACCCGAACGGCTGGTCATCCCCGCAGGTGCTCTTCTCCGGAAGCATCCCCGACTCCGGAACAGGCCCCATCGACCAGACGCTCATCGGTGACGGTACGAACATGTACCTGTTCTTCGCCGGCGACAACGGCAAGATCTACCGGGCCAGCATGCCGATCGGGAACTTCCCGGGCAGCTTCGGTGCGACCTCGACAGTGATCATGAGCGATACGACGAACAACCTGTTCGAAGCCCCGCAGGTCTACAAGCTGCAGGGCCAGAACCGCTACCTCATGATCGTCGAGGCGATCGGCTCGCAGGGTCGCTACTTCCGCTCGTTCACGGCAACCAGTCCGAACGGCGCGTGGACACCCCAGGCGGCGACCGAGAGCAACCCCTTCGCCGGCAAGGCCAACAGTGGCGCCACCTGGACCAACGACATCAGCCACGGCGAACTGATCCGCTCAAGCCCCGACCAGACCATGACCGTCGATCCCTGCAATCTGCAGTTTCTCTACCAGGGGCGCAGCCCCGACTCCGGCGGCGACTACGGCCTCCTGCCCTACCGCCCCGGTCTGCTGACGCTGCAGCGCTGACGACGTGACACATGTCCGGCTCCGGTACGGGGCCGTCGCGGCGGGCTCGGCGGAAAGCCGGGCCCGCCCGGTCTGCCGACAACGTCAGCGCTCGTACGGCGACGGCGCGCGGGGGTGGTCGACGTCTACCCCCCAGCAGCCCGACCGATTCGCCGTCGCCGCCGAACTCAACGGACGCCCACGCGAAGCGCTCGGCCGGGAAACCCCAGCCGAGCGCCTGCATCAACTACTCGCCGCCTGACACAACCGGGCACGTGTGGCGGCGATCCCCGGAAACCGCCGGATGCCGGTGGGGCTTCCGGCATGACACCCGATCACTGTGCGCGGGCGGGACGCGCTGCTACTGGCCGGTGCCGTCGACGAAGGTCAGCGCGTTTTCCAACGCGCTCCGCAGATATGGCCGGGCATCCGCGGTGTCGGCCTTGCTCAAGAGGATCGAGAGGAATTCTGCGTCCGGATACCCCGCAGCGCCTGCCGACTTGGCGGCGTCGAGCTGCGACCAGATGGCGATCATCATCCTGTTGCAGGCGCGGGCCTGCCCCAGGCTGTCCGGAGTGTCACCGACGAAGATCTCGCGCGCCGAGATTCCCAGTCGGTGCCCGAGCGTACGGAGGAACAGCTCTCTCTGGTCCGACTCCAGAGCCGACTGGAACCGACGTCGGATGTTCGTTGATCCATGTTTCCCACAAGTCCTCGCCCGTCATGGGCCTGCCACCGTACGGATCGCGCGGAAGCGCCTGTCGCCTCCACCCCGTGAGGCCGCCGACCCCGACGAGGGCCACTTGCTGGGTCAGTTGGTCGCCTGCTTCCGCGTACAGGTCGGCGAGTGCGGCGCAGCCCTGCTGGCGGAGCATGTATCCGGCGCGGTAGAAGGCGGTAGGCGGGGCGGACGGGGAGGTACGTGTCGAGGAAGGCGCCGGCGCCGCCGTTCTCGCCGGTGAAGGAGTCCTGCGCGTCACCGAGCAACACGAACGGTGCCCCGGAAGCGGTGGTTGAACACCCGGAGCAGCCGACCAAGCCCGGGTCGCTGTTCGGTGACCGGCGTGGTTGTGGCGAGTGGTGGGGGAGGGATCGACCTCACCGCCGACCTGACATCCGGCACCACCATCCGCATCCAGGACCCGGGCGGGCCGGCGACCACCGCCACGGAATACGCCCGGTGGGGCAACCCCGGCAAGGTCATCGATACGGCCGGTACGCGGAACGTCGTGAAGCGCTTCGACACTGTGCGGGGCGAATCGAGTCATACGGGTAGTCGGCACACCTGTGAGGTGCCTGGACGTATGCGAATGTCTTGACCACAGGGGCGTTTGTTGGAACGGTGTCGGACGGCAACGCATACGTAACTCGTCGAAGCGATTCGATGCAGGGAGTCCAGATGCGGGACATCGGTGCCCACGCCCCTCGGGGAACCCCTCCATCGAGGGGAGGACGGCGCGTGCGGCTCTATGCGCGTCGTCGATCTGCGGGACGCGCCGGTCCCTGGTCCCCCCATCGCGTCGGCCCGCGCGTGGGGCCGCCCGCGGCGGTGTTCCCACGAGCGGCCCGGCGCATCCGATGGCCGCCGACGGGTCCACCGGCCCAAACGCCTTGCGCGGTTCGCCCGCTCCGAAGCGGAGTCCCGGTCGGAAGCGGGTCAACGCCGTGCCGCACCGACTCGGCCCCGTACCCCTCGCCTGATCACGCCACCCTCACACCAAGGAACACCGGATGAAGTTCAGCGACGGCTTCTGGCTGATGCGCGAGGGCGTCCGCGCCTCGTACGCCACCGAAGTACGCGATCTCCATGTCAGCGCCGACCACATCACGGCCTACGCGGCTGTCACGCCCGTGCGCCATCGCGGGGACACCCTCAACTCCGCCCTCATCACCACCGAGTTCTTCTCGCCGGCAGCAGGGGTCATCGGCGTACGCGTCACCCATCACGCGGGCAAGCGGCACCCCGGGCCCGACTTCGAGCTGCCGGGCGAGGGGACGCGGGCCGGCGCGGGAAGCACCCGGCGTGAGGGCGATCTCGTCGAATTGCGCAGCGGACCGCTCACTCTGCGCCTCGACACCGGGAAGCCGTGGAGGCTCGACTTCATGGACGAACGCGGCCGACGGCTGACCGCCGCCGAGCGTAGGGGCACCGCCTTCGTGACCACCCCCGAGGGCGCCCACCACATGGCCGTCCAGCTCGCCCTCGGCGTCGGTGAGCAGGTCTACGGTCTCGGCGAGCGCTTCACGCCCTTCGTCAAGAACGGCCAGACCGTCGACATCTGGCAGGCCGACGGCGGTACCAGCAGCGAGCTGGCGTACAAGAACATCCCGTTCTACCTCTCCTCGCGCGGCTACGGCGTCTTCGTCAACCACCCCGGCAAGGTGTCCTTCGAGGTCGGATCGGAGTCGGTCGGCCAGGTCCAGTTCAGCGTCGAGGACCAGACCCTGGAGTACTACGTCGTCGCGGGACCGACCCCCAAGGAGGTGCTGGCCCGCTACACCGCCCTCACCGGTCGCCCCGCCCTGCCACCCGCCTGGTCGTTCGGCCTCTGGCTCACCACCTCCTTCTGCACCGCCTACGACGAGGCCACCGTCACGTCATTCGTCGAGGGCATGGAGAAGCGGAACATCCCGCTCTCCGTCTTCCACTTCGACTGCTTCTGGATGCGCGCGTACCAGTGGTCGGATTTCCAGTGGGATCCCCAGACCTTCCCCGACCCGGAGGGCATGCTCACCCGGCTGAAGGCCCGCGGGCTGAAGATCAGTATGTGGATCAACCCGTACATCGCGCAGAAGTCGACGCTGTTCGCGGAGGGCGCCGCTCGTGGGTACCTGGTCCGGCGGCCGAATGGCGACATCTGGCAGTGGGACCTCTGGCAGCCCGGCATGGCCTTGGTCGACTTCACCAACCCCGAGGCCCGGGTCTGGTTCCAGAACAAACTGAGGCCACTGCTCGACCAGGGCGTCGACTGCTTCAAGACGGACTTCGGGGAGCGCGTGCCGACGGACGTCGTCTGGCACGACGGCTCCGACCCCGAGCGGATGCACAACTACTACGCCCACCTCTACAACAAGACCGTCTTCGAGCTTCTGGAGGCGGAGCGCGGTACCGGTGAGGCCGTCCTCTTCGCCCGTTCCGCGACCGCCGGCGGGCAGCAGTTCCCCGTTCACTGGGGTGGCGACTGCTTCGCTTCCTTCGAGGCCATGGCCGAGTCGCTGCGCGGCGGGCTTTCCCTGTCCCTGAGCGGCTTCGGCTTCTGGAGCCACGACATCGGCGGCTTCGAGGGCACCCCGGACCCGGACGTGTTCAAGCGATGGCTCGCCTTCGGCCTGCTCTCCTCGCACAGCCGGCTGCACGGCAACGTGTCCTACCGGGTGCCGTGGGAGTTCGGTGAGGAGGCCGTCGACGTCGCGCGGCAGTTCACCCTGCTCAAGCACCGGCTCATGCCCTACCTCTACGGGGTGGCCGTCGAGGCCCACGCCACCGGCGTCCCCGTTATGCGCCCCATGCTCCTCGAATTCCCCGAGGACCCCGCCTGCCGCACCCTGGACCGGCAGTACATGCTCGGCCCGGACCTCCTCGTCGCGCCCGTCTTCACCGCGAACGGCGAGGTGGAGTACTACCTGCCGAGGGGGACCTGGACTCATCTGCTGACCGGTGAGACGGTGGCCGGCCCGGTGTGGCGGCGGGAAAGGCACGGCTTCGACAGCCTGCCGCTCTTCGTGCGGGCGGGAGCGGTACTGCCCCTCGGCGCGGACGACCGGAAGCCGGACTCCGACTGGCTGGACGAGCTGACCTTGCGCGTCCATCCGGCTTCGGACGGCACGCCCTTGCGCCGTTCGGTCACGGTGCCCGACCTCACGGGCCGGGTGGCGGCGGTCTTCCACCTCGTACAGGACCGGGACGGCCTGCGCGTGCGTGCTGTGGGGACGGATCGTCCCTACCGGGTGGAGGTGGCCGGTGGCGGCTGTGCGCGGGGCGCCGGTGAAGTGGGCGTGTCCCTGCCCTGACGAGCCGCTTCCCGGGCCGACCGTGCCCCGGCCCGACGCCGTGGACGAGGGCGAACACGGCGCAGCCCGGTACCTGGGTGGAGGTGCCGGGCTGCTCTCACTGTGGTCTCAGCCGGTGAAGGAGAGTCTCGCGAGCCGTACCGGGCCGCGCAGCCGGACGTGCAGATCGTGCACGCCGGACAGCGAGAGACCGGCGGTGGTGGCGGCATAGGTGTACGGGCCGTCGGCGATGGGCGTGCAGGACGCGAGGAACGTTCCGTCGGACAGCCGCAGTTCCACCGTGGCCGGACCGGTCGCGGCCATCTCCGCCGACACGGTGGCGACCCCGTCTTCGAAGTCGCAGTCCCGGAAGACCAGTTCGCCGGTGAGGCCGTCCGTGGCCGTCACTGCGTCGCCGGTCACCCTGGTCCGGTCCACGATCACGGTGCCGCGCTGTTCGTCGTAGTCCGCGGCATCGAGGCCGCCGGCCGGCAGGGGACGCGGAGCGGTTTCCTCACCCTCGATGACCAGGTCGGAGGTGAGCCGGATGTCCGCGCTGGAGGCGCCGACGAGGATGACGCGCCGGCCCGGGTCGACCGTCCAGCGGCCACGGGAGACATCCCAGAAGCCGAGTGCCTCGACGGGCACCTCGAACTCCAGCCGCTGTGCCGCCCCGGAGGCGAGGCGCACCCTGCGGTGGGCGAGGAGCTGCCGCCGCGGCCTGGGGACGGCCGAATCCGGCGCCCGGACGTAGACCTGGGCGACTTCGTCCGCGTCACGCGTTCCGCTGTTGGTCACGGTGAAGGACACCCGGAGGGTGTCGCCGACACGCGCGGTCGACAGATGGCCGTAGGCGAAGGAGCTGTAGGAGAGGCCGTGGCCGAACGGATAGAGGGGGGTGCCTTTGTAGTAGAGGTAGGTCTGGCGGCTGCCGATGATGTCGTAGTCCAGCAGGTCGGGCAGTTCGGCGTCGGAGGTGTACCAGGTCTGCGGAAGCCGTCCCGCCGGCGACACGTCGCCGCCCAGCACCCGGGCGAGCGCGGTGCCCGCGGCCTGTCCCGCGTGGGCGGTCCAGAGCAGGGCGGGAAGGAGGGCATCCGCGTCGGTCAGCGCGTACGGATACGACGAGACGACGGCCAGCACCGTACGGGGGTTCGCGGCGTGGGCCGCGCGCCACAGCCGGGTCTGGTGGTCGGGCAGGCGCAGCGTGGTGCGGTCCTCGGTCTCGCGGCCGTTGATGTGCGGGTCGTTGCCGACGGCGACGACGACCACGTCGGCGGCCGCGGCCGCCGCGGCCACGTCGTCCACACCGCGGCTCACGGTCACGATGTCGAAAACATCGCCCTCCTCGGCAACCTTCAGGCCTTCGGCGGCCACGGACACGTACCGGCCCGTGCCGACATGCTTGAGGAGGTGGCCACCCCCGTGTTCCTCCGGACGGAACGTCTCGCGCACCACCCAGCCCCCGGGCTGGTCGGCCGACGCGCGCAGGAGGCCGTCCTCGGCGACCGACACATAGGCACCGTCGGGGGCCCGGAAGGTCAGCAGCCCGTGCCCCCAGTCCACCGCGGAGAACGCCGTCGGCTCGCCGCCGACCGTCAGCGGCGCGAGATCGGTGCGACCACTCAGCAGCGCCGGGTCGAGCGCTCCTTCGGCTCCTCGCACCGTTGCCGACGTCGAGGGGGACGGGACACACACCCAGCCCGCCGCTGTGCGCAGCCGCACCCGGTCGGCGCCTTCGGCGAAGGAGATGTCGGCTGTGCCGAAGCGCTCGCGCAGCCCGTCCAGGGGCGTGGAGCGGTGGATCAGCGTGCCGCTGTACCAGTCCAGCTTGCACTCGTCGGCGAGCAGCCCGACCAGGGCGATGCGAGTGCCTTCGGCCAGCGGCAGCAGGCCGTCGTTCTTGAGCAGTACGACGGCCTGCTCCGCGGCCTCCCGCGCGAGCGACCTGTGCTCCGGAGTGTCGAACGCCGTGGCCTTCGCGTACGGGTCCAGCTCGGGGTCGAACTCCCCGAGGCAGAAGCGCATCCGCAGCAGCCGGCGTACGGCCTCGTCGACGGTCTCGTCATCGAGCAGCCCCCGGTCGAGTGCCCCGCGAACGCGCCCGACGGTGACGGAGGAGTCCTGGCCGTGGTCCGTGAAGCTGTCGACGCCGGCGCGCAGGGCGGCGGCCACGGCTTCCTCATGGGTGTCGTAGTAGTCCTCGGAGTCGACCAGATTGGAGGGTGCGCCGGCGTCGGAGCAGACCACCAGGGGCTGGTCGGTCCAGGTCCGCAGCTGTGTTTCGAGCAGGGGGGAGAGGTGGTTCGGCCTGCCGTTGACGAGGTTGTACGAGGGCATCACCCCGGCGACGGCCCCCGCTTCCACCGCGGGGCGGAAGGCCCGGAGGTCGTACTCGTGCAGGACCCGGGGGCGGATCGAGGAGGAGCTGGTGTCCCGGCCGGTCTCGTTGTTGTGGGCCAGCCAGTGCTTGAGCACCGGTGCGGTGCGCCAGTAGACGGGGTGGTCGCCGCGCAGCCCGCGGGTGTAGGCGACAGCGATGGCGGACGTCAGCCGGGGGTCTTCGGAGTACCCCTCTTCGTTGCGGCCCCACAGCGGGTGTCTCAGCAGGTTGACCGTGGGGGCCCACACGTTGAGCCCGACCCTCGGATCCTTCGCCCGCATGGCACGGACCTCCTCGCCGACGGCCTCACCGACCCGGCGGACGAGGCCCTCGTTCCACGTGGCTCCCAGCCCCACGGCCTGCGGGAAGACGGTGGCGGGTCCCATCCACGCGACGCCGTGCAGGGCCTCCTGCCCGGTACGGAACGCCTCGATGCCCAAGCGTTCGACGGCGGGCGCGAACTGGTGCACCATCGCGATCCGCTCGTCGCGCGTGAGCCGCCCGAGCAGGTCGTCGACGCGCTCGTCGAGGGAGAGGCTGGCGTCATGGAAGGACGGCCGCATGTCGGTCACAGAGTTCCCCAAGGGTGAGCGATCTGAACAGTGACGCCGGACTCGAAGCGCTTCGATGCTGAAGGTGCTCGTGGGGGAGTGTCAAGACGCCATCGCCGCCGCCAGGTGCTCACCGGGGATGAGGGGGCACTGTCGCAGGGTCAGCAACAGAAGCGAAACGAAAGAATTCCGGGGCGACTCTTGAACGGCTTGTCTTCCTCACTTAACCTCGCTGCAACATCGAAGCGCTTCGACGAAGCGGGTCGGTCGACCACTCCCCGTTTCGCGTGTCCCCGCTCGCCTCATCCGCCGACCCGCATGCGTACGGCCGCTCTCGAACGCCCGCCGGCTGCTCGCGTGACGAAAGGGGCTCTGCCATGCCCGACACCAAGGCTCCCAGCCGGAGAACGTTCCTCGGCTCCACCGCGGCCGCCGCGATCGCCGTCGCCGGCGGTGTGCCACTGCTCAGCGCGTGCAGCGGTTCGTCCGGCGGCAGCCGCGCCGACGGGGCCACCACGGGGAAGAAGCTTCGGAGCGTCCTCCCGGCCTTCGTCGGGTCCGACGTCGTGAAGCCGGACGTGCCGAGCACGAACGGGTCGGCCGTGGCCTTCACCTCCGCGCTGCCGGCCTCGAAACTGGCCGTCTCCGTGCCCGAGAAGCTCGGCAAGGGCAGCACCGTCACGATCATGGCTCCGCTCTGGGGGACGTCCCCCAAGGACGACAACCCGTACTGGTCGGCGATGGACGAGGCCATCGGCGTGAAGGTGAACTGGCAGAACCAGGACGGCAACACCTACGGGCAGAAGCTCGGAGCCGTCCTCGCCTCCAGCGCCGTCCCGGACGTCGTCGTGGTTCCCGCCTGGGAGTTGGGCGGCAAGATACCCAGCGCCATCAACCACAAGTTCGCCGACCTCGGCCCGTACCTGTCGGGCGACAAGGTCAAGGACTACCCGAACCTGGCGGCGATCCCCACCAACGCCTGGCAGCGGGCCGTCTTCGGCGGCAAGCTCCGCGGCCTGCCCATGCCGGCCAGCGACATCCCCAATATCGCGCCCTTCTACCGGTCCGACCTTTTCAAGGCCAAGGGGTACGAGCCGCCCACCACCACCCAGGAGTTCTTCGACCTCGCCAAGGAGATCACCTCCGCCAGGAGCAGGGTCTGGGCCTGCGGCGACATGACCTGGGCCGCGTACAAGTTCTTCGGTGTCCTCGACGAGAAGCCCGTCTGCTGGAAGCTCGTCGAGGACGAGCTGGTCCACCGGATCGAGACCCCCGAGTACCTCGAAGCCCTTGAGTGGTCCCGCTCCCTCTACTCCGCCGGATTCGTGCACCCGGACGCCAAGGCCGAGAGCGGAGACATCGGCAACCTCTTCACCGCCGGCCGGGTGTGGATGTACAACGCGGACATCTCCGACTGGTACGGCAAGACCGTCGTCCAGCGGGGCGACAGCCCGGGTTTCTCCATGGCCGCCATGGACTACTTCCACCACGACGGCGGCGAGCCCCGTCTCCACGCCGGGTCGCCCTCCAACATCTGGGCGTTCGTCAACAAGAACGCCGACGAGAAGACGATCCGAGACGTTCTCGCCATCGCCAACTACACGGCGGCCCCGTACGGCACCAAGGAACAGCGCCTCAAGGCGTACGGCGTGGAAGGGCTCCACCACACGCTCAAGGGCGACGAGATCACCAAGACCGAGGCCGGCAACAACGAGGTCTTCGCGACCTACGAGTACGTCGCGAGCCCTCAGCAGTTCTTCGCCTACCCCAACCACCCTGACGTGGCCGAAGGGATGGTCCGCTGGCAGCAGCGCATGGGGGCGTTCGTCACCCGGCCCCTCTTCTACGGCATGCAGGTCCAGGAGCCGAACCGCTGGGCCGAGCTCAGCAGCCAGTTCGAGGACCTGGAGAAGGACATCGTGCGCGGCCGGAAGAAGATCAGCGACATGCAGCAGGCCGTGTCGGACTGGCGCTCCCGCGGTGGTGACCAACTGCGCGACTGGTACCGGAAGCTCCTGGACGACGCCGGCGACCAGGCGTCCTGACCGCACCGGCCCGAGGGGGAACAGGGAGAGAGAACGTGCCGCAGAGCAAGGTGGCGGGCCCGGAACGCGCCGCTGACGACAGCAAGAAGGTGCCGGCCCGCTCCGGCCCGGCCGAGGACACGGACACAGCGAGGCGGGCGGACGCCCCCTCCCGCGCCTCCCGGGGCATCGACTGGAGTATCAGACTGCGTCGCGACCGGACGCTGATCCTGATGACCCTCCCCGCGGTCCTGCTCGTCCTGGTCTTCAACTACGTGCCTCTGCTCGGCAACGTGGTGGCGTTCCAGGACTACGACCCCTACCTCGGGGACGACGCCCTGCAGGCGATCCGCGAGAGTCCATGGGTGGGCGTCGAGCACTTCGGCCGCATGCTGGAGGACCGGCTCTTCTGGCAGGCGCTGGAGAACACCCTGACGATCTTCCTGGTGCAGCTCACCCTGTTCTTCCCCGTGCCGATCCTGCTCGCGCTGCTCATCAACAGCTTCGTCCGGCCCCGGGTCCGCGCCGTCGCGCAGGCGGTGCTGTATCTGCCCCACTTCTTCTCCTGGGTGCTGGTCGTCACCATCTTCCAGCAGATGTTCGGCGGTGCCGGCATGCTGGCCCAGACCTTGCGCGAGCACGGCTACGAGGGCATCGACCTGATGACCGATCCCGGCCTGTTCTCGTTCCTGGTCACCTTCGAGATGGTCTGGAAGGACGCGGGCTGGGGCGTCATCGTCTTCCTCGCGGCGCTCTCCGTCATCAGCCCCGACCTGTACGAGGCGGCCGCGATGGACGGCGCCTCGCGGTGGCGGCGGATGTGGCACGTGACGCTGCCGGCCCTGCGTCCCGTGGTCGCCCTGCTGCTGGTGCTGCAGGTGGGCAATGCCCTGACCGTCGGATTCGAGCAGATCCTCCTCCAGCGCACCGCGGTCGGCCCGGCCGCTGCCGAAGTCCTCGACACCTACGTCTGGAACGTCGGTATCCAGTACGGGGACTTCAGCTACGCGGCAGCGGTCGGAATCATCAAGGGAATCATCGGCCTCGGTCTCGTACTGGCGGCCAACAAGGTCGCCCACATGATGGGCGAGCAGGGGGTGTACAAGCGATGAGCACCGTGGGGGGTTCCACGCGTCCCGGGGCAACCCGCGGCCGGCTGAGGCCGGTGTGGGAGGAGGAGCCGCGCCGGGCAGGTCTGGCGGCGAAGGGCACGGTGCTCGTACTCGCCTGCGCGGCGATCCTCTTTCCCCTGTGGATCGTGATCGTCACCAGCATGTCCTCGGTGAAGACCATCACGCAGGCCGGCGGGCTCGTCGTCGTCCCTCGCGAGATCACTTTCGTGGCCTACCAGGAACTGCTCGGCGGAGGCCAGGTCACCCGAGCGGCGCTGGTGAGCGTGGGAGTCACGACCACCGGCACGGTCTTCAGCATGACCGTGTCCGTCCTGTGCGCCTACGGCCTCTCACGCAGCGGATCACTGCTGCACAGGCCCCTGTTGGTGACCCTTCTCGCCACCCTGTTCTTCGGCGCGGGTCTCATCCCCACCTACCTGCTGGTGCAAGGGCTCGGGCTGACCGACACCTACATGTCCCTGATCCTTCCCAGCGCGGTCAGCGTCTTCAACATCCTCGTCCTGCGGTCCTTCTTCATGAGCGTCGCACCCGAGCTCCTCGACAGCGCCCGCATCGACGGCGCCGGCGACGTCCGCATCCTGTGGACGATCATCATGCCGCTGTCGCGCGCGGTCCTCGCCGTGATCGCGCTCTTCTACGCCGTCGGCTACTGGAGCGCCTGGTTCAACGCGTCGATCTATCTGAGCGACCAGAACATGATGCCGCTGCAGAACGTGATGATGCAGCTGGTTCTCAAGCAGGAACGCCCCACGGGCCTGGCGCAGGCCATCAACACCGGCCGGCTCTCGCCCCTGTCGATCCAGATGGCTGTCATGGTGCTCGCGCTGCTGCCGGTGGCCGTGCTGTCGCCGTTCGTCCAGAGGCACTTCAAGAAGGGCATGCTGACGGGCGCGGTCAAGGGCTGACACCCATGGCGTCTCCGGTCCACGACGCCGTCGCCCGGCGGCCCGGTGGCTTCCTCCGCCCGAGCCGCCGTCCGCCGCGCAGCCCCTCATCTCCGCCGTGTCCGTCCGTCCCCGACCGCGGGAGGACACACCGCTCCGCACCGCAACGGCCCCACGAAGAGAGGGTTTCGTCATGTCCATACGCGAACATCAGCCCGGCAGGCGCACGGTCCTCACCGCCGGTGTGCTCACGGGTCTGACGGCCTGGCCCGCGCTGTCCGCGGCCGGCGCCGTCGCCGCACCGGTGACCCCCGACACCGCCCCGGAGCCCTCCGATGCGGCCGGTGCCGCCCAGCGGCATCGCTGGCGTACCGCGGTCATCGGCGGCACCGGTTTCGTCACCGGCGTCCTCTTCCACCCCCGCGTCAAGGGACTCGCCTACGCCCGCACCGACATCGGTGGCGCATACCGATGGGACAGCCGCACGCGGGCGTGGGTCCCTCTCACCGACCACCTCGGCTGGGACGACTGGAACCTGCTGGGCGTCGAGGCCATGGCCGTCGATCCCCACCATCCCGACCGCCTCTACCTCGCCGTCGGGACGTACGCGCAGAGCTGGTCGGAAGACGGAGCCGTGCTGCGCTCGGAAGACCGGGGGGCCACCTGGGCGCGTACCGATCTGCCGGTGAAGCTCGGGGCCAACGAGGACGGGCGCGGCACCGGCGAGCGACTCGTCGTCGACCCCGCCGACAGCGACACCCTCTGGCTCGGCACCCGTCACGACGGCCTGTGGAAGTCCGCCGACCGCGGCGCCACCTGGGCGCGGGCCGGGTTCGGACCCGAGCCGGTGGCGGACGGACAGGGGATCACCCTCCTCGTCGCCGCGGGACGGACGCTGTACGCGGGATGGGCCGACGGCGGATCCGCCCTGTACCGCAGGCGTTCCGGCGCCACCTGGGAGCCCGTCCCGGGACAGCCGGAAGGCGTGGCGGCCCGCGTGCCCGTCCGGGCCGCGTACGACACCGCGATCCGCACGCTCCACGTCACCTACGCCGACGCCCCCGGGCCCAACGGGCAGAGCGACGGCAGCGTGCACGCCCTGAACACCGTCACGGGAGCCTGGAGCGATATCACCCCGGTCCGGCCCGGTGGCACCACCTCGGACGGATCACCCGACACGTTCGGATACGGGGGTGTCGCGGTCGACTCCCAGCGGCCCGGCACCCTGGTGGTCACCACCAACAACCGCTGGGCGGACATCGACACGGTCTTCCGCTCCACGAACGGCGGACGCACCTGGGAATCCCTGAAGGACCGTGCCGTCCTGGACGTCTCCGAGACTCCTTACCTGCGGTGGGGCGAGCCCAGGCCCAAGTTCGGCTGGTGGATCCAGGCGGTCGCCATCGACCCCTTCGACTCCCGCCACATCGTCTACGGAACCGGCGCCACCCTCTACGGCACGCGCGACCTGGTCCACTGGGCTCCCGAGATCCGCGGCCTGGAGGAAAGCGCCGTACGGCAGCTGATCTCCCCTCCCGAAGGCGGAGCACACCTGATCAGCGGTCTGGCCGACATCGGTGTCATGTACCACGACTCCCTCACCGCCTCGCCTCCCCGCGGCATGGCCACCAACCCGCTCTTCGGCACCTCCACCGGCCTGGCGATGGCGGACCGCCGGCCCTCCTACGTCGTGCGGACGGGATGGTCATCGAGCGGCAACGGCGCCTGGTCCGGCGACGGCGGCCAGAGCTGGAAGCCCTTCGCGAGCCAGCCGGACATCGCGAGCACGGCTCCCGGCCCCATCGCGACCAGCGCGGACGGCGACACCCTGCTGTGGTCGTTCGTCCACTGGGACGGCTCCACGTACGCCACTCACCGCTCGACCGACAACGGCGCCACCTGGGCGGAGGTGCCCACCTTCCCCCGAGGCGGCACGCCGGTCGCCGACCCGTGGGACCCGCGCCGCTTCTACGCCTACGACACGGTGAACGGTACCGTCGTGCGCTCGGTCGACGGCGGACGGACCTTCACCGCCGCCGCCACCGGCCTGCCGGCGGGCGACAGCCAGTTCCGCCTGGCCGTCACCCCCGGCCGAAGCGGTCACCTCTGGCTCTCGGCGAAGTGGAACGGCCTGTACCGATCCGTCGACGGCGGCGCCACCTTCACCAAGGTCGACAGCTGCTGGGCCTCCTACACCCTGGGCTTCGGCAAGGCGGCGGCCGGCGCGGACCACCCGACGATCTTCCAGGTCGGCGCCACCGACCAGATCACCGCCGTCCTGCGTTCCGACGACGAGGGCGCCTCCTGGACCCGCGTCAACGACGACGCCCACCAATGGGGCTGGATCGGCGAGACGATCACCGGCGATCCCCGCATCCACGGCCGCGTCTACCTCGGCACGAACGGCCGCGGCGTCCAGTACGCCGACCCCGTCTGACCTCTCCGACGACTCCGACCTCCGAGACGAAGCGAGTCCTCGCATGCCCTCTCTCAACGACGCCACCCGATCCCGCGTCCTCCTCGGCGGCGACTACAACCCGGAGCAGTGGCCCGAGGAGATGTGGCCCGAGGACATGCGGCTGATGAAGGAGGCCGAGGTCACCTCCGTCACCATCGGGGTGTTCTCCTGGGCGACGATCGAACCCCGCCCGGGAGAACGCCACCTCGGCTGGCTCGACCGGCTCATGGACCTGCTGCACCAGCACGGAATCGGGGCCGTTCTCGCCACCCCCACCGCCTCACCGCCGGCGTGGATGGGGTCCCTCCACCCCGACACACTGCCGCGCGGCGAGGACGGATCCACGATCTGGTACGGATCACGCCAGCACTTCTGCCCCAGCTCACCCGTCTACCGGGCCTACGCGACGGCCATCACGAAGGACCTCGCCGAGCGTTACGGCGACCACCCGGCCCTGCGCATGTGGCACATCAACAACGAGTACTGCACCTTCTGCTGGTGCGACGAGACGGCACGGCACTTCCGCCGCTGGCTGCGCCGCGGGTACACCACGATCGACGCCCTCAACGAGGCCTGGGGCACCGCCTTCTGGAGCCAGCGCTACGACACATGGGAGCAGGTCATCCCACCGCGCAAGGCCCAGTACCTGCGCAACCCCGCCTGCACGCTCGACTTCAGGCGGTTCACCTCCGACGCCCTCCTGGAGTGCTACACCGCCGAGCGCGACATCGTCGCCGCGCGCACCCCCCACATCCCCGTCACCACCAACTTCATGCCGTTCTGGACCGGCCAGGACGCATGGAGGTGGGCCCAGGAGGAGGACGTCGTCTCCGTCGACATCTACCCGGACCCCACCGACCCGCACGCCGGCCAGTACGGAGCCATGATCCAGGACATGACCCGCTCGCAGGCCCGCGGACCGTGGATGGTGATGGAGCAGGCGGCGGGCGCGGTGAACTTCCGCGATGTCAACGTGCCCAAGCCCCGTGGCCTGGGCAGGCTCTGGTCTCTCCAGGCCGTCGCCCGCGGTGCGGACGCCGTCTGCCACTTCCAGTGGAGACAGTCGCGACAGGGAGCGGAGAAGTTCCACTCGGCCATGGTCTCCCACGCCGGTGAACACGGCCGCGCCTACCAGGAGGTCAAACAGATCGGTGCCGAACTGTCCCGGCTGGGAGAGCGGGTCGCCGGCACACACGTAACCTCGGAGGTGGCGATCCTCCACGACTGGAACTCCTGGTGGGCCGACGAACAGGAGGGCCGCCTCTCCTGCGAGGTGCACTACCCCACCGTCGTACGCGCCTGGCACCGCGCCCTGTGGGAGGCCGGTGTCACCACCGACTTCGCCCACCCCGAACACGACCTGGACGCCTACCGCCTCATCGTCGTTCCGCACCTGTATCTGCTGACCGACACCGCTGTGGACAACCTCGTCGCCTACGTACGCGGCGGGGGCACACTCGTCTGCGGGTTCATGACCGGTGCCGCGGACCAGGACGACCGTATCCGCCCCGGCGGCATGGACGAACGCCTGCGCGATCTGTTCGGTATCCGTCTCGTCCACGAGTGGTGGCCGCTGCCGGCGGGCGAGAAGGTGGCATGCGAGGGCGTCCACCCCTTCGAGGGGACCCTCTGGTCGGAGGAACTGGAGCTGTCCGCGGCTGAGACCGTCGCCACCTACCGAAGCGGTGAGCTCGTCGGCATGCCCGCCGTGCTGCGCCACGGGCGTGCCTGGTACGTCTCCACACTGCCCGAGCCGACAGCCCTGCGCGAACTGCTCGCCCACGTGGCGTGCGAGGCGGGCGCCCGTCCCGTCCTGGAGAACCGGCCACCCGGCCTCGAAGCGATCCGCCGCGGTGACGTGCTCTTCCTGCTCAACCACGCCCCCGGGCCGATCGACGTCGACGTGCCGGGCCCGTGCCGGGACCTGATCACGGGCGACCGGGTGGACGGTTCCGTGCGCCTGGAGCGCCACGGCGTGGCGGTCCTGGCGTGAGACACGGGACGTGGGAGCCGCGGCCCGCCGGACGGTGGGAGGACGCCTTCCTCAGCGGCAACGGCCGACACGGCGCGATGGTGTTCGGAGACCCGGCCGACGAACGCGTCGTCGTGAACCACCACACCCTGGTCCGTCCCAACGGCAGCGAAGCGCTCGGCCCTCCGGCGCTCGCCGCCGGACTCCCCGCTCTTCAGGCCGCCCTGCTGGCGGGCGACACCAGGGCGGCGGAGGAGTTCGGCGCCGGGTACCCGCACGTGTGGGTGCAGCCCTTCCACCCCGCCTTCCAGGTCCGCGTACGACGCGGCGACGCGGCAGGGGAACCGGGATACCGCAGGCAGGTGGACTTCACCAGCGGGCAGGTGAGCGCGATGGACGGCGGCTGGCGCAGCGACGTCTTCGTCTCACGCACCGACGACGTGATCGTCCACCGGGTGTCCGGCCGGCCCGGCGGACTGAGCGCCGAGGTCCGCCTCGACGAGCGCCTGCCCGGGCTGCCTGACGGGCTGCGCTTCTCCCGCTCGGTCGTGTGCGAGAAGAACGGGCACCCGGAAACCCGGGCGGTACTGAGCCTGCGCACCGAGTACGGGAACGGACGGACCGCCTTCACGGGGACGACCCTCGTGGTCGTCCCCGACGGCCGGGCGGACGCGGCCGGTGACCTGCTGCGGGTCACCGGAGCCTCCGCGATACTGCTGCTGACCCGGGTGGAGCGGCATCCTGCCGGAATCGACCCCGGCCCCGCGCACGGCTGTGCGCTGGGCGCCCTGCTCGAAGCGGACCCGGTCGGCGTGGACAGGACCGCCCCTCCCCGCCCGCACGAGCGCAATGCCGTCGACCTGGCGTACTCGCGGCTTCTGGCCGGACACCTGCCTGCTCACCGTGGTGCCTACCTCCGTGCCGAACTCACCTTGACGACGGACCCGGCGGAGAGGGAACTGCCGGGCACCGCGCTGCTGCGCCGTCCTGACAGCCCGGCGCTTCTCGAACGCCTCTTCGCGGCGGGCCGCTACCACCTCCTGTCGTCCAGCGGCATGCTGCCGCCGCGTCTCACCGGCCTCTGGACGGGCGACTGGAACACCGCCTGGTCCGGCGCCTTCACCACCAACGCCAACCTCAACCTGCAGGTGGCGTCCGCCGCCGCCGGGGCGCTGCCCGAGGTGTCCCGGGCCCACGCGGAACTCGTACGCGGTCAACTGGCCGACTGGCGCGACAACGCTCGTGAGCTCTTCGGCGCACGCGGGGTCGTCGCGCCCTCCCACACCGACGGGGAGAGCGGCCACACCCGGCACTTCGAACGCGCCTACCCCCTGCACCTGTGGACCGCGGGCGCCGACTGGCTGCTCCACCCCCTGGTCGACGACGTCCTCACCGGTGGCCTGCCCGGCCCCTGGCTCCCGCTCGCCCTGGTCGAGGTGGCCGAGTTCTACGAGGACTTCCTGGTCAGCCGCGGTCCCGACGCCCCCGTGGCGGTGGTCCCCTCGTACTCGCCCGAGAACCGCCCCGCCAACGCCAGCTGGGGCACCGTCGACGCCACCATGGACATCGCCGCCGCCCGGCACGCCCTGACCACCGCCGCCGACTTCCGGCCCGATCATCCCCGAGCCCCGCACTGGCGAGCCCTCGCGGCCAGGCTTCCTCCGTACCGGGTCAACGAGGACGGAGCACTTGCCGAATGGGCCGGTCCTGAGCTGGAGGACACCTACGACCATCGGCACATCAGCCACCTCTACCCGGTGTGGCCGCTCGACGAGATCAACCCCCACGACACGCCCGCCCTGGCGGCGGCCGCCCACCGTGCGCTCGAACTACGCGGCACCGAGAACGACTCGGCGCACGGCCGCCTGCACACCGCCCTCGTCGCCGCCCGGCTGCGCGACGAGGAACGGGCGGGCCGAGCACTCCGCCACGTGCTGCACGGCGACTACTTCCACGACTCACTCATGAGCGCCCACTACCCGGGGCGGGACGTGTACAACGCGGACGCCGCGCACGCCCTGCCCGCGGTGCTCATCGAGTGCCTGGTCCAGTCGTCCCCCGGCCGGCTGGTGCTGCTGCCCGCCGTGCCGCGCGAGTGCGCCGAAGGCACCTTGCGAGGCATCCGAACGCGTTTCGGGGCCCGACTCGACCTGCGGTGGTCCCAAGAGCACGCCACCGCGGTGCTGTGGCCGTCGAGCGACCGCACGATCGACGTGGTCGCGGGAGGCGTCCCCTGCCCACTGACCCTCGTCGCCGCCGAGAAACACGTGCTCTCCCTCCCCGGCAGGAGATGACCCCACCCCGTGGGAGCAACCCCACGCGACGCACCGCGTACCGGTTCGGCGAGCACCGGGGGACCGCGCCCGTCATCCCCTGACGGGCGCCGACCCGCTGCTCGCGCGGACGACGAGCTCCGGCTTGAGGAGAACGACCTCGTCGTCGGCCTTTCCCTCGATCCTGGCGATGAGGCGGTCGACGGCCTGACGCGCCATCTCCCGCGCGGGGATGGTGACGGAGGTCAGACGGACCGAGCCCTGGAGGGCGACCTGCTCGGGGCACACGGCGACGACCGAGATGTCCTCGGGCACCGCCCGCCTGTTCTGGCGCAACAGGCTGAGCAGCGGTTCCACCGCCTGCTCGTTGTGCACGACGAAGCCCGTGACATCGGGGCGTTCGGTGAAGATCTGCCCGACGGCGCTCGCCATCGAGGCGTACGTGCCCTCGCACGGACGGTGCAGCACACGCAGCCCGAGCCGGTGCGCGCGGGCGCGCAGGCCGTCGATCGTACGCTCCGCGAAGCCGGCCTTCCGCTCGTACACGGCCGGAGCCTCGCCGATCACGGCGATCTCCCGGTGCCCCAACTCGGCCAGGTGCTCCACACACAGGGCGCCGGCCTCGGTGAAGTCCAGATCGACGCAGGTGAAACCGGTGGTCTGGGAGGGCAGACCGATGAGCACCGCGGGCCGGCCGCTCTCACGCAGCACGGGGAGCCGGGCGTCGTCCAGTTCCACGTCCATCAGGATGATGGCGTCCACAAGGCCGCTGGCGACCACGCGGCGCACGGCGGTGGGTCCCTCCTCGCCGGTGAGCATCAGAACGTCGAAGCCGTGCTCCCGGGCGTTGGTGGCGACGGCGATGGCGATCTCCATCATCACCGGGACGTACATGTCCGTGCGCAACGGCATCATCAGCGCGATGATGTTGGATCTGCTGCTCGCCAGTGCTCTGGCTCCCGCGTTGGGGTGGTAGCCCAGTTCCGTGATGCTGCGTTCCACCCGGCGCTTGGTGACCTCGGAGATGGTTCGCTTGCCACTGAGGACATAGCTGACCGTGCTGGCGGAAACTCCGGCATGCTGCGCCACGTCGGCAAGGGTGACCATCAGGATCTCCAGGATTGGGAAGCGCTTCGATCGTGCACTTTTCGATTAAACCGCAGGTTGCCAGAACAGTAATCCGGCCCGAGGCCTCTGTCCAGAGCTGGTCATCGAAGCGCTTCGACACTGCTGGAGCCTTTCGGCGCCTGACGTGCGGATGCCCCACGCACGACAGCGCCGGCTCCCGCGCGATGCGGGAACCGGCGCTGTCGTGCCTCGGCGACTACGGAGTGACGCAGCCGATCGAACCGACCGGGAAGTCGTTGCCGGTCGAGGTCGCGGTGAACCCGAAGGTGGTGCTGCCCTCCGGAGCGATGGTGCGGTTGTGGTCGAGGTTCCTGACAGTCAGCGCCCCGTCGGGCGCCGTGGTCAGCGCACCGTTCCACACGCTGCTGACCCGGGCGCCCACGCCGGGCATCCACCGCACGGCCCAGCCCTCACGCGCCGTCGTGCCGTGGTTCATGACTTCGACGGCACCCTGGAAGCCGCCGTTCCAGGAGTTGGTCACGCTGTAGACCGCCATGCACCCGGTGTGCGGATCGGTCGGGGTCGGAGTGGGTGTCGGGGTCGGGGTGGGCGTCGGATGCGGAGTGCCGCCCGAGCCGCGGATGCCGGTCACCTCGCCGTTGCCACCGTCGAAGACGATGTCGGAGCAGGAGAAGAAGTTCTCCTGGCTGTCCGAGCGCACCCACTGGATGAACATGACGGCGTCACCCGAGCGGCCCGAGGGCAGGTCCAGGTCCCAGTAGTAGTGGCCGCCGTCCGTGCCCGCCCCGCCCGCCTGCGGCGGATCGGTGACCGTCCCGATCAGCTCCAGGTCGTCCCAGCCCAGCTCGGTGCTGGGTGAGTAGCCGGGCTTGGACAGGTACACCCGGAAGGAGCCCGGGTGCGCCGCCCAGTTGCTGTGCTTGACCTGGATGGTTGCCCCGGACGTCAGGTGCGTCCGGGGCCAGTCGGAGCGTGGGGCGTTGTAACCGGTGAAGTTGTACGGCGACCGGTCACCGGCACTGCACAGCTTTCCGTCCGGGACGTACCCCTCCCCCCGTCCGCCCGCGTTGGAGTCGAGCACGGCGAACCAGTTGTACAGCGCGGTCGCGCCGCTCTCGGCGAGCGCGGCCTTGCACGCCGGGTTGGTCGGGTCCAGGGCGCCGGTGCCGGTCCTGGCGTCCAGCATGCAGAGGTAGGTACGTGATCCCGGCGTCATCGTGACGCCGTGCGCCTGCGCGTCGCCCTGGCCCATCAAGGTCAGGCCGATTCCGCCGAGCAGCGTCGCGAGCACCGCCGCCAGGGAGGTGAACAGCTTCTTGCGTCGGGCCATGAGGTCTCCTGTGCCTGTGTGGGGATGGTCTTCCGGTCGTGTTCTCTCTCCTGCGGCCGCCGTCGGGCGAGGAGTCTGGGGGCGCCTGGATCAGGAGGGCGCTGTCGTGGGGCGGGCGCGGTGGCGAGGCGGGTGGGATCGCCGTGCCTGGTGTGCGGCGGTTGCCGTCGGTCCCGCACACGCGGGATCCGGCGTCGACCGGGCCGCGTCGGACCGACGCCGACAGGGGTGATGAGCGGGCTGCGCGTGCTGCTGGGGGAGTGCGGTGACGCTCGCATGCGGGGCCTCTCCGGGAGGGGGGACCGGATGGGGCGGGCGATCACGGAAGGGGAAGCGCCCGGCCACGTCGTGCTGGGAGCGCTCCCATCCGTTGGTACCACGGACTGTAAGAGTGTTGCTGTGTCCCTGACAACCCATCGCGGCGAATCCTGTCCAACCGCTTGACGGCACGCCTCGCGACCCCGATTTTGGGAGCGCTCCCACTATTGCCCGCACTCTGCCGGACGTAAATCCGGTGCCCCGTCACTGTGTGCCCTTCCCCCTCCCGTAAGGACTTCGGTGTGCCGCGACATCAGCCACTCGTAACCCGCCCCTCCCGCACGCTCCGCCGACCGGACCGCTCCAGACGCGTCAGCGTGTTGGTGGGCGCCGTCGCCGCCGCCGGGCTGCTGGCGGGCGCACTCGCCGCACCCGCCGGTGCGGCCCAACCCGTCAACGAGGCATCCGAGAGCCCCGAGATCATCGTCAACGGGGACTTCTCCGCGGGCACCGCCCCCTGGTGGTCGACGGCCAACAGTCCCGTCGCCGTCTCGGACGGACGTCTCTGTGCCGACGTCCCCGGGGGCACGGTCAACGCGTGGGACGCCATCGTCGGGCAGAACGGGCTCGCCCTCACCGCCGGCGAGGAATACACCCTGAGCTACACCGCGACGTCCACCGTGCCGGTCACCATCCACACCAACGTGCAGATGGCGACCGAACCGTGGACCACGGAACTCGCCACCGCGCAGCCGGTCGGGGCGACCGCCGAACGCGTCACGGAGACCTTCACGGCCGGAGCCGACCACGACGCGGCGCAGCTCGCCTTCCAGATCGGGGGCAGCGCCGAGGCCCTCACCTTCTGCGTCGACGACGTGTCGCTGCGCGGCGGGACCGCGCCGCCGCCGTACGAACCGGACACCGGCTCCCCGGTCCGGGTCAACCAGGTCGGGTACCTCACCCACGGCCCCAAGGCCGGCACCGTCGTCACCGACGGGACCGACCCGCTGCCCTGGACACTCGAATCGGCCGCCGGTACGCGCGTGGCCGGTGGCACCACCACTCCGGCGGGCGTGGACACCGCCTCGCGGCACAACGTCCACACCTTCGACTTCAGCGCGGTGGCGACCGCGGGGGAGGGATACACCGTCACGGTCGCGGGCGAGAGGAGCGAGCCGTTCGCCATCGGTGACGACCTCTACGCGTCGCTGCGCACCGACGCGCTGGCGTACTTCTACCACAACCGCAGCGGCATCGAGATCGACGCGGACATCGTGGGCGAGCAGTACGCGCGGCCGGCCGGCCACCTCGGCGTGAGCCCCAACCAGGGCGACAACGACGTGCCCTGCCAGCCGGGCGTGTGCGACTACCGTCTCGACGCGGCGGGGGGCTGGTACGACGCCGGCGACCACGGCAAGTACGTGGTCAACGGCGGTATATCGGTAGCCCAGTTGATGTCCACGTTCGAACGGACCCTGTACGAGGAGACGGCCGACGCCGGGCCGCTCGGCGACGGCGAGCTCCGGCTGCCCGAGCACGGGAACGCCACCCCCGACATCCTCGACGAGGCGCGCTGGGAGCTGGAGTTCCTCATGCGGATGCAGGTGCCCGCTGGGGAGCCGCTCGCCGGTATGGCCCACCACAAGCTGCACGACAAGGCGTGGACCGGACTGCCGCTCCGGCCGGACCGTGACCCCCAGCCCCGGGAACTGCATCCGCCGACCACGGCGGCCACCCTCAACCTGGCGGCCACCGCCGCCCAGTGCGCCCGCCTCTTCCAGGTCTACGACGCGGACTTCGCCGCGCAGTGCCGGTCGGCCGCGCGGTCCGCGTGGACAGCGGCCATGGCCCACCCGGACATCCTCGCCGATCCGCAGGACGCCACGGGCGGCGGCGCCTACAACGACGACGACGTGAGGGACGAGTTCTACTGGGCGGCGGCGGAACTGTTCCTCACCACCGGTGAGGACAGCTACCGTCAGGAAGTCCTCCGCTCCCCGCTGCACGGTGACACCGACGCGGTCTTCCCGCGCGGCGGCATGTCCTGGGGCTCGGTAGCCGGGCTCGGCGCCCTGAACCTCGCGCGTGTGCCGGGCAAGCTGTCCGCCGATCAGCTCGCCATCGTGCGCGGCATGGTGACCGAAGCCGCCGACGGATACGCGGCCGATTCGGCAGGGGCCGCGTACGGCCTCCCGTACGCCCCCGACGACGGGCACTACGTATGGGGCTCGAACAGCCAGGTCGCCAACAACATGGTCGTCCTGGGCTCCGCCCACGACCTGACCGGCAGGACCGCCTACCGTGACGCCGTACTGCGCGGACTCGACTACCTGCTGGGCCGCAACGCGCTGAACCAGTCCTATGTCACCGGGTACGGCGAGCGGGACTCGCGCAACCAGCACCACCGGTTCTGGGCCAACCAGCTCGACCCGGCCCTGCCGAACCCCGCACCGGGATCCCTGGCCGGCGGACCGAACGCCTCCATCGAGGACCCCGTCGCGCAGGCCAAGCTGAAGGGCTGCGCACCGGCGATGTGCTACATCGACGACATCGAGTCCTGGGCCACGAACGAGATCACCATCAACTGGAACGCCCCGCTCGCCTGGGTCGCGTCCTACGTGGACGATCTGGGCGGCGGTGAGCCCGTGCGGACGCGGTGCGAGGTGACGTACACCTCGCAGCGCTGGAGCAACGGCTTCACCACCCACGTCGTGCTGAAGAACACCGGTGACCGCCCCGTCCAGCCCTGGCGGCTCGACTGGACGTTCGCCGACCAGCAGCGGGTGACCGACGCCTGGCGCGCCGACATCGGGCAGACCGGGCCCCGGGTCACCGCCGAGGCCCTGAGCTGGAACGCCGATCTCGCGCCCGGCGACACCGTGCGGTTCGGCTTCAACGGCCGGCCCACCGGCCTCGTGCACGACCCCCAGGTCTTCAGGCTGAACGGCCAGGCCTGCGGGACGACATCGCGACGGTGAGCGGCCGGCCCGTCCTACCGCGTCATAGGAGGAGAATCGCTGTGAAACGCTTCCTGGCCCTCCTGGCCACCTGCGCCATGGTCCTGGGCCTCACCGCCCTGCTCAGCCCCCCAGCGGTGGCCGCCACCGGATGCAAGGTCGACTACACGGTCACCAGCCAGTGGGCGGGGGGTTTCCAGGCCGGGGTGAAGGTCACCAACCTGGGCGACCCCGTCACCGGATGGACCCTGAGGTTCACGATGCCCGACGCGGGGCAGCGACTCGTCCAGGGCTGGAACGCCACCTGGTCGCAGTCCGGTTCCGCGGTCTCCGCAGTGGGGGTCGACTGGAACCGCACCCTGTCCACCGGTGCGTCGGCCGATCTGGGGATGGTGGGTTCCTTCACGGGCGCCAACCCGAAGCCGACGGCGTTCACGCTCAACGGCGTCGCCTGTACGGGTTCCGTGGAGGAGCCCCCGCCAGTCGACCCGCCCCTGCCGGGCACCGGCACCCCCGTGGACGTCAACGGCGAGCTCCACGTCTGCGGCGTGCACCTGTGCAACCAGTACGACCGTCCCGTACAGCTGCGGGGCATGAGCACCCACGGCATCCAGTGGTTCAGCAAGTGCTACAACACCGCGTCCGTGGACGCGCTCGCGGAGGACTGGAAGTCGGACCTGCTGCGCGTGGCCATGTACGTCCAGGAGGGCGGCTACGAGACCGACCCGGCGGGCTTCACCAGCCGGGTGAACGGCCTCGTCGACATGGCCGAGGCACGTGGCATGTACGCCATGATCGATTTCCACACCCTGACGCCGGGCGATCCGAACCACAACCTCGACCGGGCCAAGACGTTCTTCGCGTCCGTCGCGGCCCGCAACGCCGACAAGAAGCACGTGATCTACGAGATCGCCAACGAGCCCAACGGAGTGAGCTGGACGGCCATCAAGAACTACGCCGAGCAGGTCATCCCGGTGATCCGGGCCGCTGACCCGGACGCCGTCATCATCGTCGGCACCCGCGGCTGGTCCTCCCTGGGCGTCTCGGACGGCTCCAACGAGAGTGAGGTCGTCGACAACCCCGTCCGAGCGGACAACATCATGTACGCCTTCCACTTCTACGCCGCGAGTCACCAGGACTCCTACCGCGCCACGCTGAGCCGCGCCGCCTCGCGACTGCCGCTCTTCGTCACCGAGTTCGGCACGGTGAGCGCCACCGGCGGAGGGGCGATGGACCGGGCGAGCACGACGGCCTGGCTGGACCTGCTCGACCAGCTGAAGATCGGCTACGCGAACTGGACCTACTCCGACGCGGACGAGAGCAGCGCGGCCTTCAGACCGGGCACCTGCGACGGCGGTGACTACAGCAGCAGCGGTGTGCTGACCGAATCGGGGGCGCTGCTCAAGAACCGCATCAGCACCCCCGACTCCTTCCCCACGGGCTGACCACCCGACCACGGGCGGGGCTCCGGACGACCGGAGCCCCGCCCGTGGTCGGCCTTCGTCGAACCGAGCGGGAGGCATGAGGGGCCCCGACCGCCGCGGTCTCGCGTTCGGGCAGCGATCCCCGGCCAGCGCACGCCACCGCGTCCTCGGTGCTCCACAAGCCGCCCCTCAGCTCCCGGGCGGCGACGCCGTGCTCTTGCGTACGACCAGGCTCGTGGCCAGCTCCAGCCGCGTGGCCACCGGTTCCTGCGCCCGCAGTCGCATCAGCATCTGCGCGGCCTCCTCCGCCATCTGGCGCAGCGGCTGGTGGACCGTGGTCAGGGCCGGGCTGGCCCAACGGGCGATGGGCACGTCGTCGTAGCCGACCACCGACAGGTCGTGGGGGACGCGCAGGCCCTGCACCCGGGCGGCTTCCAGTACGCCGAGTGCCTGGAGGTCGCTGCCCGCGAAGATCGCGGTGGGCCGCTGGGGGTGGGACAACATCTCGGCGGCGCGGTCGTATCCGCCCTCCACGTGGAAGTCGCCGAACAGGATGAGGCCGGGGTCCACCTCCAGTCCTGCCATGGTCATCGCCGACCGGTAGCCGTCGAGCCGCGCGCGGGAGCAGAGCATGTCCTCGGGTCCGGTGATGACACCGATGCGCCGGTGCCCGCACTCGATGAGGTGCCGGGTGGCGGCCAGTCCACCGTTCCAGTTGGCCGAGCCGACCGAGGGCACGTCGGGGTCGGGGTCGCCCGCGGGGTCGATGATGACGCAGGGGATCGAACGCGCCCTGAGCTGCTGTTTCACCTCGTCGGGCAGGGTCGAGAAGACCAGGACGACACCGAGCGGCCGACGCTGGAGCATCGCCTCCATCCAGTCGGGGCCGGGCGAGTGGCGGGTTCCGCTTTCGGTGAGGACGACCCCGGCGCCGTGGGCCTTGGCGACGTTCTCCACCCCCCGGATCAGCTCCATCGCCCAGATGCTCTCCAGCTCGTGGAACACGATCTCGATGAGCGGCGTCTCGCTGGCCGACCGTGTGGTGCGCCGGTACGCATGGGCCTCCAGCAGACGCTCCACCTTGACCCTCGTGGGGGTCGCCACGTCCTGCCGCCCGTTGAGGACCTTCGAAACTGTCGAAATGGAGACGCCGGCCCGCTCGGCCACCTGGGCCAGGGTGATGCGGCCCGTTCTCTCGTCATCGCGCATGGCCAGGAGCATAAAGCACGGGACGGCTGACGCCCAGGCGTAACGCTTTGATAACGCCATGACCGAGGGTTGACCCCCCAGATGAGGGGTTCTAGCGTCCGGACTCAGGAAGTTTCGGTAGTTGGATCGAAAAAGTTTCGAAAGGTGTGCCGATGAAACAACGCGCACGGTTCTCGCGGACCGTTGTCGTCGGTGGTGCCGCACTGGCCCTGGTGCTGTCCCTGTCCGGATGCGGAGGGGACCCGGATGCGGCCGGCGGCGACACCCTCCGCGTCCTGGTCTACGGGGACGCGGCGAACAAGGTGGAGAAGGAGATCGTCGCCACCTTCAACAAGACGTCGAAGGTGAAGGCCGTCCTGGACACGATCCCGGGCGCCGACTACCAGGCCAAGCTGCAGACGATCATCAACAGCAAGCAGGCGCCGGATGTCTTCTTCAACTGGGGCGGCGGCAGCATCAAGCCCTTCGTCGACGCCGGCCTGCTCCTCCCGCTGGACCCCTTCATCGCCGAGGACCCCGACCTCAAGGCGAAGTTCCTGCCGTCCGTGTTCAACAGCGCGGTGGTCGACGGCACGTCCTACGGGGTCCCCATGCGCGGCACGCAGCCCGTCCTGCTGTTCAGCAACGGCAAGGTCCTCAAGAAGGCGGGCGTCGAACCCCCGAAGACCTGGGCCGACCTGCTGGCGGCGGTCAAGGCGCTGAAGGCCGACGGCGTCACCCCGATCGCGCTGGGTGGCGGCGACCGGTGGCCGACGCTGATGTGGTTCGAGTACCTGTACGACCGTATCGCCGGCCCGGAGCTCTTCCAGAAGGCCCTCGACGGCGACCAGGACGCCTGGGCGAGCCCGGACAGCCGGAAGGCGCTGAGCATGATCAGGGAGCTGGTGGACGCCGGTGCGTTCGGCACCAACTACGACTCGGTGAAGTTCACCGACCAGGGTTCCCCCACGCTCCTGGCGACCGGCCGGGCCGGCTTCGAGCTGATGGGCTCGTGGGAGTACTCGACGCAGCAGGACGCGCACCCCGAGTTCGCGAAGAGCGACCTCGGATACAGCGCCTTCCCCTCCGTCGAAGGCGGCAAGGGCGACCAGGCGAACGTCGTCGGCAACACCAACAACTTCTACTCCGTGCTGAAGAAGACGAAGCACCCGCGGGCCGCCGCCGAGTTCCTGAAGCTCATGTACTCGGACCAATTCGTCAAGGCGCAGCTCGCCATCGGCAACCTGCCGACCACGACGAACACCGAAGGCTTCCTGGACACCGCCGCCAGCCCCGGGTTCGCGAAGTTCCAGTACGACATGGTCAAGGCGGCCCCGGCGTTCCAGCTCTCCTGGGACCAGGCGTACCCGCAGTCGGCGGCCACCGCGATGTACCAGTCCCTCCAGCAGTTCTTCAACGGCTCGATGGACGAGGACGCCTTCATCAAGGCCATGCAGGCGCTGCCGACCTCGTGAGCCCACGGAGATCCGGACCCGGAACACACGACATGACCCGAACCGCAGCCACCTCCCCGGACGGCGAGACGGTCAAGAAGGACGGCTCGTCCGGCATCGGAGCGGGCCGCCCGGGATTTCTCTGGGCGGTCCCCGCCGCCGTCTTCTTCGGCCTCTTCGCCCTCGTCCCGCTCATCATGGTCGCCGTACTCTCCTTCGCCAGCTGGGACGGACTGAGCGACCCGGAGTTCGCGGGCCTCGACAACTGGAGGAAGCTCCTCGACGACCCCGTCATGATCAAGAGCCTCTGGCTGAGCGTCCTGCTCACGGTGCTCGGGGTCGCCGTCCAGACACCGCTGAGCATTCTGCTCGGGGTCTGGGCGGCGGGACACCAGCGCAACCGGGCCGTTCTGTCCGCCATCTACTTCGTCCCGATGCTGCTGTCCGTCGCGGCCGTTTCCGTGCTGTGGCGCGCCGCCCTCGACCCCAACATGGGCGTCCCCGCGCAGGCCACCTGGCTCTTCGGCGACGGCAACCTGTTCGGGAAGCAGGCCACCGCGATCGGCGTCCTGGTCTTCGTCAGCACCTGGCAGTTCACCCCCCTGCACACGCTGATCTACCAGGGCGCGGCGCGCGCGGTGCCGCAGGTCCTCTACCAGGCGGCGCAGATCGACGGCGCGGGCACGGTGCGGCAGTTCTTCCACATCACGCTGCCGCAGCTGCGCAACGCGATCATCACCTCGATGATCCTGATGGTGGTCGGCGGACTCACGACCTTCGACACCGTGCTCATCCTGACCCAGGGCGGACCGGGGAGCGACACCACCATCAGCGCGTACTACATGTACCAGAAGGCGTTCAAGAGCTTCGACTACGGAGGGGCTTCCGCCATCGCCCTCCTCCTCGTCCTCGTCTCCACGGTCATCTCGCTGATCGTGGTGCGGCTCTCGGGCTACGACAAGATGCGCAGCACCATGGAGGGACTGTGAGGAAGAACCGTCCCAACCATGTCGCCGGTTTCGGCTCCCTGGTCTGGCTCCTCGTGGTGGGGCTGCCGCTGTACGTGATGCTCGTCGCCACGTTCCAGACGCGCCCCGACTACGCGGCGAACGGCCCGCTGTCCTTTCCCGAGCACTTCACGCTCGACAACTACATCGACGACCTCAACAGCGGCTTCGCGCAGTACTTCCTCAACACCGTCATCGTCACCGTGTGCGTGGTGGGCATCGTGCTGCTCCTCGTCCCGCCGCTGGCGTACACCATCGTCAGGAGCCGGGGGCGCGCCACCACCACGGTCTTCCGGCTGTTCCTCCTGGGCCTGGCGATCCCCTCGCAGGCGGTCATCGTCCCGATGTTCTTCGTCATCAGCGAGGCCGGTCTCTACGACAACCTCATCGGCGTCATCCTGCCGACGGCGGCCTTCGCCATGCCGGTGTGCGCCCTGATCCTGACGGGAGTGATGCGGGACATCACCCCCGATCTGTACGAGGCGATGACGATGGACGGCGCCTCGCCCCGACGGGTCTTCTTCCAGCTGGTGCTGCCGTTGTCCAGGGGCGGGATCTCGACGATCGTCGTCTTCTCCGCGCTCCAGGCCTGGAACGGCTTCCTGTTCCCCCTCGTTCTGACGCAGTCGGCGGAGACCAAGGTGATCACCTTGGGGCTCTACGACTTCCAGACGGAGCACGGAGTCAACACCCCTGGCCTGCTCGCCGCGGTCGTCCTGTCCATGCTCCCCATCCTGATCGTCTATCTGTTCGCTCGCCGCGCCCTGGTACAGGGGCTGATGGGAGTGGGAGGAAAGTGACCGCCAACATCGCCAACACCGGCGTCCGGACACCCGTCGAGGCCACCGGCTCCCGGGCGCCGGTGTCCGGCGCCACGGGCCACCGCACCGGGCCCTGGCGCGATCCCGCCCTCGCTCCCGAGGACAGGGCCGACACCCTGATCGCCGCCATGACCCTCCAGGAGAAGGTGGCCCAGCTCTTCGGCGTCTGGGTGGGCGCTTCCGACGAGGGCGCCGAAGTCGCGCCGTTCCAGCACGACATGGAGGAGGCCGTCGACCTCGACGACCTTCTTCCGCACGGACTGGGCCAGCTGACCCGCCCGTTCGGAACGGCCCCCGTCGACCCGGCCGTGGGCGCCCTCTCGCTGGCGCGCACCCAGGAGCGCATCGCCGGAGCGAACCGCTTCGGCATACCGGCGCTCGCCCACGAGGAATGCCTCGCCGGCTTCGCCACCTGGGGCGCGACCGCCTACCCGGTGCCGCTGTCCTGGGGCGCCACCTTCCACCCGGAGTTGGTCCGTGAGATGGCCGCCGCGATCGGCCGCGACCTGCGCTCCGTCGGCGTGCACCAGGGCCTCGCCCCTGTCCTCGACGTCGTACGCGACGCACGCTGGGGCCGTGTCGAGGAGACGATCGGCGAGGACCCGTACCTGGTGGGAACGGTCGCCACCGCCTATGTGCGGGGACTGGAGTCGGCCGGGATCGTCGCCACGCTCAAGCACTTCGCCGGTTACTCCGCCTCACGGGCGGGCCGCAATCTCGCCCCCGTCGGCATGGGCACGCGGGAGCGGGCCGACATCATCCTGCCCCCGTTCGAGATGGCCGTACGCGAAAGCGGCGTACGGTCCGTCATGCACGCCTACACCGACACCGACGGCATCCCCTCCGCGGCCGACGGGCCTCTGCTGACCGGCCTGCTCCGTGACACCTGGGGCTTCGACGGGACCGTGGTCGCCGACTACTTCGGCATCGCTTTCCTGAAGACGCTGCACGGCGTGGTGGAGACCTTCGGGGAAGCGGCCGGCGCCGCGCTCGGCGCGGGTGTGGACGTGGAACTGCCGACCGTCAGGACCTTCGGCAGCCCGCTGGCCGACGCGATCGCCGAGGGCCTCGTACCGGAGGCGCTGGTGGACCGTGCGGTACGCCGAGTGCTGGCCCAGAAAGCCCGGTTGGGCCTTCTGGACGCGGACTGGAGGCCGGTGCCACCGGTGCTCGCGGGCGCCGCGGGTGCGGACGGCTCGGCGGACGGGGACTCGGAGGCGCTGCGCGGGACCGTCGCTCTCGACACCGACGAGAACCGCGCGCTCGCCCGCCGCGTCGCCGAACAGGCCGTCGTGCTCCTGCGCAACGACGGCACCCTGCCCCTGGCGGCGGACGCGGCCGCCGGAGCCCCTGCCCGTATCGCACTCATCGGGCCCAACGCCGACACCCCGACGGCCGTCCTCGGCTGCTACGCCTTTCCCGTCCACGTCGGAGGCCAGTATCCCGAGACCCCGCTCGGCATCGAACTCCCCACCCTGCGCGAGGCATGTGCGGCGGAGTTCCCCGACAGCGAGATCCTCTCCGCGCAGGGTGCGGACATCGATGGCCCGGACGCCGGCGGCTTCGGCGAGGCCGTCGAACTGGCCAGGAGCGCCGACCTCGTGATCGTCGCACTCGGCGACCGGGCCGGTCTCTTCGGCCGGGGGACGAGCGGGGAGGGCTGCGACGCGGAGAACCTGGCGCTTCCCGGAGTCCAGCAGCAGCTGCTCGACGCCCTCCTCGACACGGGCACCCCCGTCGTCGTCACCCTGCTCGCCGGACGCCCCTACGCCCTCGGGCGTGCGGTGGACGAGGCAGCCGCGGTCGTGCAGTCGTTCTTCCCCGGCGAGGAGGGAACGAGGGCCATCGCCTCGGTGCTCAGCGGCCGCACCGAACCGTCCGGCCGACTGCCCGTCAGCGTGCCACGCCGTCCGGGCTCCCAGCCCTCCACCTACCTGGCGGCTCGGCTGGGCCACTCCAGCGATGTGTCCAGTGTCGACCCGACCCCGGCGTACGGCTTCGGCCACGGTCTGACGTACACCGCCTTCGAGTGGAGCGACCTCGTCGTGGAGCACGGACGGGCGTCCACGGACGGGGAGTTCACGCTCTCCTGCACCGTCCGCAACACCGGTGCGCGGGAGGGGACCGAAGTGGTTCAGGTGTATCTGCACGACCCGGTCGCCTCCGTGGTCCAGCCGGTGCGGCGCCTCATCGGGTACGTACGCCTCGGCCTGGATCCCGGGCGGGCGGCCAGGGTGCGGATGAAGGTCCCGGCGGACCTCGCGTCCTTCACGGGCCGCGACGGCCACCGGATCGTCGAGCCGGGCGATCTCGAACTGCTGCTGAGCGCGTCGAGCACCGACGCGCGCCTCGTGGCCCGGGTCACGCTGACCGGGCCGGTACGAACGGTCGACCACACCCGTCGGCTGCACATGAGCGTCGCGACGGAGACCCTCACGGGGACGCCGTGGTCCGGCGCACCGCGGTGAGGACTTTCAGCCCCGCTTCGCGGCCCTACCTCGTGAGGGCCTCCACCCCGAGGAGGGCCGCGGTTCTGGCGTAGACGGTCCGGGCGAGAGTGTCGTCCAGTGCCAGGCGCGAGGGGGTGTCCGGCCGCGACTCGCTGAAGAAGCCGCCGTTGGGGCGCGGTGCGGGGGAGGAGTTGGCGAGCCATACCGGGGTCTGGACGCCTTCGTCCGGGGTGATGGCGAACGGACGGAACAGCGGGGCGGTCAGCCGCATCAGACCGCCGGCGTTGCTGTTCATCGCGGTGCCCTTGACCATGCCGGGATTGGCGTTGTAGAGGCTCATGCCCTCAGGCAGGCGGTGCGCGAGTTCTCGCGCGGCCAGGAGGCTGACGAGCTTGCTCGTCGCGTAGACGTTGATCTGGTTGTAGAAGCGATTGCTCCACGATGTTCCCGCGACATCCGGATCGGTGGCATCGAGCTTGCCGCGCTTCTCCACGAACGAGGACATGTTGATGATCCGCGCTTCGGGCGTGAGCACTCCTGCGGCCAGGAGGGCGTGGGTGAGCAGGAACGGGGCGTGGTGATTGAGCGCGTAGGTGCGCTCCACGCCGTCCGGCGTCTGCTCGTACCGGGGGAACGCCGCTCCGGCGTTGTTGATGAGGACGTCCACCGGGTGTCCGTCGGCGGCCAGTCCCGCTGCCAGTGCCTGTACCTGCGACCACTGTTCCAGGTCAGCGGTGTACGTCCTCGGCGGTGCCGCGTCACTGCCCGCGGGGGCCAGGGCGCGCAGGCTGTCGGCGGCGGCCCGGGTGCGCGTCGCGTCCCGGCCGACGAGGACGACGCTCTGACCGGCCTTGATCAGGTGGCGTGCCGTCACCAGGCCCAGGCCCGAGGCTCCGCCCGTGATGACCGCGGTCGCGCTGCTCATTGCTGCTCCTCTTTCATGGCGCCCTCGACGCCGGCGGCCTCACCTGTCGGGCGGGGGCCGTCGATCACTTCGCGGAGAAGCGTGTGCAGGCGCAGCCTGCTCTCGTGGTCGAGGAGGGCGAAGGGTGAGTGCTCGGTGGTGTGCTGGACGACGCGATCGCGCAGCGCGCACCCCTCGGGGGTGAGCTGGATGACTTTCGCGCGGCGGTCGGTGGGGTGGGGCACACGGCGGACCAGGCCGCGCCTCTCCAGCCGGTCGATCATGGACGTGGCGGTGGAGGCGTCGCACTGCAGGAGGTCGGCCAGACGGCGCGCGGTCATCTCCCGCCCGCGACTCAGCCTCCACAACGCATCGGCCTGGGTGTCGGTCAGCCCCACTTCCCGGGCCAGCTCCTTGAGCTCGGCGTGCACCTGGACGCGGATCGCGAACAGGCAGTCGTAAAGCTCTTCGGTCAGCTTTCGATCATCCATGGCCACACAATACATGGAGAATCCAATCATGGGACATTCCATGTATCGCGGGAGGCTCTCCGGCCACCCCGAGCTCTCCGGCCACCCCGTCCGGGGTTCGAGGCGGTGTTACGCGCGCTCGGGCGTGACCGTGAGGCCTGCCATCCGGGTCAGGCGCAGGGAGGTGGACTCGTCCGCCGGCGTCATCACGGTCATCCGGTGTCCCGTCTCCGCCACACCGGTGACGACGAAGTTCAGCTGGAGCTGCCCGACGAGAGGGCTGTCCAGACGTTTCGTCTCGTACTGCTGAGGCAGGACGTCGTGACGAGCCCACAGCCGGGCGAATTCCTTTGATCGTTCCCGGAGGTCGTCCACGATTCCGGCAGCGGCGGGCGCGCCGATGTCGGCGCCCGCCTCGGCGCGCAGTCTCGCGACCATCCGGGCGGCAACCAGGTCGACGTCGACATAGCGGCTGCGCCAGTCGGGGTCGGTGAAGAACTGCACCGCGCAGTTGCGTTCGCCGGGAGGGATGCGGTCCATGTCGGTGAACAGAAACCGGTAGGCACGGTTGTACGCCACCACATCGAACAGCGGCGTCTGCAGGCACGCCGGGAACGGATCGAGCTTGTCCAGGACAGGCTGAAAAGCCTCGATGAGCCCCGGGGCGCATGCGGAGGGCTCGGCTTTCGGCGTACGTGATCCGGCGAGCCGGTGCAGGTGCCGCGTCTCGGCGTCATCCAGTCGCAGGGCTCGGGCGACCGCCTGCAGGACCTGTGTGCTGACGTTGATGGGCCTGCCCTGTTCGAGCCAGGTGTACCAGGTGACGCCGACCCCCGCGAGGACGGCGACCTCTTCGCGCCGTAGTCCGGGTGTCCGCCGTCGCCCTGTGGCCGGGAGACCTACCTGCTGCGGCGTTACCCGTTCGCGCCGACTGCGGAGGAAGTCACCGACCTCCCGCCGGATCGCGGCGGGCCCGGTCTCTGTCATGTCTTCATCCTCCTGTACGGAGAGCCGGGTATCCAGGTAGTGGCAGTACCCCCATAAACGGACTCCTGGTTCCAGGATAAGCATCGCTCGATGATCGACGGCATGACCACATCTTCCGCACCGCATGACCGTCCACTTCCGCGTACGGGCGAACCCGGCAGCGAGGACGACCGCGCCGCGCCGCCGCCCGCGCGGGGCCTGTCCGAGCCTCCGCCTCCGGGGCTGGGGACGGCCCGGCTCCTGACGACCCTGTCGGCGCTGCTGCTGTCGGTGGTCGGTTTCGCGGCGGCGGGTATCGCCGTGCCCGACATCGGTGCGTCTCTGGGCGCCACGGCGGCCGAGCAGTCGTTGGTGGTGTCGGTGTACGCGTCGGGGTTCGCCATTCCGATGGTCCTCGGGGGCAGGCTCGGGGACCTGTACGGGCGACGCCGGCTCTTCCTGCTCGGTATGGCCGGGTTCACCCTGTTCTCCCTGGTCGCAACCCTGGCCCCGAGCATCACCGTGCTGATCGCCGCGCGGGCCCTCACCGGAGTCTCCGCGGCGGCCATGGTTCCGCAGGTGCTGGCGACGATCACCGCGTCCACCCGGGGAACCGAACGTGCCCGGGCTGTCGCGCTGTTCGGTGCGACGGCGGGCGGGGCCACGGCGATCGGTCAGGTCCTCGGCGGCGTGCTGCTGTCCGTCCCCCTGCTCGGCGCTCCCTGGCGCATGGTCTTCGCGATGAGCACGCTCATGGGCGTGATCGCGTTCGGCGCCGCGCTGCGCTGGCTCCCCGACACCCGTGCCCCCGGCCACCGGTCGCTCGACCTGATCGGGACGGCCCTGCTCGGACTCGCCCTGCTGGCACTCATGATCCCGATCTCCCAGGGCGGCGCACTGGGCTGGCCGGTCTGGTGCTGGGCGCTGCTGGGGTCGACGCCCGTCCTGTTCGCAGCGTTCTGGCGGCGGCAGTCGCGGCTGCACCGCAGTGACCGCGTTCCGCTCGTACCGCCGCCCCTGTTCCGGCTCGGCTCCTACCGGATCGGGCTGGTGATGGCGTTGATGCTCCAGTCGGCGTTCGGCGGGTTCACGTTCCTCTACGCGATCTCCACGCAGACGGGTCTCGGGTGGTCCCCCCTGCACGCGGCCCTCGTGCTGCTGCCGTTCTCCCTGTGCTTCCTCACCGTGTCGATCTGGTCGGGCAGACTCGCACCCCGTTTCGGGTTCCGCAGGCTCCTCGCCATCGGCGGACTCGTCCAAGCCGCACTCCTGAGCGTCACCGCCGTCTCCGTATGCGTCCAGGGCGCCGGTCTGAACCCGTGGGCGTTCGCCGCGCTCCTCGTCGGAGTCGGTGTCGGTCAGGCCCTCATGTTCGGGCCGCTCGTCGGAGCGATGATCGCCGAGGTCCCTCCGGCATCGGCGGGAGCAGCGTCCGGAGTGCTTCAGACCACGCAGCAAGCCGCGATGGGCCTCGGCGTCGCCGTCGCCGGAGGTCTGCTCGGGGCGGCCCTGGCCGGTTCCACAGCCCCGGCGGGTCAGGCCTACACGAGCGCGCTGGCGATCTGCATGCTCGTCCAGGCGGCGTTCGCCATCGCCTTCGCCCTGTGCGCGCTCGCCCTGCCCCGGCGCTGACAGCGGCGGACCGTTCGGCCGCCGCCCGGTCTATCGGGGTGAACCGCTCGGCACGTCGTCCGAGCACGTGTCCGCCCCGGCCGCGTACGCCGCGGTGAACCGCTCGGCGGCGTCCCAGAGCTCCCCTTCGCGCCGCGGGTCGTAGGACTCCCGCGACGAGCGGTCCGCACGGCCGCGGTCGACGTAGGAGCCGGTCGGCGCCCGGGTCGTGCCGAGGACGATGTCGGCGAGGTAGCGGCCCGCGGCGCTGCGGCTGGTCGCGAACGGGGTGAGGGCCATCACCGGCATGACGCGGCGCATCGCGAACCGGGAGGCGGGGCCCGCGTTGCGGGCGAGGCCGGTGCCGGGGACGAACCCCGGGTTGTAGGCGACGGCGTCGATCCCGGCCGGCAGCCGGCGCGCGTACTCGTGGACCAGATAGATCGCGGCCAGCTTGCTCGTCGCGTACGCGGTGCGCCCGGCGGCCGCGGTGTGCGGCTCGGGGAAGGCGCCCGTGCGGGCGAGGATGCCGGGGGACTTCCAGACCGGGCCGGGCACCATGCCCATGTTGTGCTTGAAGTCGCCGAAGTGGGTGTCGCTGGCGGTGATCACGATCCGGGCGGGAGCGGTGAAGCGGTCCTGGAGCAGCCGGACGAACAGGTGGTTGGCGAGCACGTTGACGGCGAAGGTGGCCTCGAACCCGTCGGGTCCCTCGGTCAGCGCGTTCGTGTACTGCGTGCCGGCGTTGCCCACGAAGCCGCGCAGCGGCGCCAGCTCACCGCGGTCGAGGCGGTCGCGGATCGCGACGGCGGCCGAGCGGACGTCGGCCGGCGAGCCGAGGTCCGCCGCGACGTGCGAGACGGTGTGCCCGCCCGCGCCGAGC
>NZ_NTGZ01000369.1 GCF_002551245.1 Streptomyces sp. rh34
TGTATAAGAGACAGGTCCCCACTCCCGCGCGGGAAGCATCCGCAGGGCCGCGTCGATCATCGCGGCGGCCTCGCGGACCTCACCGCGGCGCCGCTTGGCCTCGGCCCGGCGGACGAGGCGCCCCGCCTCACCGGCGAGGGCCTGGCGGCGCCCGGCGGCGGTCGGCGACTCATGCAGGCGCGAGGCCTGTTCGTCGGCGCAACGGAGCACCAGCGGGACGAACCGCTCGAACAGGTCGTCGCGTCGGGGCTCTTCGACGGCCGGGCACGGTGGCGCGTCGTCGCACCAGGCCTCCGCGCCTCCCATGGCGGGTGCCCGTACGTAGAGGGCCGCCTCGGCCGCGGAGTGCGCCGGCCCAGCCATCGCCGCGACCTGGTCCAGGAGCTGGTGCCGGTCCCGGGCGGGCCGCCCGCCGAGACGGGTCATTCCGTGCGGGCGGGGTTGCGCGGGCGTGTGGTCGAACGGCCCGGCCGGGGCCCGGCCCGGGTGCGGCCCCGTCGCGCCGCCCGGCTCGCCCGCTTCGGCGGCCCATCTTCGGGCCGTGCCCTCCACGGCCACGCGCACCGCGGGGTGGCGGAAGCGCCCGTCGTACAGCAGCCCCGCGCGTTCCAGCTCGTCGATGGCGCGATCGACGTGGTCCGCCCAGGACGGCATGGCAGCGGCAAGGAAGGCCGCGGTGGACGTCGCGCCGGTCAGGTGCTTCTCACACAGCGCCAGGCGGTAGGCCATGGCCACCGTCGGCGCGTCGAAGCGGTGCAGATAGGTCAGACAGGTCTGGGTGAACATCTCACCGACGAGGACCCGCCCGGCGGGCAGCCGCCTGCGCCAGTCGATGGCCAGATCGTCGACGAGCGCCGTGACCAGGCCCGGATTGCCGCCGGTGATCTCGTCGACCTCGGCGGCGTGCGCGTCGGCCCACGCACGGCCCAGTCTGGCGGCGACCACGGATGCGACGGCGGCGGGCGACAGCGGCGAGAGCACCAGGCGCTTTCCGGTGAGCTGGCCCGCGCCGTCGACGTCGAAGCGGCCGGCCGGCGGGGTCAGCCGCGCGAGTACGAAGACGATGCGGCCCAGCCGGAAGCGGCGCTGCAGATAGGTCAGTGCGGCCAGGGACTCCTCGTCCGCCTCGTGCGCGTCGTCGATGACGATCACGAGGGGGTGGCGTTCGGACTCCTTGGCCAGCAGGTGGCACAGCTCGTCGAGCAGACGTGCGTCGGGCCGGTGCGCGACCGGGCCGGGAGGCCCGTGGAGCCATGCGGGCCCACTCGGCGTGGGCCGGTCGCGACCCACCATGCGCTCGACGAGTTGTCCCGCCGCGCCCGGAAGAGCAGCGTGCGCCATGAGCTGGCGCAGGACGCCGAGTTCGATGTCCCGTTCCGCCGCCGATCCGGCCGCGATCAGGACGCGTCCCTCGCCCAGCTTCTGGGCAAGGATGTTGAGCAGAGTGGTCTTGCCGGAACCCGGGGGCCCGACGAGCAGGAAGGTCCTGTCGGGTCCGTTGCCACCCGGCCGAGCCATGTCGAGAACTTTTTCCAGCTGCTCTTCCATCCCGATCAGCTCCATGCGCTCCCCCGTCGACTCGCCATCTGAAGTTGATCCCCGCCCACCTCGGCAGCCCAGGCGTTCTCGCGGCCTCGGCGCGCGGCGGCGGTCTCGTTGAGGTGCAACTTATTCACACGTGTGGAGAAGTTCAACAGGCCTCTTGCGTCAGCTTGTTGACGAAACGCGTTCGCGTACGGCGCACCGAACGCGGTCCTGCGGGGCACTGCCAGGAAGCTGCCACGGCCCGTCCGGACGCCGCCCTCTCCGGCGGCTCGGGCGAGAGCCCGCCGGGGGCAGGAACGTGCGGCGTGCGCACTAACTCCCTTATGAGTAACGGAACTTGGTGCTTCCGACCCGTAGGGTGCGATATCGGCCCCGGCAGGAGGTGCCGGTAGTCTCGGGTGCACACCGTGAGCCCGCGCGCACGGTCCGCCGGGGCGGCCCGCTACGGCGCCCCGGCCTCAGCGGGGGACCACGGCGGCGGTGACGATCAAGCCCCGGCGGATCATCCACCTCCCCTCGACGTGCACAAGTCGCCCACCTCGTAAAAGCGGCCCCGGAACGAGCAGCGTGGCACGGAAGCCGCCGCGTCGCGGCCCTCCGGCGGCCGCGCGGATCTCGATGTCCGCGTCATCGAATCCCAGCCATTCTCCGGTCATCGGAAACCAAGCCTTGTAGACCGATTCCTTCGCGCTGAACAGCAGCCGGTCCCAGTGCACGGACGGACGGCGGAGCGCCAGTCCGGCGATGCGGTCACGCTCGGATGGCAGGGCGACGGGGCGCAGGACGCCGTCCGGGAGCGGGACGTGGGGCTCGGCGTCGATGCCGAGGGAGAGCAGGTCGGTGGCGCGTGCCACGGCCGCGGCACGGTAGCCGTCGCAGTGGGTCATGCTGCCGACCACGCCGTCCGGCCAGCGCGGCGCGCCGCGCTCCCCGGGCAGTATGGGCCCCGGGGGGACGCCGAGCCGCCCCAGGGCACGGCGGGCACAGGCGCGCACCACGGCGAACTCACGGCGGCGCCGCACGATCGCCTCCGCGACGACCGCCTCCTCCTCCGGGTACAGGGGCGCGCACCCGGCGTCGTCCTCGCCGTGCGCCTCCACGGCGACGACCCGGTCCGGAAGCAGTTCCCCGATCACCGCACACACCTCTCGGTTCCGTTTCCTGACGCCACCTCTTCGGCCCCGTCCCGTTCGCGCACGCCATCACCGGAGCACGCCGGACGGCTCGGGGACAAGGCACCGCCGGCCGGACGACGGGTCCAGGGGGAGAAACAGGGGGGCGGTAGGGGTGGGCCCCCGATATGTCCCCTCGTTAGCGTGGTTCCCGCCCCACGTGACGCTCCACGTGACGCCGGACGCGGACATGGCGACGACGAGACGCCGCCGCGACTGCTTCGGGGCGATCCGGAGGCGGATACCTGGCGTCCCGAAACCCACCGCCCCACCACATCACCGCTAGATCTTTCGAATGCAGCATGCGTGGCTGAGAGGTTCCTGTGAGATCTATTCCCGACGCCCTGCTGGGTGGCGCGACACCGCAAGAGATAGCGGCCCTCGACCTCCCCCGTGCGTACCGTGCGGCCTATCTCCGGGCGGAGGACGTCGACATGTTCAACGGCGTCCAGGACCGCGACGTCCGGAAGTCGATCCACGTGGGCGAGGTGCCCATGCCCGAGCTGGCGCCCGACGAGGCCCTGGTCGCCGTGATGGCCAGCGCGGTGAACTACAACACCATCTGGTCGGCGATGTTCCAGCCCCTGCCGACCTTCAAGTTCCTGGAGCGGTTCGCCCGCCAGGGCGGCTGGACCGAGCGCCACGACCTGCCGTACCAGGTCGTGGGTTCCGACGCGGCCGGCATCGTCGTCCGGGTCGGCTCCGGCGTGCGCCGCTGGAAGCCCGGCGACCATGTCGTCGTGCACCCCGCCTACGTCGACGACCAGGAGCCCGGTACCCACGCCGACGGCATGCTCGGCTCGGAGCAGCGCGCCTGGGGCTACGAGACGAACTTCGGCGCCATGGCCGACTACACCGTGGTCCGGGCCAGCATGCTCGTACCCAAACCGAAAGTGCTGACCTGGGAGGAGGCCGCCGCCAACACGCTCTGCGCCTCCACCGCCTACCGGATGCTGGTGGGCGAGCACGGTGCCCGCATCAAGCAGGGCGACGTCGTGCTGGTCTGGGGCGCCACGGGCGGTCTCGGCGGCTATGCCGTCCAGATGGCGAAGAACGGCGGGGCCGTCCCCGTCGGTATCGTCGGCACCGAGGAGAAGGCCGAGGCGGCGCGGCGGCTGGGCTGCGACATCGTCATCACCCGTGCCGAGATCGGTCTGGACGGCGATCCCAGCGACGACCCGCGCCAGGTGCTGGAGATCGGCCGCCGCCTGGGCCGGCTGGTGCGCGAACGCGCGGGCCGCGACCCGGACATCGTGTTCGAGCACGTGGGCCGGGCGACGTTCGGCATCTCGGTGTTCGTGGTGCGCCGTGGCGGCGCCATCGTCACCTGCGGCTCCAGCACCGGCTACCAGCACGTGTACGACAACCGCTACCTGTGGATGCAGCTGAAGCGGATCATCGGCAGCCACGGTGCCAATCTCCAGGAGTCGTGGGAGTGCAACCGGCTCTTCGAGGCCGGCAGCATCGTGCCCACCGTGTCGGCGCTCTACCCGTTGACGGCGGTCGCCGACGCCTGCCGGGTGGTGCAGGAGAACCGGCACATCGGCAAGGTCGGCGTGCTGTGCATGGCGCCGGAGCCCGGACTCGGCTGCACCGACCCGGAGTTGCGGGCCCGTGTCGGCGAGGAGCGGCTGAACCCGCTGCGCGGGCTCACCCCCGGCCACCTGCAAGGCTGAGGCCGGGCGGGCCCGGGGGCGTCTCGGCGATCACGGTCGCCGAGACGCCCCCTACCGCCGGCCACTCCCCCGCTCCTTCGCCAGCCACGGCCCGAACTCGCTCTCCAGAACCAGCCGTCCGAGCTTGCGGTACTCCTGGAGCACCGCCGTGACGAGCTGGTCCATGTCCAGCGGGGTCCCCGACTCGGCCGCGAGGTAGGCGGCGGTCACCGCGCAGGCCCGGATCGATCCGCCGGCCAGCTCGAACCGGTCCGCGCAGAACTCCAGGTCGAGCGCCGCGTCGCGCGGGATCGCCGGGCCCAGACAGCGGTCCCACAGGGCCAGGCGCTGCCGGGCGTCGGGCATCGGGAACTCGGCGATCACGTCGATGCGGCGGGTGAAGGCCTCGTCGAGGTTGGCCCGCAGATTGGTGGTGAGCACGGCGATGCCGTCGAAGGACTCCATGCGCTGGAGGAGGTAGGCCGACTCCACGTTGGCGTGCTTGTCGTGCGCGTCCTTGACCTGGGACCGCTTGCCGAAGATCGCGTCGGCCTCGTCGAACAGGAGGATGCCGTTGACGTCGGACGCCTCGACGAAGATCCGCTCCAGGTTCTTCTCGGTCTCCCCGATGTACTTGTCCACCACTGTGGACAGGTCCACGACGTAGAGTTCCATGCCCAGTTCGGCGGCGATCACCTCGGCGGACATGGTCTTGCCGGTGCCGGACTCCCCGGCGAACAGGGCGATGACGCCTCTCCCCCGGCCGCCGCCCGGCCGCATCCGCCACTTTCCGAGCACCGTCTCGCGGTGGCGGGCGCGCAGGGCGAGTTCGGCGAGCTGTGTGCGGGTCGCCGGGGGCAGCACCAGGTCGTCCCAGCCGACCGCGGGCTCGATGCGGCGGGCGAGCCGTTCCAGGCCCGCGCCGTTCTGGGCGCGGACCGCCGCACGCAGATCCTCCGGGGCCACCGGCCGCTGCCCGAGGAGGGCCAGCCGGGACGCGACGGTCGCCGCCCGGCGCAGTTGGCCGGAGTCGAGCCGGTAGGCGGCGGCGGACTCGATGAGGGCGTCGTCGGGGGAGGCGTGCGCGGCGGACAGGCCGACCGACCGGCC
>NZ_NTGZ01000370.1 GCF_002551245.1 Streptomyces sp. rh34
TTGCCAGCCCGCTCAGAGATGTGTATAAGAGACAGGTCGGGGACGCGGCGCGCGAGGCGGCCGGCGAGGTGCGTGCGGCGGCGGACCGGGCGGCGGAGGAGCGGCTGGCCGTGGCGGTCCGGGAGGCGGAGGGCATACTCGCCGCGGCCCGGCAGGACGCCGAGGAGGTGCGCTCGGCCGCCGCTTCCGCGATGGCGGAGACCCGTGACCGTACGGCGAGTGTGCTGGCCCACCAGGAGCAGGAGCACGCGGAGCGCCTCAAGGCGACCGAGGCCGAACTGGCCGGCCGGGAGGCCGCGTCGGAGGCCCGGTTCGCCGAGCTGACGGAGCGGGCCGAGGCGTTGCTCGCGGAGGCCGGCCGGGACCTCGCCGCCACGCAGGAGGCGGCCCGGCACGGGCAGGAGGACGCGGAGGCGCGGGCGGCGGAGCTGCTGGCCGAGGCCCGGGTCCGTGAGGAGCGGGTGGTGCGGGAGACGGAGCGGATCCTGCGGGAGCACGAGGAGGGCCGCGAGGAGGCCCAGGCGCACATGGCGCATGTGCGCAGCTCGCTGGCGGCGCTGACGGGGCGGGTGGCGCCGGGGCCGGACGGGCGGGAGGACTGAGCGGGTCCTTCCCGGGGCCCCGGGTTTCCGCGTCCGGCGCCTGGTTTCCGCGGGCCGGGGCCCGGGTTCTGAGGTTTGGGTCCTGGCCGGTCGCAACGGGTGGCAACTCTTGACGAACGTGTGTTCTCGGGAGGTGATGGGGAGCGTTCAGTTCACACGTTTCCGTTCCCCGTTCAGCAGGGAGTGTTCATGTCGGTCCCAGCACCGGACATTCTGTCACCGGAGTTCGAGAGAGATCCGTACCGGACGTATCGCCTGATGCGTCAGGACACGCCTCTCCTGTGGCACGAGGCGACCAAAAGTTACATCGTCTCGCGTTACGAGGACGTCGAGCGCGTCTTCAAGGACAAAGAAGGCGAATTCACCACGGAGAACTACGACTGGCAGATCGAACCCGTGCACGGGCGGACGATACTCCAGCTCAGCGGGCGCGAGCACGCCGTGCGTCGGGCCCTGGTCGCACCGGCCTTCCGGGGCAGCGACCTGCGGGAGAAGTTCTTGCCGGTCATCGAGCGCAATTCGCGCGAATTGATCGACGGGTTCCGCGATGCGGGTTCCGTGGATCTGGTCGCCGACTACGCCACCCGTTTCCCTGTCAATGTCATCGCCGACATGCTCGGCCTGGACAAGTCCGACTATGAGCGATTTCACGGCTGGTACACGGCCGTTATCGCCTTTCTCGGCAATCTCTCCGGTGATCCGGAGGTGACCCGGGCCGGCGAGCGTACGCGCGTCGAGTTCGCCGAGTACATGCTGCCGATCATCCGCGAGCGGCGGGAGGCGCCGGGGGACGATCTGCTGTCGACCCTGTGCACGGCGGAGGTCGACGGCGTCCGGATGGGCGACGAGGACATCAAGGCGTTCTGCAGTCTGCTGCTGGCCGCCGGGGGTGAGACCACCGACAAGGCCATCGCCGGTATCTTCGCCAATCTGCTGCGCCACCCGGAGCAGTTGGAGGCGGTCCGCGCCGATCGCGCCCTGATACCCCGGGCTTTCGCCGAGACGCTGCGCTACACACCACCGGTGCACATGATCATGCGTACCTCGGCGAAGGAGGTGGCGCTCGGCGGCGGCACCGTACCGGCGGGCTCCACCGTCACCTGCCTGATAGGCGCCGCCAACCGTGACGAGGACCGATACCGCGACCCCGATGCCTTCGATATCTTCCGTGAGGACCTGACCGCCACGAACGCCTTCTCGGCGGCGGCCGACCATCTCGCCTTCGCACTCGGCCGGCACTTCTGCGTCGGTGCCCTGCTGGCCAAGGCCGAAGTCGAGATCGGGGTGGGCCAGTTGCTGGACGCGATGCCGGACCTGCGGCTGGCCGACAGCTTCGACCCGGTCGAGCGCGGTGTCTTCACCCGGGGACCGCGGAGCCTGCCGGTGCACTTCACACCGGTGTCCGGCTGACCGGAACGTCGACGTCGACCCGAGCGGCCGGATCCACCACGGACTCCGGCCGCTCCTACCGCCGAGGGCCCGCTACTGCGACATCGGGCTGAACCGGACCGGCAGCGTCGACAGTCCGCGCATCCAGATCGAAGGACGCCAGGAGAGCTCCGTCGGGTCGACCGCCAGCATCAGGTCCGGCAGCTGCTCCAGCAGAGTCTCCACCGCCGTACGGGCCATCACGTCGGCCAGCAGCGGTGCGGGATAGGGGCAGCGGTGTTCGCCGCCGCTGAACGACAGGTGTGCGGAGTTCTCGGCGCCGACGTACGACTCCGGCCAGATCTCCGGGTCGGTGTTGGCCGCGGCGAGCCCGAGGACCAGGCAGTCGCCCGCCCGGATGTGCCGGCCGCCGAGCTGGGTGTCCCGTACGGCCCAGCGGCCGATGAAGTTCTGCGTCGGGGTGTCCAGCCACAGCACCTCGTTGAGCGCCTCGCCGACGCTGAGCCTGCCGCCGGAGACGTTCACCGCGAAGCGTTCGTCCGTCAGGAGCAGCCGCAGCGTGTTGCAGATCCAGTTCGCGGTGGGCTGCTGGGCAGCGGCGATCACCGAGATCAGGTCCTGGACGATCTCCTCGTCCGTGAGGCCCGCCCCGTGGGTCACCATCCGGGAGGTGACGTCGGCTCCGGGGGCCGCCCGCTTGTCCGTGACCAGTTGGCGCAGCCGGTCGCCGACGCGTCCGTACGCCGCCACCGGATCGTCGCCCTCGCCGGCGTCGAGCGAGATGCGCAGGTCGTCCACCAACTGCTGGGTGTCGGAGCCCGACACCGGCATGCCGCACATCTGGACGACGGCCCGCATCGGCAGGGCGTGGACGTAACTGCTCATCAGCTCGGTCCGGCCGCTTCCGGCGAACTCCGCGATGAGCCGGTCGGCGATGCGTCGGCAGTCGCGCGCCAGCTCGAACTGGTCGATGCCTTCGAGGGCTTCGGTGATGACGCCGGCCCTGCGCCGGTGCTCGTCGCCCTCGGTGAAGAGCACCGACGGCTGGTAGCCGACGAACGGCATCAGCGGCCAGTCCGGGGGGATGGTGTCCCACTGGTTCCAGCGGCGCGAGTCCCGCGCGAACAGCTCGTCGTGCGTGGTGACGTAGGACAGTTCGGCGTAGCCGAGGACCAGCCAGGCCGGAACGTCGCCGTCGAGCAGTACCGGCGCCACCGCCCCGTGCTCCCGTCGCAGCGAGCGGTAGAGCTCCGTGGGCGTCTGCTGGTAGGAGGCTCCGGACAGGCGCACCGCGTCGGCGCCGGCGCCGGCCGGGCAGCCGGAGGGGGCCTGAAGGCCGAAGGAGGGACTGGAGGGACTGGATGGGCTGGAGGTGGTCATGGTGTCGTCTCCCGGGCGATGGCCATCGTGCGCAGATGGTCGACGAGCGTGATCAGTACGTTCTTGCTGGACCGCCGGACCCGGGCGTCGCAGTCGATCATCGGGATGTGCTCGGGCAGCGCCAGGGCCTGACGGATCTCGTCGAGGGAGTGGGCGAGGTCGTCGTCGAAGCGGTTGACCGCCACCACGAACGGTGTGCCGTGGTGTTCCAGCCGGTCGATCGCGTACCAGGAGTCGTCCATCCGGCGGGTGTCCACGAGGACCACGGCGCCGAGTGTGCCGGAGAACAGCCGGTCCCACAGGAACCAGAAGCGCTCCTGGCCCGGTGCGCCGAACAGGTAGAGCACGATGCGCTCGTTGAGGCTGATGCGTCCGAAGTCGAAGGCGACCGTGGTGGTCGTCTTGGCGTCGACGCCGTCCGTCTCGTCGACGCCGACGCCCGCCTGGGTCATGACCTCTTCGGTGTTCAGTGGCCGGATCTCGCTCACCGAGTGGACGAGCGTGGTCTTGCCGACGCCGAATCCTCCGACGACGACTATCTTCAGGCCGGTTTCCGCGGCGTCGGCCAGCGGCGTGCGCTGTGCCGGCAGCTCATAGCTTCCGGAGTCCATGGAGCACCTCCTTCAGCAGGTCGGAGTCGGGGAGCGCGCTGGGTGAGGTGGCCGAGCGGGGGTGGCGGGCGGTGATACGGCCCATGTCGTGGAGGTCGTCGAGCAGGATGCGCACCACGGTGACGGGAAGCGAGAGTTCGGCGGCGATCTCGACGACGGCGGTCGGGTGGCGGCACAGGTCCAGGATCTGCGCGTGCTCCGACTGCATTCCGGCGGTGGGCCGGCACTCGCTGACCACGAGGGTCACCAGATCGAAGGAGTCCGCGGAGCGGCTGCGTCCGCCGGTGACCGTGTAGAGCCGGTCGGGGGCTCCGGTGTCGACGGGGCGGAGGGTCATGACGCGCTCCTCGGCACCTCGCCGCGTGGTGCGGCGCGCAGGTGCTCGCCGATCTGCTCGACCATTTCCGTCATCTGGTGGCCCACCACGCTGGGGTCGGCCTCCTCCGTGGCGACGACGGCCAGATGCGCGCCTTCACCGGCTTCGACGATGAAGAGCAGACCGCCGTGGAACTCGGTCATCGAGTGCCGGACGCCTCCGGTGCTGTCGCCGAACTCGATGGAAGCGCCCTGCGCGAGCGCCTGCATGCCCGAGCAGATGGCCGCCAGTTGATCGGCCTGGTCGAGGGTGAGGTGCTCCGTCCAGCACAGCTTGAGCCCGTCGCGTGACAGGGCCAGGGCGTGCCGCGTGCCCGGGGTCTGCTCGAGGAGCCTCTGCAGGAGCCAGGTGAGGCTGTTGTCTGTGGTCTGCATGATGAGTGACGGGACCGCGGCGCCGGGGGAGCGGCGAGGGCCCGTACCTCCAATCTCGGATGTTCGAGCGAGCGCGTCCGGCGGACCGGACACCGTACGGATGGGCGTTCCGGGCTACGGAGCGGTGGTCGGCGGTACGGCCCCGCCGTCGGGTCCTCCGGCTCCGCCTTCGGGTTCTCCGGCCCTGGCTTCGGGTTCTCCGGCCTTGCCGCCAGGCTTGGTACCACGCCGGAAGGCGCCGAACTGCTGTCCCGCGCTGCGTGGCGGCGAGGTCCGTGGCGTGCTGCCGCGCGGGTCCTCCGGAGAGGCGGGCGCGGGCGAGCCGCGGTGGCGGCCGCGCTCCCGGTCCGCCTCCGCCATGGTGCGGCCGGGCGTGCGTACGGGCAGGCCGCCGGGGGTGGAGTTCGCCGCCGGGCCGGCGGCCCTCCGGCCCGACTCGCGGGGACGGACCACGAGGTGGTTCTCCGCCGTAGCGGGCGCCGGTGGAGCGAACGGGTCCTGCGGCGTTACGGGGGTGGGCGCCACCGCTTCCGGCGCGGAGGGCGTCAGGGGCGCGGGCGTGCCGGGCGGCGGCGCGTAGGCCGGTGACGGCGGTGCGGAGGCGTCCGGTGCGGGCGGCGGTGCCGGGGAGCTGTCTCTTATACACATCT
>NZ_NTGZ01000371.1 GCF_002551245.1 Streptomyces sp. rh34
CCGCACGGCCGCGAGCCTCGCGGCCGTGCGGTGACGCCCATGGACGAACCGGCCCCACTCCGGCCGGAAGCGGGAGGAACCCCATGAAGATCTTCCAGCCGATGCTCTTCGTCGGCCTGGGCGGGACCGGCGGCCTCGTCGGCGCCGAACTGGAACGCAAGCTGCGCGTGGACCTGTGCGGCCCCGACGGCACCGCCCTCCAGCACATCGGCGGCCTCGCCCCCTACCAGCTGCCCGACTGCCTGCAGTTCGTGTACGCGGACTTCAGCGAGTCCGACCTCCAGCGGCTGCCCCAGTTCAACGTGGATTCCTCGCTGCGCGCGGCGTACGCCCGCACCTCGCGGGCCACCCACAACCTCCTGCCGAACTTCGACAGTTCGCCGGACGTGACGCAGATGCTGCGGGCCAGCCTGCGCGAGGAGGTCGCGGGCTGGCTGCCCCCGCGCGAGGGCGAGCCGCGCGTCACGCCCCTGCACAACGGCGCGGGCCAGCTCCCCACGGTGGGCCGCGCCGCGCTCTTCGCCACCCTGCGGCACTCCCTCCAGCCGGTCCTGGAACCTCTTCTCCAGGCGATCGACGCCATCGCCAGGGCCGCGGGGGAGCTGAGCGAACTGGGCGGCGGCCGGGTCGCCGGCTGCGATGTCTTCGTCGCGTTCTCCGTCGCGGGCGGCACCGGGGCCGGGATCTTCCTGGACTATCTGCACCTGATCAACCAGGCGTTCAAGATGCGCAATTTCAACGGCGTGAAGATCTATCCCCTGGTCGTCATGCCGTCCTCGTTCTCCGCCTCCACCGGCGGCGGGCGCGAGGCGGAACTCAACGCCGCCCGGTCGCTGGTCGACCTGTTCCGGCTGGTCGACAGCCAGAACGCGCCGACGGCCGGCGCGGAGATCGGCGAACTCGACCAGGAGACCGGCCTGGGCATCCGCTACCCGGGCACCACCCCGGTCCGGCTGCGCACCGGGATCCTGCCGACCGCGTTCCTCTTCAGTCCGACCGCGGGCATCCGCCAGGACGACCTGCGCCGCTCCATCGTCTCGCTGGTGATGTCGCTGATCGGCACCGAACTGGGCGACAGCCGCTCCCAGGGCCGGTCGATGGCCGGCGACGACGACTTCCAGACCTTCGCCGCGAGCTTCATCAACCGGGGCGTGCAGCGCAGCGCCCTGTCCCCCACCGGTATCGGCCGGCAAGGGGTGTCCACCAGCCTGGTCGCCTCGATGACCGCGCCGATGGAGCAGCTGGCCGACCTGGTGGCCGGGCGGCTGCTGCGGGTCGCGGTCTCCGAACTGGTGGAGCGGCCGCGCAACCCGGCGAAGGACGACACGGTGCCGCTGGTCCGGCAGCTGTTCGCCGACTCCCAGCTCGAAGAGCTGTGGGAGCGCAAGCAGTTGCCCGTCGAGGACCCGCAGCCGCTGCCGCGCGGCGGCCGGGCGATCGAGGAGGCGCTCAACAACCGGATCGGGGACATGCAGCGCCTGCTGTCCGAGCTCCAGTCCATCGCCGACCGGCAGGCCGCCGCGATGGCCGCCCGGTTCAGCCCGCGCCCGGCGATCGAGAAGCTCCTGCAGAGCGTCGACCCCTTCCTCGCCGAACGCCTCGTCCGGGGCGTCCCGGACAGCGAGGACGAGATCACCCGGCTCGGTTTCCTCGGCATGCTCACCGCCCGCTCCCGCTCCCCGAAGCGGCCCCCGGGCGTCACCGACCAGCCGCCGAAGACCCCCCGGATCAAGGGCCGTATCGCCGGAATGTCCCCGGCCCGGTGGGGCGACGACGACGTACGGGCCGCCCTCCAGGCCCAGGACAGCTGGTACCGCTGGCGCTGCCGGGCCGTGTGGCACGAGGCGTGGCGGGAACAGCAGCAGCGCTGGCAGTCGCACGCGGACACGGCGGGCACCGACCTGGCGCGGCTGGTGAACGCCTTCCGCAAACACGCCGACCAGGAGCGCAAGTCCTCCCAGCAGAAGGGCCTGGAGCTGTACGCGGAGCGCACCGGCATCTCCTACCTCCTGCCGCCGCAGCGCAGCCTCAACCACTTCTACGAGGACGTCGTGGCCCGGCTGATCCGGCGGGAGGAGTTGCGTGAGGGCGACGACGAGGCGTCGTTGCTGCTCAAACTCATCGAAGGGGACACCTGGCAGGAGGTGCACGCGCGGAGCCGCCGCAGCCCCGACGGGGCGGTCGGCATCGTCAAGACCCGGCTGGAGGGGCGGATCACCCGGCTCTTCGCCGAGAGCGGGGCGCAGTTGGAGGAGCGGCCCCTGCTGCCCTCGATGAGCACCCTGCTGGCGGCGGCCGCCGGTGACACCGAGGCCACGGACCAGGTCAGCAAGGAGGCGCTCGACCTGTTCAGCCGTAAGCTCGCCGGTCTGCTGCCGGTCGGTTTCACCCCGGAGGGCACCGGACGGCTGCGGGTCCTGGTCACCTACCCGCGGGTCCAGGCGGCGGACGAGGTGCAGGAGTACCTCGACAAGGCGCTGCGGCTGCCGTCCGACGCGAAGAGCTCCGTCGAGTACCGGGGCGTGGAGAGCGACTCGATCACCGTGGTCCTCTTCCGCAGCGAGATGAGCCTCACCCAGGTGCCCGAGGCCCGCAAGGTGCTGCGCCAGTGGGCCAGGGCCAAGGACGACGAGCAGGCCCACGACGTGCTGCGCTGGCGGCAGCGCCTGGGCTTCGAGGACGACTGGATGGTCAGCAGCGAGGAGGACCGGCGCACGATCCTGCACCGCCTGCTGTGCTGCCTGTGGAACGGCCAGGTCGACATCCTGGACGGCGAGCCCGTCTCGCCCTCGCGGGTGCGGCTGCGGCTGTTCCCGGAGAAGGGGGCGAGCGTCCCCGGGGTACGGCTGCGGCTCGGGGACTTCCCCGGTGGCATCTCCAGCTGGTCGGAGCTGTTGCGCTCCTACGAACGCTGGACGGTGCTGGACGACGAACGGACCGTGGAGGACTACTGCCGCAAGCTGATGGGGGCCCAGCCGCTCGGGCTGGCCCGGGCCGGCAGCACACCGCACCCGATGTTCGTCGAGCTGGTCGAGCGCGTCGCCCCGCGCCAGCTGGAGCTCCTGGAGGAGCGCCGGGAGCTCGGCGGCCGGCGCGTGGACGGCTGGATCCGGCCGCTGTGGGAGTTCTGGGCGGAGACCCTGCCCGCCGCGCTCGACATGGAGTTCGGCGACAAGCAAGCGATCCAGCCCACGTTGCGCACGCTGCTGGAACACGCACGCGGCGGCGTCCCGAAGCCGCCTCCCTCCCGGCCCGCGCCGGAGCGCCGGCGCGTCGTGGAGGACGACGAGGACTGGGGCACGTCGGCCCCGGCCCCGAGCACCGACGAACGGCTCCGCGACGACACCCTGCCCGGTCCGCGCTCGGCGCCCCACTCGGCCCCGTACGACGCGGAGGAGCGGTACGCCGACACGGACCGGCGCACGGACACCCGGTACGGAGGCGCCCGGTACGGGGAGGAGCGGTACGGGGAGGAGCGGTACGGGGAGTCCGACGCCTCGCGCGACGACCGGCTCACCGACTCCCGGCCCCGCGACGACCGTCCGGCCCGGGGCGACGGACGCCGGGACGAGCGGTTCGCGGACGAGCGGCCCCGGGCCGAACGGTTCACCGACGCGTACACCGACGACCGGCCCCGCGACGACCGGTTCGGCGACGACCGGTTCGGCGAAGATCGGCCCCGCGACGACCGGTTCGGCGACGACCGGTTCGGCGACGACCGGTTCGGCGACGACCGGCCCCACCGGGACGAGCCCGTCGGCGGCCCGGACGGGTTCGGGGAGCAGGACCGGCCGCCGGTGCGCCGCCCGGCCCCGGGCGCCGGGCACGGCGACGGCTGGGACGCGGACGAGGACACCGCCGGGCGCTCCTTCCGGAACGGGGGCCCGCAGTGACGTCTCCCGAGGACACCACCGCCGTGGTCCGTCTCGACCTGCGCGCCGGGGCCGCGGCCCTGGCCACCCCGCAGGCCGTGCGCGACCAGGTGGCCGAACAGCTGGGCCGGGCCGGACTGCCGGAACCGGACTACCCGTTGTTCCTGGTCACCGATACCCCGGCCGGGCTGACCGACCACCAGCTCCAGTACGAACTGCTCTCCGGCTACCGGGCGGTGGGCGAGACCCGGATCCTGGTGCTGCTGGTGGGCAGCTCCCCCGGTTCGTACGCCGGCGGGGAGGAGGCGTACCTCCCCGACCGCCGGCTGGTGCGGCCCACGACCCTGCGGACCTCCACGACCGGCCTGGTGTGGGCGGGTGATCTGCGTTCCGCCCGTACCGCCCTGGACCGGCCGGAGCCGGACGACCCCGCGTCGCTGGCCGTCCTCGTGGACCTCCTGTCGGTCCCGGACGTCTTCGTCCGGGTCCTGGAGGGCCTGCGGAAGCTGCCCGACGCCGTCGCCGCCCCCGGGGTCCGGCTGCTGGAGCAGGACCTGCCGACGGAGGTCAGGGACCGGGCCTGGCGCGACGCGCTGACCCGGTTCGCGGGTGAGGACACCGGGGCGGGCGACCCGGTCGACATCACCCCGGACGCCCGGCTGCCCGAACCGCTGCGCGCACTCGTGACGGGACGGGACCGCCGGGGCCACGGGCACCGGCGGCCGGACGACGTGGCGGACCGCGCGCACCGGACGTGCGCGGAGTCCCTGGACCGTGCGGACCGGGACCTCGTCGCGCTGCGGTCCTTCCCCGGCCTGCTGCACCCGGTCCGGCGCGAGGCCCTGGAGGCGGATCTGCACCAGGCCCGCGAGGATCTGGACGGGTTCCGCGCCCTGGTGGAACGGGCCCTCCGGGTCGGCGGCGGCGCGGCGCCCACCGCGGAGGCCGCCGCCCGGCTCGGCGCGCTCGGACTGCGGGTGCCGACGGCCGACCTGTCTCTTATACACATCTCTGAGCGGGCTGGCAAGGCAGNACGCCTCCCTCGCGCCATCAGAGATGTGTATAAGAGACAGGCCCACCGCGGAGGCCGCCGCCCGGCTCGGCGCGCTCGGACTGCGGGTGCCGACGGCCGACAGCGCGGGAGAACGCGTCGGCGAGGGACTCCGCGAACTGGCGGGCACGCTCCTCGGTGACGGGCTCGCGCTGCGTTCGGTGGCCCAGCACTTCACCGCGCTGGCAGGGCGGGTCGAGCCGGTGCCGGGCACCGCGCTGCTGCACCGGCTCGCCGACCACTCCGAGGAGTCGGTGACCCGCGGTTCCGCCACGGAGTACGCCGCACCGCCCCGCACCCCGGGCGCGGTGCTGCTCATGGCGGGCGCGGCCGGGCTGCTGGGCGGCCTGTGGCAGTGGCCCGCCGTCCTGGCGGCGCTGGTGGTGCCGGTGCTGTTCGTGGTCGTCGCGCTGCTGGGCGCGAACCGGCTGCGCACGGGCCGGCGCGCCGCCCGGTGGACGATGGGCCCCCGGGCTGTCTCTTAT
>NZ_NTGZ01000372.1 GCF_002551245.1 Streptomyces sp. rh34
CATCGGGGTCGCGGCCTTGGGGGCGGCGGCCGCGCGGGCGGCGAGCGCGGTCACGGTGGGCGCCGCGAACACGTCGGCGACCGACAGTTTCACGCCGAGCCGGCCGCGGATCCGGACGGCGAGCCGGATCGCGAGCTGGGAGTGGCCGCCCAGGTGGAAGAAGTCGTCGTGCGGGCCGATCTCCTCCGGGGGGAGCTCCAGGAGTTCGGCGAACATCTTGCGCAGGGAGGTCTCCGCGGTGGCGGCCGGCAGTTCGGTAGTCATCTGCGTCACGGTCCTGACACTAGGGAGGCGAAACACGGGCGGGCGCGCGTCGGCAGTCACCGCGTGCGCTCTCCGCGCTCTCGGTCACTTGAGGTCTATCGCAGGGGATGCGGGCTCGGAGGAGATCGCGCTGGAGGTCATGGTTCGCCAGGCGCCGGCCGTCATCACCGTCATCGCGACGAAGGCCACCCAGAAGGGCGCGGTGATCCCGAAGGCTTGACCAATCAGGCCGCCGAGTAGTGAGCCGAGGGCAAACCCGCCCATGCTGAAGAGCAGGTAGACACTGTTGACCCGGCCGAACAGCTCGCTGGGGGTGATGCGTTGGCGGAGAGTCACGGAAACGACGCCCCAGATGGCGGCGTGGGCTCCGAAGACGACCAGAGTGGCGGCCGCCACCCACGGAAGCCGGGTCACCGCCAGGACGAGGTAGGTGAGCGTCTCCACGACCAGGCCGACGCGCAACAGCGGGCCCGTGCCGAACCGCTTGCCCAGCCGGGCGACGGACAACGTGCCCATCACGCCGCCGACGGCGGTGGCGGCCAGCAGGAAGCCGTAGCCGACTTCGGAGAGCCCGAGGCGTTCCCGCGCGTACAGGACGTAGGCGGCGAACGCGCCGCCGTAGGTGATATTCATCAGGCCGATGGTGATCGCCAGGATCCGCAGGGGTCGATGGTGCCAGAGCCAGCGCATCCCCTCGCCGATCTCCTGTCGGACGGACCGGCGCGGCTTGGTGGGGGCGGCGGTCTCCGCCGAGGTCGGGGCGTCGCCCATCGAGTGGCGGATGGAGAGCATCAGGAGTGCGGAGAGGGCGAAGCAGGCCGCGTCAAGCCCGAACGGGACCGCCGCGGCGACGACGAAGAGCCACCCGCCCAGCGGCGGGCCCCCGAACTGATTGCCGACCATGCGCGCGCCGGAGAGCCAGGCGTTTGCCTTGGCGAGGTCGTCCGCGGCAACCACACTCGGCAGCAGTGCCTGGCCGGCGTTGTCGGACAGGGTGGCGCCCACGCCGAGCAGGAAGACCGCGGCGTAGACGATGGGGATGGTCGCCCATCCCTGCCACACCAGGTAGGCGAGGGTGCCCATCACCACCGCCCGGCCGATGCCGACCACACCGACGGTGAGCCACCGGTCGACCCGGTCCACGAAGGCTCCGCTGAACAGCGAGAACAAGAGCCAGGGAAGCTGCTGGGCGAATACCGCTCCGCCGACAACCGCCGGGTCCGTGCTGATCTGCGCCATCAGGAGGGGCCCCGCCGCGAGGGTTATTCCATCCGCTAACGAGGAAAGCCCGGATGCCAGCCAGAACTTGCCGTAGGCACCCCTAAGAATATGACTCATAAAGCTGGCATCCTACCAACCGTTTTTAGGCGCGCGAGCCTTTTCCCGGGGCTATGTGATGCGATACCAGAAGCGCGCCGGGCGCGCAATGATGGGTGCCCGTCCGGAGCGATCACCTTATTCCCTCCAGAAGTTCGGGCAGCAGGCTCGTGAGTTTCTCCATTGTTTCATCCAGGGCGAAATGGCCGGTTTCCGCCAGGTGGAGCGAGAAGGCCTCGGAGGTCTCCTCGCGCCAGGCCGAGACGGCGGCGATGTCCACGTACGGGTCGGCGCGGCCGCAGACCGCGAGGACGGGGACGTCGAGCGGTGCGCCGGGAGTGTTCCGCGCCTCCTCCGCCAGCCGGAAGTCGGCCCGCAGCGTCGTCTCGAAAAGTTCCATCACCTCGGGGTCGGCGAGGACGGACTCGTCCAGGCCGCCGTAGGCCGCGACACGCTCGAAGAAGGCGTCACGGGGCAGCCGGTGGATCGCTTCCGAGGCCCGGCGACGACTCGGCCCGGCAACAGCGGAGACCACCAGGAGAACCGGGCGCGAGCGGCAGGAGGCCCGCAGTCGACGGGCCAGCTCGAACGCCACGATGCTGCCGGAGCAGTGGCCGAGCAGGACGAACGGCCGGTCGGTCAAGGGGGCGACCGCCGGCTCCAGCTGGTCCACCAGCAGCCGGATGTCGTCGATCGGCGGCTCGTCGATCCGGTTCTCCCGGCCGGGGAACCGGATCGCGCAGAGTTCGACCTCGGGCGGCAGCCGCTTGGCCCACGGCGTGAACGGGGCCGCACCCGCCCCCGCGTGCGGGAAGCAGATCACCCGCAGCCGAGGGTCCGCCACCCGCTGGGGGCGCACGATCCATCGTCGGCCGGCGAGGCGGCTGCGCAGACCTGCCGCCGATGTCAGCGCGGTCACCTCAGCCCTCCCTTCGGGCGAAAACGGTGTGGAGATCGCTCCCGTGGTACTCCGCGGCCTGCCGCACCACCGTGCGCAGACCGTTGCGTTCGAAGTGGCCGGTCACCGCGGCGAGCGCACCGTCCCGGTCTGCCACCTCGACGGCGGCGTTGGCGATCTTCGGCCAGAGTTCCGGGCCGATCCCCTCCAGCACCCGCACCTCGAAGCCCTCGACATCGATCTTGAGGAAGTCGACGCGGTCGAGTCCGGCATCGGCCGTGAAGGCGTCCAGTCGGGTCACCGCGCAGTCCACCAGCTGACGCTCGGCAAGGGACTCGTCGAGCATCTCCCGCACCTCATCCAGAAACTCCTCCTGGAGTTCCGGTTCCACGTCCTCCACGACGCGGCCGAGGAAGGACGCGGCCAGCGCCCGGTCGGCAGCCGGGTCGGCGTCGAACCCGGACATCATCGTGTAGTTCGGGTAGTACGTCATGGTCAGGGACCGCTCCTCCGCACCCAGCGCCGTGTTGTGCAGCGTCACGCCGGGCAGGTGGCCGGCGTTCTTCCGGAGCACATCGAATACGTCCGGCACCGGTTCAAAGGAGAAGATCCGGGCGCCTGGCCATTTCTGGGCGGCAAAGATCGTGAAAAGACCGATATTGGCGCCGACGTCGAGGACGACCGGCTCCCTGGCCAGCGTCACACCGCCCGGCGGAATATAGGACTCGTCGTGGAATATCTCCCGATACAGGTAGTCCGTCTCGTTGCCGTTGAGACTGAACACGGATATCCCGTTGGGCAGATTTTTCAGAACCGTCACCGTGCGAACTCCTTCGGCTGCTGTTCGCCTGCTGCCACTGCCCGACAGGCTAGAAGTCCGACGCGCACCGAAGCGGCAGTACCGGCGGCAGCTCCGCGCCCGAAGCCTGTCAGCGTGCGTCGAAGCACGTCGCCCCGGGGTGGTGGATGAAGTCCTCGTGCACCGAGCGGACGATGTCGGGGCGGGTCACGTTCCTCGTTCCCGTCGCACCGTCGGCCACCGCCACCCGCTCGGCCCATGCCCTTCTCAGCGCGTCGGCGCGGGCCTGCCGGCCGGGGGCGGATTCCACGGGTACAGGGGACGGTAACGAGGCCATGAGACGGCTCCCACGTGTGCGACGGCTGTCGGCTTTGCGTCACCCCGCGGGGTGACGTACCCGGCCAACGTATAGGGCAGGTGCGATCGGGCGCAAAGGTGAAACCCCGCTGATACCAGAGCGATCCGGCCATCGTCAGCACCCGGCCGGAGCCGCTGAGGACGTGCCCTGCGTGGCGGGTCGGACGAGTCGTCTGTAGCGGCAGAGGGCTGCGGCGCGTCCGGCGGGACACGGTCCAAGTGCCGCCGTTACTGCCGCCCCGGATGCCGGTCGATCTCGGTGCGCGCGGCTATCGTCTGGTGCGGTGATTCCTCTATCGTTTGGCCAAAACCGACTGTGGCTGCTGGATCAGTTCGAGGGAACGGGCTGGACTTATAACGGAGTTGTGCAGGTCCGCCTGCGGGGACTGCTGGACGTGACGGCCCTGGACGCGGCCGTGTCCGACGTCCTGAAGCGGCACGAGGTGCTGCGGACGGTCTTCCCCGGTGACGACGGCACGCCCCGCCAGGAGGTCCTACCGCACCACCGCGGCCTTGCCCCGCTCACCGTGGTCGACGTACCTCCCGGCGGACTCGACGCGCTGCTGGAGCGCAGCGCCCGGCGTCCGTTCCGACTGACCGACGAGATCGCGTTCACCGCCACGCTCTTCACCGTGTCACCGCGGGAACACGTGCTGCACCTGGTGATGCATCACATCGTCATGGACGGCTGGTCGGTGCGCCCCCTCATGCGTGACCTCGCCCTCGCCTACACCGCCCGTCGGGGTGGCGGCGCTCCTCAGTGGGAGCCACTGCCCGTGCAGTATTCCGAGTTCGCGCGCTGGCAGCGGGACACACTGGGCGAGGCCACCGACCCCGGCTCGCTGCTGAGCGAACAACTGGACCACTGGCGCGCGGCGCTGGCCGCGATGCCGGAGGAAATGGTGCTGCCCGCCGACCGCGCGCGGCCGGACACTCCGTCCTACCGCGGGGCTTCCGTGCCGTTCGTCATCGACGCCGGACTTCACCGCCGGCTGCTCGACCTCGCGCGGGAGTCCAGGGCCACCCTGTTCATGGTGACGCACGCCGCTCTCGGCGCGCTGTTCGGCCGCCTCGGCGCCGGTGACGACATTCCCGTCGGGACCAGCGTGGCGGGGCGCTTGGACGAGGCGCTGGATGATCTGGTGGGCTTCTTCGTCAACACCGTCGTCCTGCGAACCGACGTCTCCGGCAACCCGACCGTCCGCGAACTCATAGGCCGGGTGCGCGACACCGACCTCGCCGCGTTCGACCAGCAGGAGGCACCGTTCGACGCCGTGGTGGAGGCCATCGCCCCACGTCGCGTCTTCGGCCGACACCCCCTCGCCCAGACCATGCTGGCGATCCACAGCTTCCAGCCGCCCGCACCGGACTTTCCCGGCCTGGACGTCGAGGTCGGCGACGGCGGCCACATCGAACGCCACTCCGCCAAGTTCGACCTCTACTTCGACCTCACCGAGACCTGGGACAGCGACGGCGGCCCGGCCGGCGTCCGGGGTGAACTCAAGTACGCGACCGACCTGTGGGACGAGGGCTCCGCCCGGTCGCTGGCCGAGCGTTTCGCTCTGACCCTCACGGCGATGGCCGCCGGCCCGCACCGGCTGGTCTCCGATCTGGACCTGCTCTCGGAACGGGAGCGGCTGCTTGTAACGGCCGGGCCCGCCCGGGTCCTGGATCGCCGGCTTCGGCTGCTGCCGCCAGGCGTGCCGGGCGAGCTGTACCTCG
>NZ_NTGZ01000373.1 GCF_002551245.1 Streptomyces sp. rh34
CTCCCTCGCGCCATCAGAGATGTGTATAAGAGACAGCGCCAGAACGGCGGCACGGCCTGGTCCATGCGCAGGGGCGCGCGTCCCTGGCCGTACTCCTGGACCGCGGCGCCCCGGGCCATGGGTGTGGCCCCGGGGAACGGCGAGCCGCCGGACGCGAACACCTCGTGGATGACGATGCCGAGCGCCCAGATGTCCGCGGTCGGCCGGACCCGTACGCCGAGTTCGCCGAGGGGCGCCCGCCAGCGCTCGGGCGGGAAGTAGTCCAGGGTGCCCAGTGGAGGCACATGGCCGTGCGTTCCCGTCAGCTCGGTGGCGAGGCCGAAGTCCGAGAGTTTCACGGACCGGCCCCTGCCGAGCAGGACGTTCTCCGGTTTGAGGTCCGCGTGGACCCAGCCCGACCGGTGGAGATGGGCGAGCCCCTCGCAGATGCCCTCGATCAGCCTGCCGCGATCGGCCTCGGGCGTCCCCGCGTCGATCAGTTCCCGCAGACTGCCGACGGCCCGCTCCATGACCAGCACGATCGCGCCCTCCAGTGAGGGGTGGTCGGGCGCGGTGAGAGCGAACGACTCCAGGAGGCCGATCAGCCGGGGATGCCCGGCCCTGCGCCCGAGTTCGACCTCGCGGCGTGCGGACTCCACGATTCTGCGTGCCTGGCGCGGAGCGAGTCCGGCGGTCGGCATGACCTTGAGTGCGACGCCGGTCCGGCCCGCACGGTCCCCGGCCGGTCGCGCCGCGTACACCGTGGACCAGCCCCCCGAACCGATCGGCCGGGTGACCACCCAGTCCCCGACCCGGTATCCGGGCGGGAGCAGCTCCGCGCCGTCGCCGTCCGCGGTGTCCCGCGGGCCGTGCGGCGGTCTCATCGTGTGGCCTGCCGCTCCCGCCCGCCTGCCCCCGTCAGGGGCGGCAGCAGCGCGAGATGCTCCTCCCGCACGAGCCCGAACCGCAGCGCCAGTCCCACGATCTCCTCCCGCTTGCCGTTGCGCCGGTCACCCTTGCCCGCCTCGTGGGTGTCCGGACCGCCGATGCGCAGCTTCTCCTCGGCGAGGTAGTCGATGTGCGAGCTGACCGCCCGTGCGGTCAGCTCGCCACCGGTGAGGTGTCCGCCGAGCCGCTCGACGATCCGCGGCGTGGTGGGGACCGCCACGCGCGACTGGTCACGCAGGCGCGGTTCGCAGAGCGCGACCAGGACCAGGAAGTACGTGGCCGTCTCGTTCAGCGAGTACGCGGTGACCGTGCTGTTCCCCCGGGGCCCGCCCATCGCGTCCGGGTCCAGATAGAGGTGGTCGGGCGCGAACACCTGGAAGGAGATCGCGACGTCGCCGCGGGTCGGCAGCACGACGCGCGAGAACTCGAACGGGATGGGCGCCCCCACTCGTCGCGGCGGCACCCGCAGGTATTCCCCCGCCCCTTCCGGGTTCTCCACGAGATAGCTGTGGGTGGTGCTGTGGTTCGTCAACTGCCAGTGGTCGTCGGTGACCCGGATCTCCCCGGCGAGCCGGGAGATCGCCGGGTCGTCGAGGCACAGTTCGACGGGGACGGCCGTGGAGCCCCGTCCGAAGCGGGCGGCCTCGCCGGGGCCCAGACGTAACGTCACCGTGTCTCCGTGCGGTCCGCCGCCGACGGCACCACCGTTTCCCCGCGGCAGATGGACGACTACGCCGCTCACCGCTCCCCCCGTCCTCTTTGTGGCCAGTCGGACCAGCGGAACGATACTCATCTCGTGGGGGAGTTCACCGGTGTACTTCGGCCACATAGCCGGAATCCATCGCCCGACGCCATGGATGCCCCGTTCTGCACGGGGTGCAGTGGGGAAGGTCACCGCGGGAAGGGCCGGAGCCCCGGATCGGGGGAGGGGCGGCGCGGACTCCGCACCCGGCCACCCCTCACTTGGCGGGATTCGTACGCCCGGAATACCTCGTACGCTGTGCGCCCTCAGCCCGGAGGGCGCACAGCACGAGCCGAGGTACGAGCGGTCAGCCGACGGCGGGGCCCGCGGAGTCGTTGAGCCAGAGCCACTCGGACCAGGTGGCGAAACCGGTCTGCCAGCGGTGATAGACGCCGGCCTGACTCGTGCCGAACACTTCGATGCGGCCGTCGGCGTTGTTGACCGCACCGATAGCCGTGCCACCTTCGCCGAAGGCCTCCCAAGCGGAGAACTCCGCGTTCGGACGGGTCTGCCAGGCATGGCTCGCGGTGGTCCCGTTGATCGCGAACACCTCGACCCGGCCGTCGGCCGACCGCGCCGTGGCCAGCTCCGAGTCGGGGATCCCGCCGGTGCCGGTCCACGCCGACCAGGAGGCCGGACCGGTCTGCCAGCGGTGGAACACCCCTTCGGCGTTGGAGGCGAACACCTCGATCCTTCCGTCCTGGTTGTGACTGGCGGCGACCGCGTGCCCTCCGGTGCCGAAGTTCTCCCAGGCGGACCACGCGCCGTTGACGCCGGTCTGGTACAGGTGCTCGAACGTCGAGTCGGACAGCGCGAAGACCTCCAGCCGCCCGTCGGGCGCGGTCTCCATGGCGAGTCGCGCGTCGGCCGGTCCGCCGTGGGTGCCTTCCCAGCCGGACCAACCGCCGCTGGGCGCTGTCTGCCAGCGGTGGAACACCCCTTCGGCGTTGGAGGCGAACACCTCGATGCGACCGTCGGCGTTGTTGCCGGCCGCCAGCCGGCTCCCCCCGGTGCCGAAGTTCTCCCAGGCGGACCACCCGGCGCTCGCCCCGGTCTGCCACATGTGATCGAACGTCACGTCCGACAGCGCGAACAGCTCCAGACGTCCGTCCGCGTTGGCCGCCACCGAAAGCTGGGCGTCGCGCGGGCCACCCGCGAACCGCCACGGCGACCAAGCACCGTTCACCGTGGTCTGCCACGCGTGGTACACCCCGTCAGAACCGGCGGCGAACGCCTCGAGACGCCCGTCCGCGGACCGGCCGGACACGACCCGGCCGGAGCCGTACGGATGCCGGGGGCCGCCGCTCGTACCGGACCACAACGCGTTCGCGATCAGCGTGGCGTCGCCCGCCTCGATCCCGTACAAGTGGCGCAGGTCCTCCCGCGGTTGCTGCACCCGCCAGCACACCTCGCCGATCGGCGCGCCGTTCCACGAACCGGCCGGATACCGCCGCTCCATGTCGTCGAGAAAGGCGTTGGTGGCGTAGGCCGGGTCCAGGCGCTGCTCCCGGCTGCCCCACCAGTCCTGCTGCTGGAACAGCCCGATGCTGGTGTGGTCGACGGCTTGGGAGTAGTTGTTCATGCTCGTTTCCACGATGATCGTGGCGACGGCGATCGCCGCGGCTCTCGGGTTGAGCCCCCGGTCCTTCACCGCCTGCGTGACCATCCGCGCGCAGGACATCTTGTACGCGTTCAGGTAGCCGGCCATCTTCGCGTCGAGCTGCGGGTTGAGCTGGTCGGCCAGGAGTCCGTCGGTGGCCGACGGACCGGCGGGATCGCACGGTGCCGTCGGAATGGCCAGGCCCTGAGGGCCGCTGAAATACCGGGAGACACCGGTCCGGTCGTCGCCCGGCGGCGGTACGGGTTCGGGCCGGGCGGCGGCGGCCGGGCGGTCATTCCGATGACCAGCCCCCAGACGACGGCCACCAGGGCGAGTCCGGTGAATCTGCGGTAGAAGCGGTACAAGCCGCGTCTCTCCATGGGGTGCCTTTCGTCGTGAACTCCGGTCGATGGCCGCCGACCGGAGAAAGCACCGGGGGAATGTCGATGGAATCGGCCTTCCCGCGCGCTTCGTCGCCCCGCGTCGGCCACTGTCAGGGTCGTGAGGCACGGGAAGACCACCTGGGGAGGAACGCGTGCGAGCACCGGAGCGCGGTGGCGTCGTCGCGGTCGGTGGTGGCGGTCGTCGGTATCGCTGCTCCCCGGGATCCGGACGGCACGGTCTTGCGGGCGCCGTCGACAAGGTAGTGGGGGAAGCGCCGGGCCGGGCATCCGGAACGATCCGGAGTGACATCCGGGAGCCCGTGCCACTCCCGGACCCGTTTCACCGCGGTCCGATGCGGGACCGGCGCCTGTTCGTCACCCGCTTTGCGCTGCTGTACCGCCCTGCGGCTAGTTTGGACGCAGCACAGGTGAGCGGGCCCGTAGTGGCAGAGACGCACGGGGGACGGGAGGTCGGGAAGAGTGTCGCTGCGCGGAGGTGATCCGGTCGAGATCGGCGGTTATCCGCTGGAGGGGCGGCTCGGTTCGGGCGGCATGGGCACGGTCTTTCTGGCCCGTACGAGCTCGGGGCGGCCTGTCGCGATCAAGCTGATCCATCAGCAGTTCGCGGGGGACGACGAGTTCCGGATCCGTTTCCGGCAGGAGGTGGCCGCCGCGCGACGGGTGAGCGGGGCGTTCACCGCCGCCGTGGTCGACGCGGCCCCCGAGGCCGAGCAGCCGTGGATGGCGACGACCTATATCGAGGGGCCCACGCTCGCGCAGCGCATCGCCGCGGGGGGCCCGCTGGACGGAGCGGAGCTGAGGCGGCTCGCCATCGGGCTGGCGGAGGCGCTGCGCGACATCCACCGGGTGGGGGTCGTCCACCGCGATCTCAAGCCCTCGAACGTCGTGCTCTCGCCCGAGGGCCCACGTGTCATCGATTTCGGCATCTCGCGCGCGGTGGACCAGCAGACGTTGACGATGACCGGGCGGGTCATCGGGACGCCGCCCTTCATGTCGCCCGAGCAGTTGCAGGCGCCGCGTGGGGTGGGGCCGCGCTCCGATGTCTTCTCCCTGGGGACGCTCCTGGTGTACGCGGCGACCGGCCACGGTCCCTTCGACGCGGACAGCCCCTATATGTCGGCCTATCAGGTCGTGCACGAGGAGCCGTCACTGGACGCCGTTCCGGAGGCTCTGCGGGTGGTCGTCGAGCCCTGCCTGGACAAGGAGCCCGAGGGGCGCCCCTCGGCGGACGAACTCCTCGTGCTGCTGCGGGACCTGCCCGCCGAACTCGGCGGGGCCAGGACCGGTGGTCCCGGTGCGGGCCGCACCCGCGACATGAACACGCAGGCTCACCTCGCGACGGGGGGCACCACCACCCCGGGGCGGACCACCCCGACGGACCCCGGCACGGGGAGCGTCGGCGCCCCGGCCGGCGGTCGTCTGCGCAGCCGGTGGCGGCCCGTGCTCGCGGCGGCGGTCGCGGTGGCGGCGATCGGCGGGGGAGTCGCCGCGCTGACGACGGGCGGCTCCGACGGCAGCGGTGGCGGCACGAACCCCGGCGGAGCGGGACGGGGACAGAGCACCGCGGCACCGGCGGGCGCGCTTCCGGACGGCTTCGGGTCTGTCTCTTTTACACATCTCTGATGGGGCGAGGGGGGGGGGGAGATCTCGGTGGGCG
>NZ_NTGZ01000374.1 GCF_002551245.1 Streptomyces sp. rh34
CACCAGGACGATGTGGTCGTGGTGCAGCCCGGCCAGACCGTTACGGGCCTGCGCGCTCCGGGCGGTCGCGGCCAGCAGCCGGTGGCGGGGGGCCACCTCGCTGTGCGCGACGAACACGCTGTGCCGCCGGTTCAGGTTGACGCCCAGCCTGCGTGCGCGGGCCGTCAGCGTGCCCGGGTCGCCGGTGCGCGAGAGCAGGTCGCCCAGCAGCTCACCCCGTACCCGGTCCTCCGTCTCGGCGACCGAGCGGCGCAACAGCATGAGCAGCGCGGTGACGACGCTGGCGCGCTCGAACAGGAGCCGGTCGGCGTCCGCGAGCCCCGCCCGGCCGGTCAGCGCGATGGAGCCGAGGAGTTCGGGGCCCGCGAGGACGGCGCAGACCCAGGTACCCGCCAGGGGAACGGCCCGGCCCCTGGCCCGGGAGGAGGCCACCGCCGGGATCGGCTGCGGCAGCGGCTCGGTGCGGGCGCGGGCCAGTTCGGCGCCGTCCGCGTCATGGATCAGGATCCCGCCGTCCAGGATGTCGGCGAGGGCCGCCGCCACGTCGTCGGCGCCGCCGCCCTGCAGGACGAGGTCGGTGAGCTGGTCGTGCGCCTCCTCGGCGCGGCGCATCGCCTCGCTGTGCGTCCGGATGGTCTCCGACGCCGCGTTGAGGTCGACCAGCGCGGCCCGGGTCTCCTCCAGAAGCCGCGCCCCGTCGATGGCGATGGCGGCGTGGTCTGCCAGGGAGGAGAGCAGCGCCACCTCCGAGGCGGTGAACTCGCGGGGGGCCCGGTCGGCCGCGTACAGCACCCCGATGACGCGGGCGCCCAGGCGCAGCGGCACACCGAGGATCGCCCGCAGGCCCTCGTTCAGGACGGCGCTGTCGATGGTGGTGGTGTGGTGGAACCGGGGGTCGGCCTGGTAGTCCCCGGTGGCGTACGGGCGGGCGGTCTGGGCGACCAGTCCGCCCAGGCCCTCGCCCATGCCGAGCCGCAGCCGCTGGAAGTCCTCGGCCACCGACCCGTCGGTGACCCGCATGTACGTGTCGCCCGCGGTGTCGTCGTTGAGCGAGAGGTAGGTGACGTCGGTGCCGAGCAGCAGTTTCGCCCGGTGGACGATGGCCCGCAGGACGGCGTCGAGGTCGCGCAGGGCCGCCAGGTCGCTGGCCGTGTCGAACAGGGCGGTGAGCTGCGCCTCGCGCACCCGGTGCTGACCGAGGGTCCGCCGGATGCGTAGCGCCACGGCCGCGGCCTCGGCGATCTCGGCCAGTTCGGCCTCGGACGCCCCCGCCTGCCGGGCGGCGGCGGCCGGCCGGTCGAACTCCTCTACCGCCGCACCCTGCGCCAGCAGGTCGAGGAGCCGGCGCAGGGCAGGCGCGGAGTGCTGGGCGGCCGGTGGTGTCACGCCGGTGAGCATACGGTGATCGCCTCCCGGGAGGGGCCGAGCGGACAACGGGGGCAGCCCTCCCGCGCACCGCACGGAGCGGTGCGCGGGAGGGCTGGGGATCAGTGGCCGAGGGGGACCGAGTCCTTGACGGCCGCGACCGGCGCCGCCGGGACGGAGCCGTCGAGGCCGTCCTTGGTGAGGTCGCGGCCGCGGGTCTCCTTCGCCACCCAGACCGTCACCGCGGTGACCAGGGAGGCGAAGCAGAGATAGACGGAGATCGGGACGGACGACTCGTAGTCCTTGAGCAGTTCGACCGCGATGAGCGGGGCGAGGGCGCCACCGATGATCGAGGCGAGCTGGGAGCCCATCGAGGCGCCGGAGTAGCGGACCTTCGTGTCGAACATCTCCGAGATGAAGGCCGCCTGGGGACCGTACATCGCACCGTGCAGCAGCAGTCCGAGGGTGACCGCGAGGACGATGACGGGGAAGGATTTGGTGTCCAGGAGTGCGAAGAAGCCGAACGCCCAGAACGCCATGCCGACCGCACCGATCAGCGTGACCGGGCGGCGTCCCAGCCGGTCCGAGAGCGCGCCCCACATCGGGATGGTGACGAAGTGCACCGCGGAGCCGATCAGGACGGCGTTGAGGGCGTCGCTCCTGGACATCTCCAGGTGCACGGTCACGTAGACCAGCAGGAACGCGGTGAGGATGTAGTAGGAGATGTTCTCGCCGAAGCGCGTGCCGATCGCGAGGAGCACCTCGCGCCAGCTCTTGCGGAACACCTGGACGACCGGGGCCTGTTCCTTGACGCCCTGCGCGGCCGAGGCGGCCGACCGCCGCTGCGCCTCCAGGAAGACCGGGGACTCCTCGACCGAGATCCGGATCCACAGGCCGATCATGACGAGGACGCCGGACAGCAGGAACGGGATGCGCCAGCCCCAGGCGAGGAACGCCTCGTCGGACTGGACGGCGGCCAGCAGCGCGAGGACGCCGGTCGCCAGCAGATTGCCGCCGGGCGCACCGGACTGCGGCCAGGAGGCCCAGAAGCCGCGGCGCTCGTCGCCGCCGTGTTCGGAGACGAGCAGCACCGCTCCGCCCCATTCCCCGCCGAGGGCGAAGCCCTGGACCAGGCGCAGGACGGTGAGCAGGATCGGCGCCCAGACGCCGATGCTCGCATGGGTGGGGAGCAGCCCCATGGCGAAGGTCGCGCCGCCCATCATGAGCAGGCTGAGCACGAGGAGCTTCTTGCGGCCGATCTTGTCGCCGTAGTGGCCGAAGACGACGCCGCCGAGCGGACGGGCGGCGAAGCCGACCGCGTACGTCAGGAAGGCCAGCAGCGTGCCGACCAGCGGATCGCTGCTGGGGAAGAAGAGCGTGTTGAACACGAGCGCGGCAGCCGAGCCGTAGAGGAAGAAGTCGTACCACTCGATGGTGGTGCCGACGAGGCTGGCCGCGACGATGCGGCCGATCTTGCCCCTGGGGGGCTGGACGGAGCTGGGGGAACCCATGGTGGAGTCACCGCGTTTCATTGGCAGGGCTGTCAGGGACGGGGGTGCGGGATCGGGGGAGCGGGGTCGCGTGCGGTACGAGCGGTTCCGGCCGGTGGAGCGGTACGAGCGGATGGAGCCGTCGCCGACGGTGGGGGGCCGCGGCGCGTGTGGGGTCAGTGGGCGCTCCAGCCCCCGTCGACGGGGAGCGAGACGCCGGTGATGTAGTCGGTGTGGGGTCCGCAGAGCCAGCGGCAGACCGCGGCGACCTCTTCGGGCTCGATCAGCCGCTTGATCGCGGACCGGTCCAGGAGGATGTCGGTGACGACCTCCTCCGGGGGGATCCCGTGCGCGGCGGCCTGGCCCGCGATCTGGCCCTCCACCAGGGGTGTGCGCACATAACCGGGGTTGACGCAGTTGCTGGTCACCCCGTGCGGGGCGCCCTCCAGGGCGGCCACCTTGCTCAGCCCCTCCAGGCCGTGCTTGGCCGCGACGTAGGCGGACTTGAAGGCGCTGGCCCGCAGTCCGTGCATGCTGGAGACGTTGACGATCCGGCCCCACCCCCCGGCGTACATGTGCGGGAGGCAGTGCCGCATCAGCAGGAACGGGGCGGTCACCATCACCTTCTGGATCAGCTCGAAGCGGTCCGGCGGGAAGTCCTCGATGGCGGCCACGTGCTGCAGACCGGCGTTGTTCACCAGGATGTCCGCACCACTCGGCAGCGTCCCGATCGCCTCGGGGTCCGCCAGGTCCACGACGTGGGCCACACCGCCGATCGCGGCGGCGACGGACTTGGCGCTCCCGGCCTCGCGGTCGACCACGTGAACGAGGGCGCCGGCCCCGGCGAGCGCCTCGGCGGTGGCCCGCCCGATGCCGCTGCCGCCGCCGGTGACCAGGGCGGTGCGCCCCCTGAGGTCCACGGCCGCGGCGCCCGGCGCGGAGGAACCGGAAGCTGCGTGAAATTGGCTCGTCATGGCCGGAAACGCTAGAGACACCCGGCCGGACATCCCATGGTGCGGATCTCCACAGTGAGCGGCGGAGGAGTGGGGGGATCCGCCACCCGGCGACCGGCCGGAGCCCGCTACTCGTCCAGCGGGCAGCGGCCGAGCAGCTCGGCGGGGCCGGCCCCTTCGGGCAGCTCCAGAGTGCGGCTCGACGAGGGCCGTCGGCCGTCGTCCAGCCAGCGTTCCAGTGCCGCGGCCGCCGAACGGTGGCACGGCACGAGCGGACGCAGCCGGTCGGGGAAGGTGTCGACGAGCGAGTCCACATGGGTGCCGCCCTCGACGCGGTAGTAGCGGTGGAGCGCGCCGCGCCCCTCCCGCCGCACCATCCGCGCGTACGCGTCCGAGGTCCTGGAGATCGGGAGCAGGACGTCCAGGGTGCCGTGGAAGCTGATCAGCGGCTTCCCGATGCGGCCGGTCAGGGCGATTCCCGACACGGCGTCGCGCACCTCGGCCGGCCGTCCCGCGTAGTCGTAGTCGGCGTCGCACGCGGGGGTTCCCGGTGCACAGAACGGAGTGCCCGCCTCGGCCGCGCCGTCGAAGTCCGGGTCGATCTCCTCCCGGTAGATCCGTTGGGTGAGGTCCCAGTAGTACTGGTGGTGGTACGGCCAGAGGAACTCCGAACCGGCCGGGTAACCGGCGGCCGTCATGGTCCGGTGGGCGTCCTCGGCGTCCTCGCCCCCGGCCGCGTAGCGGGGGTAGGCGCGGAGGACGGGCGGCAGGAAGGTGAGGAGGTTCGGCCCGTCCGCGCGCCAGAGCGCGCCTTCCCAGTCCACCCCGCCGTCGTACAGCCCGGGATGGTTCTCCAGCTGCCAGCGCACCAGATAGCCGCCGTTGGACATGCCCATCGCCAGCGTGCGGGAGGGGAGGCGGTGGTAGCGCCGGGCGACGACCCGGCGGGCCGCACGGGTGAGCTGGGTGACCCGGGTGTTCCACTCGGCGATGGCGTCGCCGGGGGCCGTGCCGTCCCGGTGGAACGCGGCCGAGGTGTTGCCCTTGTCGGTGGCGGCGTACGCGTAGCCCCGGGCGAGCGCCCAGTCGCCGAAGGCCCGGTCGTTGGCGTACTGCTCGCGCACGCCGGGCGAGCCGGCGACGACGAGGCCGCCGTTCCAGCGGTCGGGGAGGCGGATGACGAACTGGGAGTCGTGGTTCCAGCCGTGGTTGGTGTTGCCGGTCGAGGCGTCGGGGAAGTACCCGTCGATCTGGATGCCCGGCACGCCGCTGGGGGTGGCCAGGTCCTTCGGGGTGAGTCCCGCCCAGTCGGCCGGGTCGGTGTGCCCGGAGGCCACCGTCCCGGCCGTCGTCAACTCCTCCAGGCAGTCGGCCTGCTGGTGGGCGGCTCCGGGCACCCTGATCAGCCCGACGCCTGAGCAGTGACCGGGCCGTCCGGCTTCCGGCGGCAGCGGGGCGGCGGCGGACGGGGCCGCCGTCCAGGCCGTCAGGACGGCCGCGGCG
>NZ_NTGZ01000375.1 GCF_002551245.1 Streptomyces sp. rh34
TACAGGTCCGCCCGCTCACCGGGCCGGAGTTCGTCGGGGGCCCGGACGCGGCAGCGAGCACGGCGTTCCCCGGCGCGAACGTGCTGCTGCCGCTCGCCGACGCCTTGGGCGTGCCGCCCGTGGTGACCGCGACTCCGCCGCCCGGCGCCTCGACCGCTACGCCGCCCGCGACGACGAGTACCCCGTCACCCACGGCCCCGGCCACTCCGCCCACCGCCTCGACGTCCCCGCCGCCACGACCCGTCATGCACGGCCACCCGGCCGACGGCCCCGGCGTGATGGCGCCTCCGCCCGGCGAGCAGACACCGAAGACCCCGCTCAGGGCCGATTCCGATGAGCGCGTCTCCGACCCGTCCTCGGTCAAGGCGGTCTCGGACGCCCAGAGCCCGGTCACCGGCGAGGCGCGTGGTTCGGACGTGAAGCCGCCGGTCGCCACCGGCGACCCCGAGCCCGCGCCCGGCTCCGAGCCGAAGGTGATCACCACCAGTTCGGACGCCGCCCCGGACGTCAGGCCTCCGGTCATCACCACCGGCCCCGCGCCCGCCCCCGACGTCAAGCCGCCCGTCATCACGACCACCACCGAGACCCCCATCGCCTCCAAGGCGGCCGTTGACGCCCGGCCCTGGACCGAGCCGGCCGCCGATCCGCACCTGGAGTCGGGCCGCGGCGACGGGGACACCACCGCCACCCCTCCGGCCGCGCCGCCCCCGCCCGGACAGATCGTCGTGCCGCCCGCGGACCCGCAACAGAGCCAACCGCCCCGGACGCTGCGGGACACCCTGCCGGAGAACGAGTGGTGGCGGTTCTTCATCGACCCCAAGAATCACGAAGCCGCCCTGGCAGCCTTCCCCGACGACCCCGGGTCCTACTACGACCACGACCGGTCCCCGGGTTTCCAGGCGGGCATGGTCGCGGCGTACACCCGGTTCCTGGGCGATCCCGACACCGTCGCGGCTCCCATGGACTCGGCCGCGTACCAGGCCATGCACGGTCTGGCGACCGGCCATCTCGGCCGTGCGATCGACTGGTCAGGCGACGGGACCACCCAGTTCCCGCTGCGCGGTGACGCGCTCGCTCCCGACATCTTCGACGAGCGCATCGGGGGCCAGGCCCTGGTCTACGACATGACCACGCACAACTGGGCCAACCCGCTGCCCTCGCCCCGGCCGGTCACGATCCTCACCCGCTTCCTGCACAGCGTCCCGTCGCTGGCGACCAACTACAAGAAGGGCGCCGCCGCCGACTTCGTCGACACGTTGTTCCAGCAGCACTACGCCCGCGTCGGCCGACCCGAGGCCGACGACGGAGCCAAGCTCGCCTCCATAGCCCGCACCATCCGGGCGCTGCACGTGGTCCACCCCTTCCAGGACGGCAACCTCCGCACCAACGTCCAGCTCCTGCTGCCCAAACTCCTGCTGGAACAGGGCTTCCGGCCCGTCGTACCCGACGACATGTACGGCCTGTTCCAGGGCGGCCGTTCGGTACCGCAGATGGTCGAGTCCCTGGTCCGCAACGGTGCCCTGCCCACCGGCCGCCCGCACTTGTCCCCGGAACAGGCGGCCACCGCACCGGAGTCGGGGCGCGGCGACGTGGCCACCACCGGGGGAGACAGCCCCACGCCCCCCGAGAGACAACCGGTCGTCACCACCCTGAGCGGCCACGCGGTGCCCTTCGCGCAGCTGCGGCGCTGGGTGCCGGAAGGGTCCCATCAGCCCCGGCCCGGCCGCGCGGTGCAGACGCTGACCATCTCGCAGAGCCCCGCCGAGGACGGTACGGGGCAGAGCGCGGGGCGCCGGGCGCTGCTCGGCCAGGACACCTTCCGCGGCGTGCGCACCGCTTCCTCCGAGGTCCCGGCCCCGGGGGCCACCGAGGCTCCGCCCGCCCCTCGTACGGTGTTCACGGGACCGCCGACCGCGCTCCCCGGCTCCGGAACGGAGCGGGGCGCGGACTACTTCGCGGGGCACGGCACCCCCCGTACCGTCACGCTCGGCACCGATGACGCCGCGCATCCCAGCGTGAAGGTCAGCGGGGTACAGCTCGGAGAGGTGCTCAAATCCTGGGCCGAGGAAGGCGATCAGGACCGGCCGCTGGTGCTGTTCTCCTGCGAGACCGGGCAGCAGCCGCGGATCGCGGGACTGCCCGTGGCCCAGCACGTGGCGAACCGGACCGGGCGCACGGTGTACGCCCCGACCACCGAGGCGGGCACGGCCAAGGACCGGGACGGCAACGTCCGCGCGGTGCTCACCGAGGGACCCGAAGGGCCGGGCCGGTGGCGGCTCTTCACCCCGGAGCCGGGCGGGTCGGACCTGGACGCGCTGGCCCGCGACGCGGGACTGCACACGGGACCGGACCCGGCCGACGCCTTCGCCCGGGCCCGCACCCTGCAGCAGCTCCGCACGCTGCGCGATGTCCTCGGCACCGACGCAGAACAGCAGCCCGGCAATCGGGAGTTGCTCGCCGGACTCGCGTACGTGGACGGCCTGCGCTGGCTCGATCAGGGCACGGCGGCCCGTTACGGCGACGGCCGGATGACCCCGGACCTGCTGCGCCGGATGGTCATCGACCGGCGCCACGGGACGGGTGCGACGACCGGCGGGCCGGAGGCGGGCCCCGCAGCCGCCACGACCACCACCGAGGGGACCTCGGCCGACCCCACACCCGACGACTACCGGGAATTCCTGCGCGCAGCAGCCGAGTTGCGGGCCACCTCGGCGCCCGACACGACGCTCGACGTCCTGCTGCCCCCGCCGCCCCCCGAGCTCCCGCCGACCACCCTGGTCTCGCCGGAAGACGTGACCGGGCTCACCTACGCACCCGCCGCGCGGATCACCTGGTCGCTCTCCACAGCCCCGCTGCCTCTCTCCGACCTGGCCCTGAGCCCAGAGGACACCGCCGTACTCGCCCGTCGCCGACCCGATCTGGCACCCGCGCAGAGCCGACCGGAGAGCCTCGCCGAAAGTCTGACCCTGTTCAGCAAGGACCCGGTGACACCCGGCCCCGCGGACTCCGTGCGCGCGGACGGGCTGGCCTTCCGCCGACTGCACACCCCGGGTGGCGGCAACTGCCTCTTCCGGGCGCTGCTCGACAGCGCGCGCAGCCGGCCCGTACCCCCGGCGTGGGCCGCGCGGGACGTCACCCGGCTGCGCGAGCTGCTGCGCGACCGGCTCACCGGGTCCGAACTCCTCGACACGGCGGCCGAGGCGAACCCCGATCCGGTGCTCGCCGTCGTCGACGACCTGCGGATGACCGCCCTCGCCGGGGTACGGGACCCGGACGCGCAGGGCCGGATCGCCCAGCGCTGGGACGGGATCGCGCAGGCGGTCATCGCCGACGGAGACGGCCGACGGTGGCGGCGGATGCTCCGGGACAGCGGCTACCCGCAGCTCTCCGAGGTGGCCCCGACCCCTGCCGACGCGCGACGGCTCGGCACCGACGGGCTGATCCTCGCGGCGGCGGAACTCCCCGCGCTGTGGGCCTCGCCCTTCGCCGACGTACTCCCGCAGGCGCTGGCGCACACCCTCGACCTCGACCTGCGGCTCGTCCAGTCGGACGCGCGGGCGCCGGGGAGCACCTTCGTCACGCCCCTCAACCCGGGCGGTCGGGGCGAGGCCCTGCACCTGTCCTACAACGGCACCGACCACTTCGACGCCCTGGTCCCCGGCTCGGCGCCCGTCACCCTCACCCCTGCGCCCGCACACCCGCCCGCTCCGGCCACCCAGGATCCGGCCGGCTCCGACGTCTTCGGGGAGTGGCTGCGGAGCATGGGCGGGATCACCGAGCTGGACGCCCCCGATACCCCGGCCCCGGACCGGGGCGATCCCGTGCCGCTGGAGACGCAGCTCGAACGGCACCGCCCCGCGCGGCTGTTGACCGGCGAGAACGCCCGGCCGCCGGGGAGCGCGCCGCGCACCGTCACCTTCGAGGACGGTGGCCGGCTGCCCACCGTCCTGATCAGCCCGGACGCCGATCCGGGCGACGGAGGGCCGGGCTCCCGCACGGCCGCCGCCCCCCGGGCGGGACTCCTGAACGGCATCGGCGTCCTCACCCTCCGCTCGCCCGGGCAGGTGGCCCAGGAGATCCTCGGCAAGCTGCCGGAGAAGCTGCGCGCCCAGTTCGACGAGGCGGAGCTGCTGCGCCTGCTGACCGATCAGCCCGGCGCCTTCGCCGCGCCGCGCGGCGCCCGCCTCGTGGGCCGGGAGAAGTCCGGCGTCGGGCACGAGATGACCGTCGAGGCCATCCCCTATCACCGCTGGGAACGCTTCTCCGACGTCAACGGATCCACGGTCCGGGTGGACACCATGCGGCGCGGCCAGGCCGTGACGGGCGGCGGGCGCAGTGTCGGCGTCGGGCGTCGGGTGGCCGCCGCGGTGGGCATGGGTCCGCCCCTCAACTGGATGCTGAAGATCGGCGTTTCGCTGGGCTGGAGCCGCCGGACCGACTACACCCTGGGCACACAGGCGTACAACCAGTCCGAGTACCGCGCGGTGGACGGCTCGCATCTGCACCTGGACGATGTCCACTACCGGGTGCGGGTGGAGCGCGTCACCGAGGCGCCGAAGACCACCGGGCCGGACGCCACCCCGCCCGAGCCGGCCCTCCGTTGGCAGCGCACCCCCGTGCACAGCGCGACGTTCGCCGTGCGGGACGGGCTGAGCTGGCGGCTGCCGGACGACCTCACCGTGCCGTTCAAGGGGCCGAGACGGGCACCGGAGACGCTCACCTTCCCGGACGGCGTCGAGCCACGGATCAGCGACACCGCCGCCCTGCACCTGACGGACCCGCCCGAGGACGTGGCGCTCGCCATCTCCGGAGCACGCCCCGGGAGCTCGGCGCACCGCACGCTGGTCTCCTACGTCCGGCCGGGACGGCTGCACGGTCTGTTCGGGCGGCTCGCCGGACCGGTCAGCGGGCCCGGGCTGACCCGTGGCAGCGGTCAGCGCCCGCTCGGACACCTGGTCGTCGAGCGGTCGATCCCGCACCGGGCCACCCTGGTCACGGAGTCGGTCAAGGCGGAGGTGCGCGACCTCGCCCAGACCACGTACCAGAACCAGCGCGCCCATGTCCGTGACACCCGTCTCGGAGCCCAGGTCACCTCCGGTCCCAACTTCACCCTGGTCGGCCCGGAGACCGACGTCCGGCTCCAGGGCGGCCCACTGGTCCGCGCGGATCTCGGCACCGGCCGAAGCCACCACCTCGGCAACGACGCGGCCCGCAAGGTCACCGGTCGCGTCCGCAACCATCCGCTCGCGCTCTACCGGGTGGAGCGCACCCTGATGG
>NZ_NTGZ01000376.1 GCF_002551245.1 Streptomyces sp. rh34
GACGACGGCGCCGATGGCGCCGCGGACCAGGTCGTCCCACATGAACCAGAAACGGTCCTGACCCGGTGTACCGAAGAGGTACAGGATCAGGTCCTGGTCCAGGGTGATGCGGCCGAAGTCCATGGCCACCGTCGTGGTGGTCTTGTCCCCGGTGTGGGTCAGATCGTCGATGCCCGCGGAGGCGGACGTCATCACGGCTTCGGTGCGCAGCGGATTGATCTCCGAAACGGCACCGACAAACGTGGTCTTACCCACGCCGAAGCCCCCTGCCACCACGATCTTCGCCGAGGTAGTGGAGCGGGCCGCTCCGCCGCTAGAGCTTGCGAAGTCCACTGAGCACCCTTTCGAGCAGTGTCACATCTGGCTGGCCGCCGGCGGCCTCGTCGCCGCCGGGCTGATGGATAGCGACGAGTCCGGCCTCGGCCAGGTCGGCGACGAGGATCCGGGCAACGCCGAGGGGGATCGAGAGAAGGGCCGAGATCTCGGCGACCGACTTGATCTCGATGCAGAGCCGGCAGATCCGCTGGTGCTCGGGCAACTGCCCTTGCAGCCGGGACAGATCGGCCGTGGTGCTGACCAGCGCCTCGATGGCGAGCTGGTAACGCGGTCGGGTCCGGCCACCGGTCATGGCGTACGGACGGACCAGCGGGTTGTGCACGGCGGGCTTGGCGGGCTCGGGAGCCCGCCGCTGCTGCACCGGCTGACTGCGCGGCTGGTGGGGCGCGTCGTACCGCTGAGGCTGCTGCGGCCACCCCGCCCCCGGCTGCTGCGGGGGCCACTCGGACCCCTGCGCGCCGTGAGCACCGTGCTCCTGCTGTGAGTGCTGCGGCTCCTGGTATGGCTGGTACTGGCCGGAGCCCTGCCCGCCGGGTGCGGCAGGGAAGCCGAAACGGTTGTCACCGTGCTCACCCGGAATCCTCTGGTCACCGCTGTAGGGGTGCCCGCCTGTGGGTGCTGCCACGTTTCCTCCTCCGACTGCCGGTCACCGATCCCAGTGGGGCCGCGCCACCGCACTTTATGGCGCGGTGGCGAGAAACGCACTGTCTGTCTGCTAGTTAAGAAGACTTCCCTGAAGCTCGGCGCGGAGGTCCGGGGTCAGTACACTGCCCGCGCGGTCCACCAGAAGGGCCATTTCGTACCCAACCAGACCGATATCGGCGTCCGGGTGGGCCAGAACAGCGAGTGAGGATCCGTCGGAAATGGACATGATGAAGAGGAATCCACGCTCCATCTCCACAACCGTCTGATTCACGGCGCCGCCCTCGAAGATCCGCGAGGCGCCCGCGGTCAGCGACGTCAGACCGGACGCGACGGCCGCCAACTGGTCGGCGCGGTCGCGCGGGAAACCCTCGGACATCGCCAGCAGGAGGCCGTCGGCGGAGACCACCACCGTGTGCGACACCCCTGGGGTGTTGTCCACGAAATTGGTGATCAACCAGTTGAGATTCTGCGCCGCCTGGCTCATCGGGCTCACACTAACGCTCCTGGTTGTAGGTGGTACTGGTGTCCGAACCCTCGCTGCGTCCTTGCTGGACCCCTCGCCGCAGGTTGCTCAACCTGCCGCGGACGTCCTCGGGCGCGCGGGAGACCTGGGGGCCGCCCTGCTGGGTCTGCTCCGCCGTGCCCTCGACCAAGTTGGCCTTGGGTACGCGCCGGGGGAGGCCGGAGGGGGTGATTCCGCCTGCCTTCGGCTCACGGAGCTTCTCGGCCCGCTCCCAGCGCTCGTCGTTCGTCGAGCGCCAGTCGTCGGTGCCGTCCCCGTCCGTCTGCGGGTCCTGCCGCTGTTCCTGCTGCGGCTGGGGCCCCGGGGCCGGATCGGGCTGGTCGTTGCCGCGTCCACCGGGGCCGGGCTGCCAGTGCTGCTGACCGCCTCGGCGCGGCAGACCGGCTTCGGTCAGCTCGTGGCCGACGTTCGGGGTGGGCCCCGGACGGTCGAAGCCTACGCGTTCCGAAGGCTCTGCGGGCGTGCTCGGAACAGATTCCGATTCGGCGGGAGCAATCGGCTCATATGCGTGTCCGAAACCGCTCTGAACAGGCCAGTCATCCTGGTGGGACTGGTCCGGCGAAGTCGCGTACGGGGCGGCGTACTGACCCTGCTGGGCATGCTGATCGGCATATGCCGATTCCGGGAAACCGTCTCCCGGGTGCTGCTGCGGCTGCTGATCCTGCTGCGCGTACCCGCCCTCGGCGCCGTACTGCTGCTGCTCGTACGTTCCCTGGTACGGCTGCTGCTGCGGCTGCTGGCCGTACTGGTCCTGGCCGTAGCGATCGTCGGCGTAACCCTCTCGCCGCTGCCCATCGTACGGGTCGCCCTGGTACGACTCCGGCGCGTAGCCCTGCTGTTCCTGGGAGTTGCCCCCGAACGGGCCTCCCGGGCCCGACTGGGCCTCCAGGGCCGCCCTGCGCTCCTCGCGCATCAGCGAGCGTCCGACCGGGTCCAGCTGTGACGGGCCCGCCGGGGTCTCGTAGCGCGAGTCGTCGAAGCCGAGCTCCGCCGCCGTCCGCATCGGGGCCTGCCGCGGCGCCGGCTCGAAGGCCTGCTGCTGCTCGGGGATGATCGAGGAGACGGTGAAGTCGTCCTGGCCGCCGCCCGGTTCGCCACCGCCACCGTGGGTGATGGCGTCCGGCAGCATGACCAGCGACGTGGTCCCGGCCTGCTCGCCCGAGGGGCGCAGCTGGACCCGGATCCCGTGCCGGTCGGCGAGCCGGCCGACCACGAACAGGCCCATGCGCTGCGACACCGCGGCGTCCACGGTCGGCGGGTTGGCCAGCTTGTGGTTGATGTCGGCGAAGTCCTCGGCGGTGAGGCCGATGCCCTTGTCATGGATCTCGACCATGACGCGGCCGTCGGGCAGCCGGGTCGCGGTGACCTTGACCTTGGTCTGCGGCGAGGAGAACGTAGTGGCGTTCTCCAGCAGCTCGGCCAGCAGGTGCACGAGGTCGGTGACGGCCTGGCCGTGGATCTCGCTCTCCGGCACACCGGTCAGCTGGATGCGCTCGTAGGACTCCACCTCGGAGGAGGCGGCCCGCAGGACGTCCACCAGCGGAACCGGCTGGTTCCAGCGGCGGCCGGGCTCCTCGCCCGCGAGGACGAGGAGGTTCTCGCCGTTACGGCGCATACGGGTGGCCAGGTGGTCCAGCTTGAAGAGGCTCTCCAGCTGGTCCGGGTCGGCCTCGTTGTTCTCCAGGTCGGTGATGAGGGTCAGCTGGCCCTCGATGAGCGACTGGTTGCGGCGCGAGAGGTTCGTGAAGATCGCGTTGACGTTGCCCCGCAGCATGGCCTGCTCGGCGGCGAGCCGGACGGCCTCGCGGTGCACCTGGTCGAAGGCGCGGGCGACCTCGCCGATCTCGTCCTGCGTGGTGATCGGGATCGGCTGCACCCGGGTGTCGACCCGGCCCGGGTCGGTGCGGGAGAGCTGGTCGACGAGGGAGGGCAGCCGCTGTTCGGCGATGGAGAAGGCGGCGGTACGCAGCTGACGCATGGAGCGGCTCATCTGGCGGGCCATGAGCCCGGCCAGGATGAACGCGGCCAGCAGCGCGATGACGACGATGAGGCCGTTGACGACGGCGTCGGTCTTGGCGTCGGAGGAAATGCTCGCGGCCTCGTCCACCGCCTTGGTGACCAGCTCGTCCTCGACGGTGGCGTACCCCTCGAACTTCGCGGTCGCCGCCGCCATCCAGCTCGCGGGCGTGATGCCCTTCGCCGCCAGCTCCTCGGGGTCCTGGCCCTTGCCGATCTCCCGGGCCATGCCGTCGAAGACCGAGCCGTCGATGCTCGGAGGCTCCACGAAGGGCTCGCCCGCGGCATCGGCCTGCTCCTTGGCCGCCTTGAGCTGCTTGGCGCCCTCGGCGGCCTTGCCGGCCATCACCTGCTTGAGACGGTTGACGTCGGCCTGGGTGCCGCCGGAGTTGAACTCGCCCAGCGCGATCTGCTCCAGGTAGTTGTACGAGCCGAACGACTTGACCTGTTCGTCGTACGTGCCCGGCTTCTTGCTCGGGCGCACCAGCAGGTGCATGCCGATCGAGCGCTGAAGCGATTCTGCAGCCTTGGACAGCTCGATCGCGTAGACGGTACGGCCGTAACTGGTGATGTTGCCGGTGCCGAGGCCGAGCTCGTTGGCGAACTGCATCAGGGAGTGCTGGACCTGGGTGTAACCCTCTTCGGTCTTCACCGGGTCCAGGGCCCCCGCGTAGGCGGCCTTGCGCAGCTCGGGGAGCTTGGGCTCCTCGGCCTTGAAGAGCTTCAGACGGCGCTCCAGGCCCGGCTTCGCCGGCATCCCCTCCACCGCGACGTCGAACTTCCGTGCGGCCTCGTCCGTGGTGGCCCGGGTCTGCTCGACCACATCGGCGTCACGGTCGCCCGAGAGCAGCGGCTCGGCGGTGAGGTCCCGCTCGTTCAGGAGCGCCTGTCCGTAGTCGGACGCGGCGCGCACGACGACCGCGACCTTCTCCGCGTCCTGCGCCTCGCTCCAGGTGTCGATGGAGCCCTTCACCTGGAAGCCGCCCATGACGAGGCCGACCAGCACCGGGATCAGGAGGATCGCGTTCAGCCGGGTGGCCACACGCCAGTTGCGCGGGGACATCCGGCTGGTGCTGCCGCCACCGGCGGACTCCGTCCCGGACGCGTCCGCAGGGGACGCCACAGCGCGCGACGGCGGGGTGAAGTTGCCCCGCTCGGGCTGCGCCGCGGAGCCCTCGTTGCTTCGCCTCACTCGACCAACAACCTCTCGGCGTCGGCACCTACGCTGTGCCGGATTATTCGTTCAGGGCCGTACTACTGGGGAGTTCGTCGAATTGCAGCACGGGGACCGGTCCCGTTCCAAACAGTCGGAACGGGCGATTCCGAGTGGCCCAGACCTCAGATAAAACGGGCATAAAGAGCGAGCCCCGTCAAAAGGCGGGGCTCATGTGAGCGCAGTGGCACCGAATGGATGCGTCGGGTGGCGGCGTGGAGTCAATTCTCTGTCGAAACGTTATGAACACGGGGGCGGATCGTGTCAAACGACACAGGCCGCCCCCGCGTGACTACGGCAACTTGCGTATGCCGATATCGACTTACGCCTGGTGAAAGTACTACTTCAGGCGTGCCATCAGGGCGTGCTCGACCAGCGTGATCAGGCCGCTCTTGGCGTCCGCCCGGTGGCGGGCATCGGTCGTGATGATGGGTGCGTCGGGCCCGATCTGGAGTGCCTCGCGTACTTCGTCGGGGGTGTAGGGCTGGTGTCCGTCGAAGCCGTTGAGGGCGATGACGAAGGGCAGCCCGCTGTT
>NZ_NTGZ01000377.1 GCF_002551245.1 Streptomyces sp. rh34
AGCCCGCTCAGAGATGTGTATAAGAGACAGCGTCGGGGCCGGGGGGCGGGGCGGTGACGGGCACCGGGCTCTCCGCCGTCCACAGCGGGTCCCAGTTCTTCTTCCCGTACGCGATCAGAGGGGTGGAGCCGAGCGCCGCGCACAGGGAACCGAGCACCCGGGCCCCTTCGGGGCGTTCGGGGGCGAGCGTTTCGAGCGGGCCGAGGACCACCCCGGCGCGGCCGAGGCGGGCCTCGGTCGCCAGGGCCCGTACGAGCGAAGCCTGTTCGGGGGCGGTGGTGAGCGCCGCGATGTCGACGACCAGCGGGCGCCGGCCGGCGGCGGCCAGCGCCTCGATCGCGAGGCCGCACGGGTCGCCGCCCCGGTCGAGGAGGTGCACCAGTCCGCTGCCCGTGCCGAGGGCGGCAGCGATCCGGGAGACCTCGGGGCGCTCGTCCGGCTCACGGGGCAGCGCGGCCTCCTGGACGATCCCGCGCAGCCGGCCGTCGGTCCCGTCGTCGCCGAGGAGATGCGCGGTGACCCGGTCCGGTACGCGCAGGGTCCGGGAGAGCAGCGGGCGCTCGCCGTCCGCGATATCCAGCAGCCCGCCCGCGACGAGCGGGGCGGACGGCGAGAACCGGAAGCGTCCGGGGCCGGCCGCGGGCAGCCCGCAGAGTTCCAGGGCCAGGCCGATGGTGGGCCGGCGGCGGGTGAGGTCGTCGTTGAGGTAGCCGTAGAGCCGCTCGAACCGGGTGTCGATGTCCGGGGCCAGGGCGACCAGCAGGAGTTCGACGTCCGGCGGGGCGAGACCGAAGCGCTCGGCCAGGCGGCCGAGCCGGCTCCCGGCCGGGGCTTCCGGCGGGGCTCCGTCCTCGTACTCCGGTACGGGCGTGAACGCGTCGCGGGTCTCCAGGATCCGTGCCGCGCCCTCGGGGGTGAGGTACTGCCCCCGGTAGGGGTCGTCGGGGTCCGGGTCGACGGCCCGGCGTGCCGCGACGGCCTCCCGGACCCGCTGCTCGACGCGGCCGAGCCGCTCCCAGAGTTCCTCGACGCCGGTCATGGGGAGGTGACCGTGGAGCTGTTGGGGTGCCAGGGTCATCGTGCGGCGTTCCCCCGCTTGCGCCGGCCGGGCGGCAACTGCCGTTCACGGGGCGCGGCGAAGCCCTGCCCGCCCGGGTCGGACGCTCCGTCGTAGCGCAGGCGCCGGCCGGGGCCGCCGTCGTCGCCGTCCAGGTGGGGCGCGGCCTTCATGACGAGTCCTTCGGTGACGGGTGGGCCCGCGGGGGTGCGTTCGCCGGCCAGGGGTGCGAGGACCCGCAGGTCGATCGCGGCCTTCAACTCGCCGCCGAGCGCGGACCAGACGTCCGAGGCGGACGGTCCGCCGGCTCCCGGCCCCGCCGCCTCCAGCTCCACGGTCAGGCCGAGTTCGGCGAGGCTTCCGGTGTGCATCCGGGCGGGCAGCACGTCGGAGCGGACGAGGGTGCGCAACACCTCGGAGAGCAGTCGGTGTTCGTCCTGCGGGCGGTTGGTCCAGGCGGTGACCAGATAGGTCAGCTCGAACCAGCGCGGCGGGGTCCGCCAGCCGGTGACCACACCGTCCTCGTCGTGCGTCTCGGTCGTGCCGGCGCGCCGCCTGCCCGCGTCCTCGCGGATGCCGTGCAGGAAGACGCTGATGGTCGGGGCGTTGCGGCGGGCGGACCAGTCCTTCGTCGGGGCGTCGAAGACCAGGTCGACGCCGCTGTCCTCCAGTCCGGCGTCGGCGAGCAGCAGCCGCAGCCCCTCGTCGACCTCGTGGATCATCGGCGGATCACCTCGTCCGGCGGGGTGATGGTGCCGAGCACCACGAGGAAGTCGGTCTTCACGGGGCTGAAGCCGGGGCCCTTCGCGGTGATCGTGCGCGGCCCGGTCCGGTCCTTGGCGAGGATGAGGAGCTGGGCGATGAACGTGCCGTCGCCCAGCGGCCGGGTCGGGGCCGCGGCGGCGGTGATCCCGGGCTTCCAGCTGAGGGTGACGGGTGCGCCGGGCGGGAAGTCCTTGCCGCGTACGGAGGTGACGAAGCCGGGCTTGCCGACGGCGGGCACCGCGATGATGCGGGGCTGGAGGATGCGCAGCGGGATCCGGGAGACGTTGTCGCGGAGGTTGGCGTCGGTGCCCGTGGTGGTGAGCGACGCCGTGATCGTCGTACGCAGGGCCTTGTCGGGCGACAGGACGACGCTGATGACCGTGGACGCGCCGGGTGCGAGGTCGGGGAGCGTGCACGCCCCGCCGGTGCAGCCCGCGGGGAGCGGTCCGGCGGGGATGTTTCCGGGCAGTCCGAGCTTCAGCCGGAGTCCGGTGGCGAGTGCGTTACGGCCGTTGCGCACGGTGTACGTCACCACGACCTTGCCGCCGACGTAGCCGGGGCTGGGCTGGGCCCGCACGGTGACGCCGGGGCCGGCCTCGGGCGCGGGGGGCGGCGGTGCGGGGGCCGGCGGCGGGGGCGGCGTGGTCGTCGGCGGCGGGGCGGGCGTGGGCGTCGTCGGAGTCGGGGACGGCGTCGTGGGAGTGGGGGTCGGGGTCGGCGGCGGCACGTCCTCGACCGGGACGGTCGTTCCGGTGGCGTTGTCCGTGGGGTTGGGGTCGAGGACGGCCCCGGTGACGGACCAGTTGACCCGCTGGTCGCCGGTGGTCACGCCGGTCAGCCGTGCCGTGATCGTCACGCGGGCCCCGGGCGGGACGATGCCGAGGTCGCACTGGGGCGTACCGGCGGCGCAGGTCCCGGCGTCGGTGGTCAGTTCCTCCAGCCGTACGCCGGGCGGGGCGTCGACGGTGAGGAGGGTGCCGGGCGAGGGTGAGGGGCCCCGGTTGGTGACGGTGATCGCCACCTCGGTGGACGCGCCGACCTCCACCGGGTCTCCGGTGGGCGGTGCGGTCAGTGACAGGTCGACCGACTGCTGGAAGGCGGGCTCCTTCTGCCGTCCGTTGTGCGTGTTGTCGAGGGGGGCCACGTCGCCGGAGGCGATGTCGAGTACGGAGAGCTGCTCCATGGAATTGGCCGGGAGCTCCCGGCGCGAGGTGAAGAGAAGCTTGCTGCCGTCGGGGGACCAGGCCACGTCACGGGGCTGGTGGGGTCCGGTCACGGAGGTGTCGGGGACCGGCAGGTCGCAGCCGTCGGGGTTGTCCTTCTGGACGGAGGGCAGCACGACCCGGCAGCCGCCGCCGCGCAGGGGCTTGATGAGGACCCCGGCCTGCTGGTTGACCCTGCCTCCGCCGTCCTTGCGGTTGAAGGCCACCTTCGTGCCGTCCGGGGAGAAGGCGGGGCTGTCGTCGATGACCTCGCAGTCGCCGGGGCAGATGGTGGCGCTCAGGTCCCGCTGGCGGTCGAGGTTCGCCACCGGCACGACCCAGATGTGCTTGTTGCCGCCGTTGCCGTTGATGACCTGACTGCGGGTGAAGGCGAGGTTGACGCCGTCGGAGGACCAGGTCGGCTGGGCGTCGTCGCCCGTCTGCTGGCCCTCGGGCGACCGGATCTCGTCGAGGATCGCGCCGGTGGCGACATCGGCGATGAGGATGCTGCTCCGGCCCCCCTTGTCACCGACGCCGCCGGGCGAGGTCCGGGTGAACGCGAGCTTGGTGCCGTCGGGCGAGAAGGTGGGGTCGGTGTCCCAGTCCTTGGGGCCGCGCCCGTCGAGTTCCAGCACCTCCGCGTGCGAGCCGTCGGCGTCGGCCATCCAGATCCGCTCGATCCGCCCTTCGGCGCCGTCCTCAAAGCGGGTGACGACGATGCGCCGGCCGTCGGGCGTGTAGTTCTGCCGCTCGTGCCACGGGTCGTAGCCGTCGGCCGGCCTGAACAGGGGGTTCTTGGCGTGGTCCGTGTTCGTGCGGGCCGCCGGGTCCTCCTTCAGGATGGTGAGACCCAGGTCGCGGGGGTCGGAGCCGTCCTGCCGGACGTCCTGGAGCGTCACGATCTGCGCGGCGGCCAGCAGCTCGTCCGGCTTCTTGACGGTCTCGGGGTCCGGGGTGATCCGGGGGACGACGACGGTCCCGGCCGGGGCGAACCAGGTGGGCGGCCCCACCTCGCGGTTCTCGTTGACCAGTTGGTCCGGCGGCTCGTCGCCCTCGAACGCGGTCACCCGGTAGGCGTGGTCGAAGTCGTCGCAGCCGCAGGTGTGGTACGGGCTGAGGAAGACGATGTCCTTGCCGTCGGGCAGCCAGGAGGCCGAGCGGGTGCCCCACTCGGCGTGGGTACCGGCCAGCAGCGGCCGGTCGGTCCCGAGGCCCTGGGTGGCCCGCAGTTCGGTGCCGTCGTCGACGGCCGGGTCGGGGTTCGTGGTGAGGGTGTACGCGACGAGGCCCCGGCGGGCGTCGTCGGCGACCGGGTTCCAGGACGGCTCGGTGGCGTCTCCGGCCGGTCCGTCGCTGATCCGGGTGCGCGGGCCGCCGGCGACGGCCTGCTCGAATATCTGCCACCCCCGCAGGGCGTCGCCGTCGCAGGCGTACGCGATCCTCTTGCCGTCCGGGGACCAGGTCGGGGACTCCTCGTTGTCCGGGGTGTCACTGATCCGGCGCAGGTCCCCGCCGTCGATGCCGATCGTCCACAGGTCGCGCTGGACCGTGCCGTCGGGTTCGGTCTCCGCCGAGTCGAAGACCACGGTCCTTCCGTCCGGGGAGAGTTCGGGGTGGGCCGCGTCCTTGTCGGTGGTGAGCCGGCGGACCGATCCGTCCGCGTCGCGCACGTACACCTGGGGCCGGGGGCTGTCACGCAGGCTGGTGAAGACCAGGACGTCTCCTCGGGCGGAGGGGTCCTGGTCGTAGTGGGCGGGGCCGTCGCCGAACAGCGGGTCGGTGGTGTCCTTGTCGTTGGCCCGCCCCAGGCTGCGGTGTTCGGTCCCGGCGAAGGCGACGCGCCCCGCCTGGAGCGGTTCCGCGTCCGCCGGGGCGGCGACGGCCTCGGCGGCTCCGTGCGGGGCGGCGGCCGAGCCGACCAGCAGCAGCGGTGCCAACAGCACCACCGCACCGGTCAGTCGGCCCAGCCGGGAATGCTTTGCCGGGCCAGCGGTGCCGGTCACGGCCCACCTCACAGTCTGTCGATGACTCTCCACCGGCCAGCTTCGCCCCCGCGCGGGGGCGAAGGACAGGCCGCGAGTACCCGGGACGGGGGAAGGGATCGCTGCCCTTTGCGGCGGTGGGCGCACCGCGCCAGGGGGCACGCACCGATGGGGGGCCGGACTCGGCCGGGGCGGGCAGGCGCCGTACGGGCCGGACTCGGCCGGGTCGGGCAGGCGCCGTACGGGCCGGACT
>NZ_NTGZ01000378.1 GCF_002551245.1 Streptomyces sp. rh34
AGATGTGTATAAGAGACAGACCACGTACCGGCTCCCGGGGCCCACGGGGCGAAGACGGCAGGCGCCGACCCGATCGGCTCCGGCCCGTCGTCGCAGTACCCGTGAGGCGATACGACGGAGGCCCAGGGTGGCCAGCGTCATCGCGGGCACGGCGACGTTCCTGGCCGCCGTGTATCTCGGAATGATCCTTTTCTCCCCGGACTCCAGCTCCGCCGGAACGCCCGATCAGAGTCCGTCCTCGGGCCCTTCGCAGGACGTCCGCGAGGGCGGCGGGCAGCAGCCGGACCAGCAGGGCGAGCAGGACGGCGGCCCGCAGGACGAGGACGAGCGGGACGACTGAGTCCCGCCCGCTCCGGTCCGCAACGCCGTCACCAGCGGTCGTGGACCTCCGCGCGGATCGACCGGTCGTACAGGTCCCGCACCGCGTCCAGCGTGGACTGCGGCAGCGGCGGCAGGGCGGCCGCCGCCGCGTTGGCGCGGGCCTGCTCCACCGAGCGCGCGCCGGGAATCACGCTGGTCACGCCCGGCTGCTGGATGATCCAGCGCAGCGCGGTCTGCGCGGGGGTGGCGCCCTCGGGAGCCAGCTCGGCGAACTCGGCGGCCGCGGCGACGCCGGTCGCGTAGTCGATGCCGGAGAACGTCTCGCCCTGGTCGAACGCCTCGCCGTGCCGGTTGTACGTACGGTGGTCCTCGGGCCCGAAGACGGTGTCCTTGGTGTACTTGCCGGAGAGCAGGCCGGAGGCGAGCGGCACCCGGGCGATGACGCCGACGCCCGCCGCTGCCGCCGCCGGGAGGACCTCGTCCAGCGGCTTGAGGCGGAACGGGTTGAGGATGATCTGCACGCTCGCGACGCCGGGGCGCGCGATGGCGGTCAGCGCCTCGGCGCAGGTCTCGACGCTCACCGCGTAGGCGGCGATCCGCTGCTCGGCGACCAGGGTGTCCAGGGCGTCGTAGACGGCGTCGGAGGAGTAGACGCCGCTGGGCGGGCAGTGCAGTTGTACGAGGTCGAGTGTGTCGGTCCCGAGGTTCGCGCGGGAACGGTCGTTCCAGGTACGGAAGTTGTCCAGGACGTAGTTCTCCTCGACCTGGTCCGCGCGGCGGCCCATCTTGGTGGCGACGAGGACGTGGGCGTCGGGGCGGTTCTTGAGGTAGCGGCCGATGAGCTGTTCGCTGCGGCCGTCCCCGTACACGTCCGCGGTGTCGAAGAAGGTGACGCCGGATTCGACGGCCGCGTCGAGAATCCCGAACGCGTCGTCCTCCGCGACCTCGCCCCAGTCGCCCCCGAGCTGCCAGGTGCCCTGTCCGACGACCGAGACGTCACGGCCGGTCCTGCCGAGTGTGCGCTTTTCCATGAGGATCATGCTATTCCGCTCTCGGGTCGGGGGTGGACGGCGGCAGGAGCACCTCTGCCGCCGTCCACGTTTCGGGGCCGCCCCGGGGCGGGCCGGTGATCAGTCGCCGGTCGTCACGCGGACGTAGTCGATGACCATCTGCTGGGGGAACCGCGTGCTGCCGTCGGGGTCGCCGGGCCAGTAGCCGCCGACCGCGAGGTTCAGGATGAGGAAGAAGGGCTTGTTGAACACCCACTGGTTGCCGCCCAGATCGGCCGGGGTGCGCCGCTGGAAGAGCTGGCCGTCGACGGACCAGGTGATGGCGTCGGGCGCCCAGTCGACGGCGAAGGTGTGGAAGTCGTCGGCGAACGCCTGCCCGTCGGGCAGCGTGTACGCGGCGCCGATGCCACCCGAGCCGGAGTAGCCGGGACCGTGCAGGGTGCCGTGGACGGTGCCCGGTTCGAAGCCGACGTTCTCCATCACGTCGATCTCACCGCTGTTCGGCCAGCCGACGTTGCCGATGTCGTCGCCCAGCATCCAGAACGCGGGCCAGATGCCCTGGCCGCGCGGGATCTTGATGCGCGCCTCGACGTGACCGTAGGCGGCGGCGAACTTGCCAGAGGTGTTGAGCCGGGACGAGGTGTACTCGCAGGTCCCGTACCAGCACTGGTAGTTGCCCGGGTTCTCCTTCCGGGCGGTGATCACGAGGTTGCCCCGGCCGTCGAGCGCGGCGTTGTCGTTGCCCGGGGTGTAGAACTGCCGCTCGTGGTTGTTGACGTTGTCGCCGGTCTCGATCTGCCACTTGCCGCCGTCCACGGCGGCGCCGGCCGGTCCGTCGAACTGGTCCTCGAAGGCGACGGCCCGCGCCCCGGGCCCGGGAGCCGGGGAGCCGGCGGCGGGCGCGGCGGACGCTCCGCCGGGGAGCGCGGTCAGGATGGCGGAACAGCAGAGCAGCGAGGCCGCGTAGAGAGCGACGCGGCGGCGCCGGGAGACGCTGCGCGCCGTGGAGTGCGTGGGGTGCACGGTCATCACATCACTTCGCGTGGGGGGCATGTGCATGACAGGTCGACACCGAGAGGTGAACGGTTGGGGCGATCACCTCTGGCGCATATTTCAATACTTGATTTAAGAGAGCGCCACAGGAGCCGTCAATAACCTGGTCCGGACCGGAGAGGGAACGGCATACCCCAGAGGCATATGCGCCTGAAGGCGGTGGGCTCATCGTGCGAGTCGTCCCGGGCAGCCGCAGAGTGGAGACACGGACCGGCGAGACGGGCCGGGGCCACGAAAGGAGCACGACGTGGAGAACAACGGCACACCGCGGCCCCACTTCGTCGTGCAGATCCATGACGCGCGGCGCCTGCACTTCGATTTCCGGCTGGAGGTCGACGGCGTACTGAAGTCCTGGGCGGTGCCGCGCGGGCCCTCGGAGAACCCCAGCGACCGCCGGCTCGCCGTGCCGACGGAGGATCACGCCCTGGAGTACCGCGAGTTCGAAGGAGTCATTCCCCGGGGCGAGTCCGGCAGCGGCACGGTCATCGTCTGGGACCAGGGCACCTACCGGCCGCTCGGACACGACGGGCAGGGCGGATCCGTCCCCTTCTCCGAGTCCCTGGCGCTCGGCCATGCGACGTTCTGGCTGTACGGGTCGAAGCTGCACGGCGAGTTCGCGCTGACCCGCGTCCAGAAGGGCGACGAGCCGGACAGCGGCGGCCACGAGGCGTGGCTGCTGATCAAGGCCAACGACCGCCTCGCCGTTCGCGACAGGCCCGGCTCCCCCGACCCGTACCACGCCCGGTCCGCCCGTACGGGACGGACGCTGCACCAGGTCGCCGCAGCGGCGTCCCGGGGGGCCGGGGACTGACCGCACACCCTCGGGCGGTGCTCGCCTGCCCCTGCCCCGTCAGCCCCCCGCACCGGAGATCTCGGCGAGCACGTCCGTGTAGAGCGGCCGCCGGTCGGGCCGGGCGTGGGCCGCGGCCCGGCGCAGGACCGGGACCGCCGTGCCTCCGAAGCGGGCGAGCGCGTCCCTGGCGGCGCTCCGGACCACCGGCTTCGCGTGGTCGAGGAGCCGGACGAGGTCGGGCAGCGCGGGCTCCCAGGCTGCGCGGCCGAGCGTCCGCGCAGCCATGCGCACCACGTCCGGCAGCGGATCGGACAGCAGGAGCGCGGTGAGCCGGGCATGGGTGTCCCGGTCGAACAGGGCGCGCGACGTCCGGTGTGCGTGCAGGCGTACCCCGGCGCGCGGGTGACGCAGCAGCTCCTCGACCAGCGGGTGCAGTTCCGGAGCCGGACCGGCTCCGGGCGCGGGAGCGTGCTCCTCGACGAGGCGGGCGAGGGCCTGGCGGGTCTGCTCGGGTGTTCCCGTGCGGGCGAGGTCGAGCAGTTCCGGCAGCGACGGACGGCCCGCCGGGGCGCCCGCCGGATTCCGGAACGGGGTGCGCAGGGCGTCGAGCGCGGCAGCGTCCTCGTGTTCCGCCCCGGGCGCGCGCAAGGGGCCGTCGACGAGGACGAGCGCGTCGGCCAGGGCATCGCGGCCTTCGGTACGCAGCCGACGCTCGGCCCTGGTCAGCGCGGGGGTCCGGAGCAACCGCACGCCGGTCAGCAGGTCGAGCAGCCCGAGGTCGCCCGCTTCGACGCGCGGCGCGAGAACGTGGGCGAGGACGTCGGCGGGTACGCCGTGCAGCGTGGTGCGGGCCGCCTCGTGCACAGCGGGCGAACCGTGTTCCCACCACCCGACGATCAGCGGGACGAGCAGCGGCAGGTCGTCCTCGGGCAGCCGCGCCGCCCAGCACAGCGCCCGCTCGGGCAGCACCCCGCGGGAGGTCAGTTCCACGACGGCGGGATGTCGGCCGTCGCCCTCTCCGGGGTGGGCGTCGGGGTGTGCCCCGGCGGGGTCATCCGGGTGGGCGAGGAGATCCAGGGTGGCGGTGGCGGGGAGCACGTCGACCCGGCCGCGCAGATACGCCCGCAGCACTGCACGCGACACCCCCGGTTCGGGCCAGTCGAGCAGGGCCCGCGCGGCGGCGGTCCGGCGCTCCGGCCGCTCCGCGTCCAGCATGGCCAGCAGCCGGGTCCGCTGGGCGGCCGACCGGGGCTGGTCGAGGTCGTCCGCCCGCATCGGTCGCGACGAGGCGCCGGAAGCCGTGTCCGCCGCCCTGGTCCCGGCGATAATCCAGGCGGGTGCGTCGATCGGCTGGAGCTCGGTCATCCAGTCGACGAGTCGCCCGCGCACGTCGGGCGCGGCCTTCGGGTACGCCTCGACGAGCGCCGGGAGCAGTTCTCGGGACTCGGTCGCGGCAGGGGCGCGCCGGGCACCTTCCGCACCGGTGGCACGCCGGGGCCTGGCACCGGCGGCGACATCGCGTCCCCGGAACCGCGCCAGCGCGTCGGGCGTCCGTACCGCCTCGGTCAACTCGGCACGCCAGGAGGCTGATTCCTCGACGACCGCCGCATCCGCCCGTACACCGAACGCCTCCCGGAGCACGGCGGGCGCGGCGCTCCAGGGGTCCGCGCCGAGGTGGGCGGCGTCCAGAGCCCGGTCGAGATCGGCGCGGACGAGCACCGCGCCCAGTTGCCGGAGCAGTGTGAGCGCGGAGGCGGCCGTCCCGCGCCGGGGCCGGCCGTCCGGGGCACCGGGCGACAGGGTGCGCAGTCCTTCGACGACGCTGAAACGCTGGACGGCGGACAGGTGCGGTGCGACGGCGTGCAGGGCCTCGATCAGGTCCCCGGCCGGCGGCCCCGCGGCTGTGGCCCGGGGAGACCCGTCCGCCGCTCCCCCGCTCACGGCGGCGTCGAACGCGTCGGTCAGCGTACCGGTGTGCCGGGCGA
>NZ_NTGZ01000038.1 GCF_002551245.1 Streptomyces sp. rh34
CAGCCCGCTCAGAGATGTGTATAAGAGACAGGGTCATGAGCCGTCTCCGGCAGCGGGGGCGTCCGGGGCTCCGGCGTCCGTCGCATCGGGGCCGGCGGGGTCGTCCGCCCGGTCCTGACCGGCCACCGGCTCCGGGGCGAGCGGCAGCCCGGCGGTGAACAGGACGACCTGCTCGGCGCGGGGGTCCTCGGCGTCGCGGGCGGTCAGCTCGTCCGTCTTCGCCTGGATCGCCTCCCACAACTCGGCGAGCGACTCGGGGGTCAGCCGGGGCATCGAGTCGCTGACGCCCGACGGCTCCTGCCACTCCTGACCCAGTCGGCCGCTCTCCAGGTCCGCCTCGTGGCGGTCCAGGGATCGCTGGAGGTGTTCGATCTGGCGGCGGTGCAGAACGCTGAGGATCGTGCTGCCGCCGGGGCTGCGGTGCATCGCCTCGTTGCTCCACGAGGTCATGCTGTGCACGGACTTCCAGCGCCGTTCCCGGCTGTCGCGGTGTTCGGCCTCGGTGACGAACGCGTACTTGGCGAGCACCCTCAGGTGGTAACTGGTGGAGGCCGAGGACTCCCCCGTCCTGGCCGCGAGCTCACTGGCGGTGGCCGGGCCGTGCTGACGCAGCAGTCCGAGCAGGGTGAGGCGCAGAGGGTGGGTGAGGGCCTTCAAAGCGGCCCCGTCCTGCGCGGGATCGAGTACGCGAGGACCGTCTTCGCTGTCCATGGCCACAGCGTAGAACGGGAAGAGCGCTTTCCCAAAGTATTTTTGCAGAATATTTTTTGGAAACTGGTGGACCGTTCGGTGAGCCGCTCGATCAGCTCGCCCGCGCCGCCTCCAGAGCGTCCGCGACCAGCCCCAGGAACCGGGCGTGGTCGCGGGGCCCGTAGAGGGGCTCGGGGTTCCACGGGACGACGGGCGTCGGCACGCCCTCGCTCCCCCGCAGCTCTTCCAGCGGGGCCGCGTGGGCACGGATGTCGGTCAGGAGCACCTCGGGGCGCAGTGCGAAGGTGTCGGAGCGGTCGAGCGTGGACCAGTTGGCCCCGGGGCCCGGGGCCGGCTCCACGACCTGAACGCCCAGTTCGGTGAGCACACGCAGCTCGGGCCACATCCCGGGGCGCGCGACATGCGCCTGGTCCGGGCCGGCCGGGGAGAGGGCGAGCACCCGCGGCGCGTCGGCGGACGTGGCGGCGACCACGGTACGCAGCCGCTCCCTTGCGGCGTCCAGGTCCCGGTCGGCGTCCGGTCGGGCCGTGGCGCCGAGCGAGCGGGCCAGTTCGGCGAACCGGTCGCCGATCTCACCGAACGTACGGGCCTGGCTGACGTCGAGGACGACCACCGGGACCCGCTCCTCCAGGGGCTTGGCCGTCTCGGGGGTCAGCCCGTAGACATGACCGCCGCCGTAGCTGACGGCCACGACGAGGTCCGGCCCGGTGCTCAGCAGCCGCTCGACGTCCAGGGCCCCACCCGCACCGACGTACTCGACCTCGCCCAGCGGCAGGGTCCCGGTCTTCGCCACGTCGGGGTCCGGTCCGTCGTGGTCGGAGCCGAAGATACCCACCGGCCGGATCCCGAGGTCCCACAGGGTGGCCCCGGCCTGCGCATAGGCCAGCACCCGCCCGGGCGGCCGGGGCGCCGTCGACTGCTGACCCCGGTCGTCGGAGAACCGCCATTCGCTCTGCTCCGTCACGTCACACACGCCCCTCTGCCGCCGACTGCCGTTCCATTCGTGCGAGTTCGTACACGTGTACCTGCCCACCTCCTCGCCGCCACACCCCTCCGGCCAGGGAACAAACGGTCGTCAACCGGTTTCGGGCATGCCGGGTGACCCGCATCACGGAGTGTGAGAAATGAGGACCCCTCAGTCACCGGGCGGCGCCCTCCGCCGCCCGCCTTTCGGACGGAGTCAACTCCCCATGCGCGCGACCCTGGTGAAGGCAGCCCTGGCCGTCGGCGTCGGCGCGTCGCTCTGCGCGGCCTCGGTCGGCGCCGGGGCCGCGGCACGTCCGGCGGTGGAAGCGGCGAGGGCGGCGCGGTGCCCCGTGGTCGATGTGCTGACCGTCCACACGCCGAAGGCGGCGAAACGGGCCGGCGGCGAGCACCGGGTGTCCTCGTCGGCCCAACGGATCGCGACACGGATGAACCGGTCCCTGGCGGCGGGCGGGCTCTGCTGCACCATCCGCGTCGTTCACCCGTACACGGCGACCGGATACGAGGGCTCGGAGGAGTTCCGCGCCGCGCACTCCACCCTCAAGGACCACTCGGCGGGGCTCGGACGACAGGTGCACGAACAGCGGGCGCGGTACGGCGCCGATCTGGTCACGCACGTCGTGGACCGGCCGGAGCGGGGCGGCGGCACGGCGGACTACACGCCCGCGCTCGACGGTTCCACGGACGAGTACGCCTACGCGGTCGTCGAGGTCGACGGCATCGGCGTGGATTCGGCGAGCCACGAGATCGGCCACGATCCGGGCCTCGCCCACGACCGCACGACACTGGCGCGCAACACGGACGGTTCGATGAGCGTGAGCCACAACCGTCCCTACAACACCGGCTGGATCACCGAGGACGGCAAGCACTACACGATCATGGCGTACCGCTCCGCGTGCGGGGACCACTGCCGGCGGATCAGCCGGTTCTCCAGCGCGACGGAGACCTGGAAGGGCCATCGGCTGGGCGACGCGGACAACGACGGGGTACGGGTGCTGCGCGAGACCATGCCGATCGTCGCCGGATACCGCGACAAGCACTGATCCGGACGCGGTCCCGACGCCCCGGGCGGCGGTGACCGCCAGCGGCGATCCGCTGTTCCGCTCCCTCCAGCACCGGATCCTCGGCCCCTACGGCTCAGGATCGTGTCGCGGCCGTGAGGGGCTCCCCGCCGTCGGAGCCGGTCTCCCGCTTCGGTTCGGGCCGCCGCAGCTCCACGTTGAACTGGGCTCCGGCCAGCAGCGAGAGATTGGCGAACCAGACCCAGATGAGGAAGACGACGAGCCCGGCGAGCGATCCGTACAGCCTGCTGTAGCTGCCGACCTGGGTCGCGTAGAGAGCGAACAGCGCCGACGCGGTGAGCCAGCAGAACGCGGCGAGGATCCCGCCGGGCAGGCTGCGGCGGACACCGCGCGCGGAGCGGGGACCGGTACTGAAGAGGACCATGATCAGGCAGGCCACGAGGAAGACCAGCAGCGGCCACTTCAACGCCGCCCACAGACTCTCCCCCTCGTGCGGCAGGCCGATCCGGCGGCCCAGCCAGCGGGCCAGCGGGCCGGTCATGACGATGGCGAAGGCACTGGTCATCAGCAGGAGGAGCAGGCCGATCGCGGAGACGACGATGATGTGCGCCTGCCGCAGGGGCGGGCGGGTGTCCCGCACGCCGTGCATGGCGTGCATCGCCCGGCGGAAGACCGCGAGGTAGCTGCACGCGGACCACACGGCGCTCACGGACCCGGTGGCGACGAGCAGCCAGACGGCGGAGCGCTGTTCGGTCGCCGCCTCCAACGGCCTGCGCAGCGCCTCGCCGGACTCGGCCGGGGCGAACGCGGTGATGTCGGCGATCAGGGCGCCGGTCGCGTCGGGGTTGGCCAGTCCGATCACGGAGACGGTGGCCAGGAGCGCCGGGAGCAGGGCGAGGATGGCGTAGTACGTCAGGGCGGCGGCCCAGTCGGTGACGTCGTCGTTCCACAGCGAGACCGGTGTGCGGCGCAGGGCGACGCCCCAGCGGCGGGGCAGGGCGGCGGGGGCGGTGCTTTCCGCGGCGGACGCGGTCTGGGTGGGCAAGCTGGTACTCCGGAGACGTGGGCGGACGCGGCGGGCGGCGTGACCTGTCCGTTTCCGGACGCGCCGACTCCGCTCGATCCTCTCCTGCCACGTCGCGGCCGAAGCACACCCCTCCCCGGCCGGCAGGCCCCGTGTGCTCCGGACGATCAGTCGTTGACGGCCGTGAGCAGGACCACGGCGTCCTGGAGCGCCAGCAGCCCGTGCCGTTCCTGCGGGATCGGGTGCAGGGTCCCGGACGGCAGCTCGGCGTCCCCGGAGGCGGCGGTGAGACGGACGCTGCCGCGCAGGACGAGGAGCGAGGCGGCGGGCGGCGCGTTGTGCTCGTCGAGCGCCGTCCCCTCGGTGAGGGCGATCACGGTCTGCCGCAAGGGGTGCTGCTGGACCAGGAGGTGGGCGCTGCGGCCGTGCGCGGAGGCGCGGGCGGCTGTCAGATGTTCCTCGGCGAGTGTGTTCAGGTCGTCCATATGCCCACTGTGCCGCAGCCGTGACAGCGCCGCGATCCGCGGGATCAGCGGGGCACTTTCGCGGTGGAGCCCCGTACGACCAGCTCCGGCTCGAACAGCAGCTCGTCCGGGGGGACCGTTCCGCCCTGGATGCCCGCGCAGAGCAGTTCGACGGCGGCCCGGCCCATGGCCTCGATGGGCTGGCGGATCGTGGTCAGCGGGGGTTCGGTGCAGTTCATGAACGCCGAGTCGTCGTAGCCGACGACGGAGATGTCCGACGGCACCCGCAGCCCGCGCCTGCGGGCCGCCCGCACAGCGCCGAGCGCCAGGGGGTCGCTGGCGCAGATGATGCCGGTGACCCCCCGCTCCAGCAGCCGGGAGGCCGCGGCCTGCCCGCCCTCCAGGGAGAACATCGAGCGCTCGACGTGCTCCTCGGCCAGCTCCCCGCCGGTGGCCGCCGCGACGGACCGGGCGGCCACGAGCTTGCGGCGGGAGGGCACATGGTCGGAAGGGCCCATCACCACGCCGATACGCTCGTGGCCGAGGGAGGCCAGGTGGCGCCAGGCGCGCTCGATCGCGACAGCGTCGTCGCAGGAGACGCAGGGGAAGTCCAGCCCTTCTATGGGGGCGTTGATCAGCACGACGGGGATGCGGCGCTCGGCGAGCCGGTGGTAGTGCTCATGAGCCTCGTCGGCCTGCGCGAACAGGCCGCCGGCGAAGACCACCCCGGAGACCTGCTGCTGGAGCAGGAGGTCCACGTAGTCCGCCTCGGAGACTCCGCCCTTGGTCTGGGTGCACAGTACGGGGGTAAGCCCCTGCTGGGCGAGGGCGCCGCCGATCACCTCGGCGAAGGCGGGGAAGATCGGGTTCTGCAGTTCGGGCAGGACGAGACCGACGAGCCGGGCGCGCTCGCCCCGCAGTTGGGTGGGCCGCTCGTAGCCGAGTACGTCGAGGGCCGTCAGCACGGACTGCCGGGTGGTCCGGGACACCCCGGGCTTGCCGTTGAGCACCCGGCTCACCGTGGCCTCGCTGACCCCCACCTTCTTGGCAACCTGAGCTAGTCGTCGCGTCATGCCGCAAGACTAGCGTGAGCAGTGCAAACAATTGACTTATCAACGCAAGGATTGCATGCGAACCCCGAAGGTCGCCTCCCGGACGGCCGGGGCGGGGGCGGGTTCCACCGCGCGGTCACCGCTCCCCGCCCCGCGGACGACCCGTCGGTCCGGCCGCCCGACGGGTCGTCAGATACCGCCGGTGTACAACAGCAGGTCGGGCGAGCCCTGGCCGAGTCCGGAGAGCACGTCCGGGGTGGCCGTGTCCGTCAGCCACCGCGAGACGGCGGCGGGAGAGGCCGCGGGGTTCCTCTCCTTGTAGAGCGCCGCGACGCCCGCGACGTGCGGGCTGGCCATGGAGGTGCCGTTCAGCGAGACGGTGCCGCCGCCGAGGCGGGCGGAGACGATGTCGGAGCCGGGGGCGTACAGCGAGAGGCAGGAGCCCCAGTTGCTGAACGAGGTCTCCTTGTCCTGCCGGTCGCTCGCCCCGACCGTGACCACGCCGTCCGCGGCGGCCGGGGAGACGTCACAGGCGTCCCGGTCGTCATTGCCCGCTGCCACGACGGGCAGCACGCCCGCGTCGGCGACCGCCTCGACCGCGGCGTCGACCGAGGTGGAGCGCTCGCCGCCGAGCGAGGCGTTCAGCACGGCGGGGACGCCGCTGCGCTCGGCGTCCTTCGCGACCCAGTCGAACCCGGCGAGGATACCGGCCCAGGTGCCCCGGCCCTCGCAGTTCAGGACGCGTACGTTGACCAGCGAGGCGTCCTTCGCCACACCGGACGTCGCGCCGCCGACCGTGCCCGCCACGTGCGTGCCGTGTCCGTTGCAGTCCATGCCCCCGCGGCCGTCCCCGACGACGTCGTACCCGTTCACGACCCGGCCGCCGAATTCGCTGTGCGCGGCGTCGATCCCGGTGTCGACGACGTACGCCTTCACTCCCTTGCCGGTGGCCGTGGTGGTGAAGGTGTCGTCCAGCGGCAGGGTGCGCTGGTCGATGCGGTCGGCACCCCAGCCGGCCGCCGGGGCCCGCAGCAGATTCGCGGCGGTGGGCGCGGGGACGGTCACCTCGGCGTTCTCCTCGACGGCGAGGACACCGGGAACGGCCCGCACCGCTTGGAGTTCGGAGGCGCTGAGCGCGGCGGCGAAGCCGTGCAGAGCCTTCCCGTACGTGAACAGCGGGCTGAGCCCGAACTCCCGCAGGAAGGTGTCCGGCGAGAGGTCGGGCTCCAGGGTGACGATGTACTGCCCGGGTACGGCCCGGGTGGACTGCTCCACCAAAACCCCTTCCGGTCCGCTGTCGGCCGAGGCCGTGGCGGGTGCGCCGATCAGCGGTGCGATCAGCAGCAGGGCGGCCGAGGCCCATCGGGCGGGCAGGCGCATGCGTTCTCCTCGGGGTGGGGATCCAGTCACGGAGCGAGTGCGTCCGCGCATCGCGAACACCCGTTCCTTCGTCCCCGCCCGTCGGTCGCCTTAGCGGGTTCAGCCGGACAGCGCAACGCCGGCGGTCAACTCCAGCTCGTCGAGGTCGTGTCCGACGCCCGCCCGGAGGTCGTCCTTCGCCCAGCTGCCCACGGCCACCTCGGCGGTGATTCCGGGCCCGAAGCCGGCGATGAGCCCCTGCGCGGACTCGGCGGCTCCGCCGTCGTCGAAGAGCCGCGCCAGCGCGTCGAAGACGACGGAGCTGGCGATGTTGCCGCGTTCGGTGAGGGTGGCCCGGCTGTAGCGGAACATCTCGGGCGGCAGTTGCAGGAAGTGGCAGAGGTCGTCCAGGATGCGCGGTCCGCCCGCGTGGACGATGAAGAAGTCCATGTTCGGGACGGACCAGCCGTGCAGGTGGACCAGGTCCAGGAGCACCGGGGCGAGCATCTCCATGGTGCCGGGAACCCGCTTGTCCAACTGGAAGTGGAAGCCGGTGTCGCGGACCGCGTAGGAGATCCAGTCCTCGGTGTCGGGCACCAGGTGGGAGCCGTTGCGCTCCAGGCGCATGCCGGTGCCGCCCTGGCCCCGTACGACGGCCGCGGAGAGGGCGTCGCCGAAGAGCCCGTTGGAGAGCAGCGAGCCGACCCCGATGTCGGTGGGCTGGTAGCAGAGCGAGCAGAACTCGCAGGACACGATGAGGACGTTGGACTCGGGGTAGGCCAGGCAGAAGTCGTGCGCGCGGTTGATCGCCGCGCCGCCCGCCGCGCAGCCGAGCTGGGCGATGGGCAGTTGGCGGGTCTCGGATCTGAAGCCCATGCTGTTGATGATCCACGCGGTCAGCGAGGGCATCATGAAGCCCGTGCAGGAGACGTAGACGATCAGATCGATCTCGGACGGGTCGGTCTCGGCGTGGGCGAGCGCCTGCCGGACGACTTCGGGGACCCGGGCCCTGGCCTCGGCCTCGTACACCTGGTTGCGCACCTCGAACCCGGGGTGCGCAAGGGTCTTCTCGATGGGCTGCACGAGGTGCCGGGTCTGGACGCCGGTGTTCTGGATGAGCCTCAGGACGAGGTCGCGCTGCGGGTGCCCGGCGTGGGTCTCCCGGGCCAGGTCCAGGGTCTGCTGCATCGTGATGACGTGCTCGGGCACAGCGATGGCCGGTCGGCACAGGGTCGCCATGGGTTCTCCTCGTTCTCTGGAGCGAAGGCTCTCGTCACCATGTGACGGGCAGGGCGAGCGGGTAACGCCAGATGGACGTCGTGTTCCACGAGACGTCCGCGGGCGGCACGTCCAGACGCAGGGCCGGGAAGCGGGTCAGCAGCGTGGAGAAGGCCACTTCCAGTTCCATGGTGGCCAGCGGCGCGCCCAGGCAGTGGTGGGCGCCCCAGCCGAACGTCATGTGGGGGATGGTCGGCCGGTCGGGATCCAGCTCGTCGGGACGGTCGAACTTGGCGGCGTCCCGGTTGGCCGTCAGATAGGACACGTGCACCACGTCGCCGGCCCTGATGAGGACGCCGGAGAGCTCCACGTCCTCCATGGCGATGCGCGGGATGCCGACGCCCTTGCGGAAGGGGATGTGACGCAGCAGCTCCTCCAGGGTGCGGGGCAGCCGCCGCGGTTCGGCCCGGAGGGACCGCATGAGGTCCGGGCGGGTGAGCAGGGTGTAGGCGATGTTGCCGAGCTGATAGGTCGTGGTGTCCTGACCGGTGATGAGCAGGACCATCGCCATGACGGCCAACTCGTCGTCGTCCAGCAGTTCGTCGCCGTCCCGGGCGGTGGCCAGGGTGCTGATGAGGTCATCGCCCGGGGAGCGGCGCCGGTCGGCGGTCAGCTCCTGGAAGTAGCCGCGCAGCTCCGCCTTGGCGCGTACCGCGTCCTGTTTGCCCGCGGCCCCGACGTTCATCATGGTCATGGCGTGGGCCCGGAGCCAGGGGCGGTCGGCCTCGGGGATGTCGAGTGCCTCGCAGATGGTGATCAGCGGCAGCGGCGCGGAGACCCGGGCGACGAAGTCGGCCGATGAACCCTCCTCCTCCATCTCGTCCAGCAGCCGGTCCACCACACGCTGGGTCCCGCCGCGCATCTGCTCGACGCGACGCGGGGTGAAGCTCTTGGCGACCAGGCCCCGCAGCCGGCTGCTGGCGGGCGGGTCCATGAGGTTGATGGACTCCGCCTGCACGATCGGCTCCGGCGTCATCCGGGGGAAGTCACGGCCGAGGACGGCGCTGCGGCTGAACCGCCGGTCGGTGGTGACCGTCCGGACGTCCTCGTAGCGGGTGACCAGCCAGGCCTCGCCCTCTCCGTACGCCATACGGATGCGGGACACCGGCTCCTCGGTCAGCAATTGCCTGAGCTGGGGGTCGAACTCCAGCTGCTGGGCGTAGTCGAAAGGACAGTTCCGGACGGTTTCCTTGTTCTGCACCGAGGTGTTCTCCACCGAGGTTCTCCCAATGACCGCTTCGAGGAAAAGGGCGAGTGCCGGACCGGGGCCCGGCGCCCGACCTACCCTGTGTGCCCCGTCACTCTTCGAAACATGTCAGTGACATACAGCAGTCAGCCGATCAGGGGGCGTGCGCCCCCGCGTTCACGCGGTCGCCTCCCCGGCGGGCAGCGCCTCGGCCCGGTCCAGGACGTGGTGACGGCCGATCGGGAGCATCAGGGGCCGGCCCGACACGGGGTCCTCGATGATGCGGCTGTCGAGGTCGAACACCGCCCGTACGGTCTCCTCCGTCAGCACCTCGGCCGGGGTGCCGGACGCGTGGAGGCCGCCGTCGGCCAGGGCGATCAGATGGTCCGCGTACCGGGCGGCGAGGTTGAGGTCGTGCAGGACCATCACGATGGTGGTGCCGCGCGAGCGGTTCAGGTCGGTCAGGAGGTCCAGGACCTCGATCTGGTGGCTGGCGTCGAGGAAGGTGGTCGGCTCGTCGAGCAGCAGCAGGTCGGTCTGCTGGGCGAGGGCCATCGCGATCCAGACGCGCTGGCGCTGGCCGCCGGAGAGTTCGTCCACCGCGCGCTCGGCGAGCGGCTCGGTGTGGGTGGCCTCCAGCGCGGCGGCGACAGCGGCGTCGTCCTTCTCGTTCCAGCGGGAGAAGACGGACTGGTGCGGGTGGCGGCCGCGGCCGACGAGGTCGGAGACGGTGATGCCCTCGGGCGCGACGGGCGACTGCGGCAGCAGGCCGAGGGTGCGGGCCAGCTCCTTGGCGGGCAGCCGGTGCACCTCCTTGCCGTCCAGGACGACCCGGCCGGCCCGGGGGGCGAGCAGCCGGGACATGGAACGCAGCAGCGTCGATTTCCCGCAGGCGTTGGCGCCGACGATCACGGTGATCCGGCCGGGCGGTACGGCCAGGTCGAGGGAGTCGACGACGGTGCGGTCGCCGTAGCCGAGGGTGAGTCCTTCGGCGGTCAGTCGGTGGTGCGTGGTCATAGCGAGCCTCCCGCCCGGTTGGTGCGGATGATCAGGTAGACGAGGTAGGGGGCTCCGAGCACGCCGGTGACGACGCCGACCGGGTAGCGCTCGCCGAAGGCGAACTGGCCGGTGAAGTCGGCGACGAGGACGAGCAGCGAGCCGACGAGTCCGGCGGGCACCAGCAGGGAGCCGCCGGCTCCGGTGATCCGGGCCGCGATGGGGCCGGAGAGGAACGCCACGAACGCGATGGGTCCGGCCGCGGCGGTCGCGAAGGCGATCAGCCCGACGGCGGCGACGATCACCGTGATCCGGGTGCGCTCCACGCGTACGCCGAGGGCGGAGGCGGTGTCGTCGCCGAGCTGGAGCGCGGAGAGGTTACGGGCCTGGCCCAGCAGCAGCGGGGTGAGGACGGCCGCCGCGAGGAGCGCTGGGACGACCTGGTCCCAGGTGGCTCCGTTGAGGCTGCCGGTCAGCCAGCGCATCGCCTCCTGGAGGTCCCATTCGGCGGCCCGGGACAGGACGTAGGAGGTCATGCTGTCGAGCATCGCGGAGATCCCGATGCCGATCAGGATGAGCCGGGTGCCGACGACGCCGCCCTTGAACGCGAGGGAGTACACCAGCAGGGCGACCCCGAGGCCGGCGGCGATGGCGAGGACGGAGACCTGGACCTCGCCGAGGGACAGGGTGACGATGGCGATGGCCGCGGCCGCGCTCGCACCGGAGCTGATGCCGATGATGTCGGGGCTGGCGAGCGGATTGCGGAGCATCGTCTGGAAGGTGACCCCGGCCAGGCCGAAGCTGAATCCGGCCACCAGGGCGAGAACCGCGCGGGGCAGCCGCAGCCGGCCCACCGTGAACGACGCGCCCGGCACCTGCTCCCCGAGGATCACCCGGAACACGTCGCCGGGCGGGTAGAAGGTCCGGCCCGCCATGAGCGTCACGGCGAACGCGGCGAGGACGAGGATCATCAGCGCCAGGACGACCCGGCGGCGGCGCGAGGCGCCGCGCACGCGGCGGCGGGTGGCGGCCTCGACGGACGGCCGCCGAGTGAGGACAGGGGCGCTCACAGGGCACGTACCTTCTGTCGGCGGACGATGTAGATGAAGAAGGGGCCGCCGATCAGTGCGGTCACGATGCCGACGTCGATCTCCGAGGGGCGTGCCACGATCCGGCCGACGATGTCGGCGGCGGTGAGCAGGACCGCGCCGAGCACGGCCGAGAGCGGCAGGAGCCAGCGGTGGTCGACGCCCACGAGCAGCCGGCAGGTGTGCGGGACCACGAGGCCGACGAAGCCGATCGGCCCGGCGACGGCGGTGGCCGCGCCGCAGAGCAGTACGGCGCCGAGGGCGGCCACGGCGCGTGCCACGGCGACCCGTTCACCGAGTCCTGCCGCCAACTCGTCGCCCAGAGCCAGAGAGTTGAGGGCGCGGGCCGAGAGCAGGCAGACGACGAAGCCGACCGCGAGGAACGGCATGACCTGGCCGATGCGTTCGAAGGACGCGCCGCCGACGCCGCCGATCTGCCAGAGCTTGAAGCTGCCGGCGATGTCGTTGCGCGGCAGGATGACCGCGCTGACGAGCGAGGCGAAGGCAGCCGATGTGGCGGCCCCGGCGAGGGCCAGCTTCAGCGGCGTCGCCCCGCCCCTGCCGAGCGTTCCGACGGTGTGGACGAACAGGGCGGACAGGGTCGCGCCCACGATGGCGGTCCAGATGTATCCGGTCGGCGAGGTGAGTCCGAAGAACGCGACCGCCGTGACGACGGCGAGCGACGCGCCCATGTTGACGCCGAGGATGCCCGGGTCGGCCAGCGGGTTACGGGTCACGCCCTGCATCACGCCGCCGGCGAGGCCGAGTGCGGCGCCGATGACGACGGCGAGGACGGTACGGGGGATCCGCTTCGTCGCCGCCGCCCGTCCCAGGGTGTCGTCCGCCCCGCCGAGCGCCGCGACGACGTCGGACCAGGGGACGTCGCGGGAGCCGAGGGCGACGGACGCGACCATGACCGCGGCCAGGGCGAGTACGGAGAGCAGGACCCACAGCAGGCGCACGCCCGCCGGGCGCCTGGTGACGACGTCCGGCGGGGTGCGGGTGTCGGGCTCGGTCACTTGGCCTTGTCCGCGGCCTCGGCGAGCGCGGCGGCGTAGTCGTCCAGCACGTAACCGATCGACAGGGGCGTCGGGTTCGCGGCGGTGGCCAGCGGGCTGGTGCCGGGCAGGAGGTAGACGGAACCGCGCTCGACGGCGGGGATCTTGGAGAGCAGCGGGTCCTTGGAGATCGTCTTCAGCAGCTCGCCGGTGTCGTCGCCGTAGCCGGTGATGATGTCGACGTCGTCGAACGCGTCGATCTGCTCGGCGCTCTTGGTGAGGGCGAACTTCTTCGTGCCCTCGGACGCCTTCGCGACGGACCCGGGGATCTTCATCCCGAGGTCCTGGAAGAACTGCGTGCGGGTGTCGTGGGCAGTGTAGAAGCCGACCTGACTGACGTCGTTGGGGTCGACGTGCGTCATGAACATCGCCGACTTGCCCTGGAGCTGGGGGTACTTGGCGGCGGTCTTCGCTATGTCACCGTCGAACTTCCTGATCAGCTTCTCGCCCTCGTCGGCCAGGCCGATCGCCTTGCTGTTCGTCCGGACGATCTCGCGCCACGGCGTCGCCCAGGCGGCGTCCGGGTAGGCGACGACGGGGGCGATCTCGCTGAGGGTCTCGTAGTCCTTCTTGGTCAGACCCGAGTACGCGGCCAGGATGACGTCCGGCTTCGTGTCCGCCACGGCCTCGAAGTCGATGCCGTCGGTCTCGTCGAACAGGACGGGTGTCTTCGCCTTCAGCTCGTCGAGCTTCTCCTCGACCCAGGGCAGCACACCGTCGTCGTTGTCGTCGCCGAAGTTGGCCGCGGCCATGCCGACGGGCACGACGCCGAGCGCGAGCGGCACTTCGTGGTTGGCCCAGTTGACGGTCGCGACGCGCTTGGGCTTCGCCGGGATGGTGGTCGTGCCCAGGGCGTGCTCGACGGTCAGGGGGAACCCGCCGGAGCGGCTCCCGTCGTCGTTGTTCGCGGCGTCGGTGGTCCCGCCGCAGGCGGAGACGCCGACGAGGGCGGCCGCCACGACGAGCAGGCGGAGGCGGTGTGAAGACATGGGTGTGTACCCGGCTTTCCGGATGTCGGGGTGCCGCTTCTCGCACGTCCGGGCATGCGCAGCCGTCATGGATCGGTGCGCGGCGCGTGCGTCATTGGCTTAGGTAAGGCTTGCCTTCGCACTTTATGAGAATCGACCCCGCTGTCGCAATCAACCGTTCAGGACATGTGCTGTAGCGATACGGACAGGCGGTCCTGGTCATTCCGGCCGGAAGGCGCCCGGGGTGAGTCCCGTCGTACGCCGGAAGGCGGCGCCGAACGCGCTCGCCGAGCGGTAGCCGACCTGCTCGGCCACGGCCTCCACGTCCCATCCTCGGGTCAGCAGGCCGATGGCGTGCTGGGCGCGGACCGCCGCCACCCAGCGCACGAAGCTCGTGCCCGTCTCGGCGGTGAACGCCCGGGCGACCGTGCGGGCGCTGACACCGAGGGCGGACGCCCAGTCCGCCAGCGTCCGCCGGTCGGCCGGGTCCTCGCGCACCGCGTCGGCGATCGGGCGCAGCAGCCCGGAGACCGGGATCCGCACGAGCAGTTCGCGGGGCGAGGGAACGAGGACGTCGAGCACCAGTGCCTCGGTCGCGGTGCGCGAGGCGGCCGTGAGGCCGGGTTCGCCGAGCCGTTCCAGCAGCAGGCGCAACAGCGGGGTGATCTCGACGGCGACGGGCGTGGCGGAGATCGACGCGGTGGTGCGGAAGCCGAAGAAGCTCGCCCGGAACCAGGTTCCGGCGGTCGCCGATCCGGCGTGCAGGGTCCCCGCGGGCATCCACAGGCCCAGGGCCGGGGTGATCGTCCAGATCCGGCTCCCGACCACCGCCGTGGAGGCACCGCGCTCGTTCCAGAGCAGCTCGTGGAAGGGGTGGGAGTGCGCGTCCCAGAGCGTGTCGCGGGAGACGACCTCGTCGTAGCCCTTGATGACGAAGGGGGTCTCCACCGAACCGGGGGCGAACGCGGGCAGCGTCCGGGTCTCGCTGGTCATGGGAGGTGGACCTCGGTCGTACGGGGGCCGCTCGCGGCGGACGGGGCGCGCATCCGTCCAGACTAGAGGCCGGGGGCGGACGGAATCACCGAGCCCCTCCTCCTGCCTCGGCCTGCCGTTCACACAGGCCAGTGACGTCCTTCACGAGAGGGAACCACGGCTTTCGCCGTGGCGGCCGCTCCTCGGCGGACAGTGGGTGGGCCGACCAGTCACCGGGCCGCGTTCGTCGCGGCTCCGGCTCCGGGCAACGCGCCCGCTTGCCCCGCTTGCTCGCGCGGTCAGCCGGTCAGCAGGTCGGGGTTGCCGGCCAGCGCGGCCAGACGGCCCTGCGGGTCCGGGACGAGCCGGCGTTCGGTCAGGTCCAGGATGCCGGCGACTCCGGTGATCTCCGCGGCCACCGTCCCGTCCTCCTTGAGGATCCGCTGCTCCATCGTGAACGTCTTGCCGGTGCCGTAGTCGAACCGGCAGGTGACCCGCACCAGCTCGCCGCCGCGCAGCTCCCGGCGGTACTTCACCGTCACCTCCAGCTGCACCGGGCCGATCCCGTCGGCCAGCAGCTTCTCCTGGGGCAGGCCGGCGGCGCGCAGCAGCTCCCAGCGGGCGTGCTCCGCGTACTGGAGGTAGACGGCCTGGTTCAGGTGGCCCTGGGTGTCGAGCTCGTAGCCGCGCACGGTCACATCAACGGAGAAGGTCATGACCGTGCGAACACCCGCGCCCGGCCGTCCATTCCGGGCAGGGCCGGTGCCTCACGTCGTGGGAGGGGTTCGGCCGGCGACCCGCCGCACCGTGCGCAACAGGTACTCCTCGCGGTGCAGCGGGTCGTGGTCGGTGCGCGGGCGGCGGGGGGCCGGGCCGGTCACCGGGCGGTGGCCGGCGAAGGAGGACTCCAGCACGCCCTCGCCGCGGGTCGACCCCGGCAGCAGCCGCTGGAGTTCGTGGACCCGGGCCGCCGGGATCTCGCCCTCCACGGTGCAGAGAGCACCGTGCGTCTCGGGCGGCCCCGGCTCCGCCCCGAGCCGGGCGAGGACCGGGACCAGTGCGCCGAAGGCGTCCGTGGGCGCCTCCAGGCGGAAGCGGTGCATCGGCTCGTACACCCGTGTTCCGGCCCGGCGCAGCGCGTCCATCAGGACCAGGGGCGTCAGACCGCGGAAGTCGCCCGCCGTGCTCGACACGCTGTTGTAGCCGGAATGTGTCTGGGTGACCACGCAGTCGGTGACCTGCCAGCCGTGCACTCCCTGGCTCAGGGTGGCACGCACGGTCTCCTCGACCGCCCGCATCAAGGAAGGGGGCATGGAGCCGAGTTCCACCGCGCGGCGGAACTCCACCCCGCTGCCGTACGGGGCCGGGTCGACGCGCAGCCCGACGGTGGCCAGGAAGGGGTTGGGGCCCGTGCCGATGAACTCGGCGGCCGCCCCCGTCCCGGCCGGCCGTTCCCGGCAGATGGTCGTGGTCTCCCGGAAGCTCACGTCCACGCCGAACTCGTCGGCCAGGGTGGCCTGGACGACCTCCTTCTGCACCTCCCCGTAGAGCGAGAGGGACACCTCCCCGCGGAGGTCGTCACGGCGGACGGCGATCAGCGGGTCCTGTTCGGCGAGGCGGCCGAGCGCGACGTGCAGGGCGCCCCGGTCCTCGGGGTGTCGCGGGACGACGACCGTCTCCAGGGTCGGCGGGGCGAAGTGCCGGTACCCGGCCTCGGCCCGGCCCGCGCCGACGCTGTCGCCGATCCGGACGCCGGCCAGCCCTTTCAGCCTGCCGATCCGGCCGGCGCGGACCGAGGAGACCGGCACCTCACCACCGTTCTCGAAGACGCTGACCGCCGCGACCTTGCCCTCCGACTCCCGGCCGTCCGGGCTGCGGAAACGCAGCACCTCGCGGGCGCGCACGGCCCCCTCGACCATGCGGACGTACGCGGTCCGCTCGCCGTTCGCGGTCCGGTCGACCTTGAACACCGTGCCCCGGGCCGGCGCCTCCGGATCCCCCGTGGCGGTGGGCAGGAGTCCGGTGATGCCGTCGACCAGGGCGTCGATACCCGCGCCGGTGGCGGCGGAGCCGAAGAAGACCGGGTGGACGAGGCACCGGCCGGTCTGGTCGGCCAGCGCCCCGAGGAGCCGGGCGTGGGTGAGACCCGCCGGGTCGTCGACGTACGCGCCGAGCAGCTCGTCGTCGTGCCGGGTGAGCAGGTCGGTGAGCGCATCGGTGAAGCCGGGGTCGGCCCCGGTGTACGGGGTGCTCGTCGCGGTCCGGGTGCCGAGGTCTCGGGCGGTGCCCATCGCGACGACGTCCGCCGAGAGCCGTTCGGTGATGCTCGTCAGCAGCGAGCTGTAACGTGCCCCGGGCCGGTCGGTCTTGTTGACGAACAGCAGGGTCGGGATGCGCAGTCGGCGCAGGGTGCGCAGCAGGACCCGGGTCTGCGCCTGGACGCCCTCCACCGCGGAGACCACCAGGACGGCTCCGTCGAGCACGCCGAGGACCCGCTCCACCTCGGCGATGAAGTCCGGGTGGCCGGGGGTGTCGATCAGGTTGACCGTGGTGGTGCCGAGGGTGAAGGAGACGACGGCGGACTTGATGGTGATGCCGCGCCGGCGCTCCAGTGCGAGGGAGTCGGTCTGTGTGCTGCCGTCGTCGACGCTGCCGATGGCGTCGATGGCTCCGGCGGTGTGGAGGAGCCGCTCGGTCAGGCTTGTCTTACCGGCGTCGACATGCGCCAGAATTCCCAGGTTCAACGTGTGCACGGAGCTTCATGTCCTTGAGAGAAAGGTCAGTTCCTGTCGGGAGGGACACGAAGGCTCGGCGCATGTTCGGACTCCTGGGTCGTACCGGTGGACTGCGGGGAGTAGATCAGGGAGCCGCCCGGGGCGGCAACCGGTTATCCGCGGCGCCGCAGGTGCGGGAAGCGCCATTCGCTGCGGCTGCGCAGCGTCTCGCCGGGGCGCAGCACGGTGGTGGGGTGGCCGGGGCGGTTGGGCGAGTCCGGCAGGTGCTGGGTCTCCAGGCAGAGCGAGCCGTGGCGCCGGTGGCGGCGGCCGGTGCCGTCGGTGAACGCGCCGTCGAGCTGGTTGGCGGTGTAGACCTGGAGGCCGGGTTCGGTGGTCCAGAGCTCCAGGGTCCGCCGGTCGCCGGGGGCGGTGAGGCGGGCGGCCCGGCGCAGGGCCCCTGGGGCGACGGGGCGCAGGACCCAGCAGTGGTCAAAGCCGCCGCCCCGCCGCAGTTGGGTGTCGGGGTGGTCGAGGCGTTCGCCGATGCGCCGTGGGGTGGTGAGGTCGAAGGGGGTGCCGGCCACCGGGGCGGGCGCGCCTTCGGGGATGGAGTCGGGGTCGATGGGGAGGTAGGTGTCGGCGTCGACCTGGAGGGTGTGGCCGAGGACGTCGTCGTCGCCGAGGTTGAGGTAGGCGTGGTTGGTGAGGTTGACGACGGTGGGCCGGTCGGTGACGGCCCGGTAGTCGACGGCGAGGGTCCCGGTGGTGTCCAGGGTGTAGGTGGCGGTGACGTCGAGCGCTCCGGGGAAGCCCATGTCGCCGTCGGGGCTGTGCAGGGTGAGCCGGAGGACGGCGGCGGTGTCGGTACGGTCCCCGGTGGCCTCCCAGACCTTGGTGTGGAAGCCGTTGGGGCCTCCGTGGAGGGCGTGCCCCCGGTCATTGGCGGGGATGTGGTGCGTGGCCCCGTCCAGGGTGAAGCGGCCGTGGGCGATGCGGTTGGCGTACCGGCCGACGATGGCCCCGAAGTAGGGGTTCTTGTCGGTGTAGTCGTCGAGCGCGGGCAGCGAGCGGACGACCGGGCCGGGTTCGCCGGCGGTGTCCGGCACGGTGAGGCTGTGCAGGACACCGCCGTAGGTGAGGACCTCGGCCCGGACGCCGGTGCCGGAGTCGAGGGTCCAGAGGTCGATCTCGCTCTGCCCGTGGGCGCGGCCGAACGGTTTGCGGTGCACGGTGGGCATGAGGAGTTCCTTGAGGGTGCGGGAGGGGGCCTCGCCGGGGCCTGCCGCCCAACTGCCGCCTGTCGGGAAGCAGTTGGGCGGCAGCACCCCAGGGGCCGCTAGCGGGGCGGTCCGGAGGCCTCGTGGGGCGTGGTGGATTCGCGGACGACGAGCCGGTAGCCGGGGCGGGGCCGCCGGGGTTCGGCGACGGGGGTTCCCGCGAGGCGTTCGACGAGGCTGTCGACGGCGAGCCGGGCGATGGCCGCCTTGTCGGGCGCGATGGTGGTGAGGGTGGTGGCCCCGTACCGGCTCTCCTCGATGTCGTCGAAGCCGACGACGGCGATGTCGTCCGGGATGGCGAGGCCGCGTTCGGTGATGGTGCGCATGGCTCCGGTCGCGATCATGTCGTTGTACGCGAACACGGCGTCGGGCCGCTCGCCCCGGTCGAGGAGGGAGGCCATGGCGGCGGCCCCGTCCTCACGGCCGTAGCCGTCGGTGACGACGACCAGGGATTCGTCCGGTTCGATACCGGAGGCGGTCAGCTCCTCGCGCCAGCCGCGCAGCCGGAGGTGGGCGGGCTGGCGCTCCTGACCGGTGCGGGAGCCGAGGAAGGCGATCCTGCGGTGGCCGAGGGCGACGAGGTGGGCGACGGCCTCACGGGCGGCGGCCACGTTGTCGATCGCGATGTGGTCGTAGGGGGCCTCGTACTCGCGCTCGCCGAGCAGCACCAGCGGCGCGGTCTCGGTGCGGGCCATCAGGTCCTCGGTCTCCAGGTGGATGGGGCTGAGGATGAGGCCGTCGATGACATGGGAGCGGAATCCCTGGCAGACCAGCAGCTCCTTCTCCCGCAGGCCCGCCGTGTGGTCGACCAGGACGGTGTAGTCGTGCCGGGCCGCCGCGTCGACGACCTCGCCGGCCAGCTCCGCGAAGTACGGGTTGCCGAATTCGGGGACGGCGAGGGCGATGATGCCGGTGCGGCCCTTGCGGAGATGGCGGGCGGTGAGGTTCGGCCGGTAGCCGAGCTCGTCGATCGCCTGCTGGACCTTGGCCCGCATCTTCGGGGTCACGTGCTGATAGTTGTTGACCACGTTCGACACGGTCTTGATGGACACGCCCGCCCGTTGAGCCACGTCCTTGAGGCTGACGCCCACGGCACTCCTTGTTGCTTGGTTCGACTCGGCCCGATCCGTACGGTTCAGGTGGTTCTCCGGCTGCGCGCGAGGTAACGCTGCGCCACCACGACAACGATAAGGAAGCCGCCGCTGACCACCGACTGGTACGAGGAGTTGAGTGAGCCGATCTGGTTGATGAGGTTCTGGATCACGGCGAGCAGCAGCACGCCCCAGAGGGTGCCGCTGATCGATCCCGCGCCGCCGATGAGGAGGGTGCCGCCGATGACGACGGCGGAGATCGCGTCGAGTTCCATGCCGACGCCGACGATGGTGACGCCGGAGGAGAGGCGGGCGGCGTTGAGCGCTCCGGCGAGTCCGGCGAGCAGTCCGCTGAGGGTGTAGACGAGGATCTTCGTCCGGGCGACGGGCAGGCCCATCAGGGTGGCCGCGTCGCTGCTGCCGCCGACGGCGAACAGCGTCTGTCCGAACGAGGTCCGCTGGAGCAGGAGTCCGCCCGCCCCGAAGAGGGCCAGGGCGACGAGGATCGGGTATCCGAACCCCCAGACGCTGCCCTGGCCGAGCTCCGCGAAGGCGGAGTCCTTGGGCACCAGGTAGGTGGTGGCGCCCTCGTCGGTGAAGGCGAGGAGCATGCCGCGCGCCGCGAGGAGGGTGGCGAGCGTGACGATGAAGGGGGCCATGTTCGCGCGGGCGATGAGGAGACCGTTGAGCAGCCCGATCGCGCCGCAGACCACCAGGGGTACGAGCAGGGCGGCGAGGAAGCCCCCTTGCGAGGCCCAGGCTGCGAGGACGCCGCCGAGGGCGAAGACGGAGCCGACGGAGAGGTCGATGCCGCCGGTGATGATGACCAGCGTCATACCGAGGGCGACGATCGCGAGGAACGAGGCCTGGACGGTGACGCCCCGGGCGTTGTCGAGGCTGGCGAACGTCGGGTAGACGAACGAGGCGATGAGGATCACGGTCAGCAGGACCGCGAGGACGCCCTGGCGCTGAAGGAGTTCGCCGATACGGGATCCGGTGGAGCGTCCGGGGCGGGGTTCGGGGCGCGAGGGGGCGCCTTTGAGGGGCGCCGGGGCCTCGGGCGCGGGCACGGTGGCCGGTGGGGTGTGGTTCATCGGGACCTACGCTCCCGGGCGACGTAGACGGCGGCGATGATGATGGCCGCCTGGGCGATCTGTGCGGTGGAGTCGGGCAGGTCGTGCTTGACGAGGGTCGCGCGCAGCAGCTGCATGAGCAGGGCGCCCGCGACGGTGCCGAGCACCCGGATGGAGCCGCCGTTCAGCGGGGTGCCGCCGACGACGACGGCCGTGATGGCGGAGAGCTCCATGAGGGTGCCGAGCGAGGACGGGTCGCTGGCGGTGAGCCGGGCGGTGGCGAGGATGCCGGCGAGGGCGGCCATCACCCCGCACAGGATGTAGACGCCGATCAGGACACGCTTGACGGGCAGTCCGGACAGCGCGGCGGCCGAGCGGTTGCCGCCGATGGCGACGATCTGGCGGCCGAAGGTGGTGCGCTGCACCAGGAACGCGACGGCGAGCGCGAGGACGCCCGCGATGAGCACGACCGTCGGGATACCGAGGAAGGAGCCGGTGCCCAGCGCGAGGATGTCCGGGTTGACGATCTGCTTGAGCCGGCCGTCGGCCATCACGAGGGCGAGGCCCCGGCCGCCGACGAACAGGGCGAGCGTCGCCACGATGGGTTGCAGCCCGACGAGCGAGACGAGCGTCCCGTTGATCGCGCCGACGACCGCCCCGGCGAGCAGGGCGATCAGGAGCGCGGGGACCAGCCCGTATCCGAGGTAGAGCGGCAGCAGGGCGGCGGCGAGCGCCATGGTGGAGCCGACGGAGAGGTCGATGCCCTCGGTGCCGATGACCAGGGCCATGCCGAGCGCGACGATCACGATGGGCGCGACCTGGACGAGCTGGGTGCGCAGGTTGTCGGCCGTCATGAAGTGCTCGGTGAACAGCGCGTTGAACAGCAGCACGACGGCGACGGCCGCGTACACCCCGTACTCCTGGTACCAGGCGGGGTCGCGCAGCCGGGCCAGCGGCTTCGCGGCGGGGCGTGGCAGGGTGGCCTGGGTGGTCATCGGGGGTCCTCCTGGGCGGCCGGGGCCTTCCCACCGGTGTCGGGCGTGTGGTCGGCGGGTGCGGTCTCCGGCGTGTGGTCGGCGAGCACTGCGAGGAGGCGGCTCTCGTCCACCTCGTCGCCGGCGAGTTCACCGGCGACCGCGCCGCCGCGCAGGACGACGATGCGGTCGGCGCCCTCGATCAGCTCCTCGATGTCGGAGGAGATCAGCAGTACGGCGAGCCCCTCGCGGGCGAGTTCGTCGATGAGGCTCTGCACCTCGGCCTTGGCCCCGACGTCGATGCCCCGGGTGGGCTCGTCGAGCAGCAGCACCTTGGGTTCCAGGCAGAGCCAGCGGGCGAGCAGCACCTTCTGCTGGTTGCCGCCGGAGAGTTCGCCGACCTTCTGCTCGGGGCTGGAGGCCTTGATCCGCAGCCGTTTCATGAAGACGTCGACGACGCGGTCCTGTCGGGCGCGGGAGACGATGCCGCCCCTGGAGAGCCGGGGCATGGCGGCGAGGACGATGTTCTCGCGGACGGAGAGGCCGGGGATGATGCCCTCGGCCTTGCGGTCCTCGGGGAGCATGCTGATCCCCGCGCGGATGGCGGCGGCCGGGGTGGGGCGCCCGACGCGCTTGCCGTCGACGGTGATCTCCCCGCCGTCCAGGGGCAGTGCGCCGGTCAGCGCCTTCGCGGTCTCGCTGCGGCCGGAGCCCAGCAGTCCGCCGAGTCCCAGCACCTCACCGGCGTACAACTCCACGGAGATGTCGTGCAGTTGGTGACGACGGTCGAGGCCGGTCGCGGTGAGGACGGGGGCGCGGGCCGGGTCGTGCCCTTCGGCGGCGAAGCCGGTGAGGCCGTCGCGCCGGACTTCGGACATGTCGCGGCCGAGCATCATCGACACCAGCCGCATCCGGTCCAGCGGGGCCAGTTCGCCGGTGTGGATGTGCCGGCCGTCGCGCAGGACGGTGACCCGGTCGCAGATGCGGTAGAGCTCGTCCATGCGGTGGCTGACGTAGAGGACGGCGATGCCCTGGCCGCGCAGGTTCTCGATGACCCGGAAGAGGGTCTCGACCTCGCGGGGCTCCAGCGACGAGGTGGGTTCGTCCATGATGACGACCTGGGCCCGTACGGAGACGGCGCGGGCGAGCGCCACCATCTGCTGGGTGCCGATGCCCAGGGTGTGCAGGGGCCGCTTGGGGTCGACGCGGACGCCGAACCCGTCGAGGAGTCCGGTGGTCTCGCGGTTCATCCGGGCGAAGTCGATGAGCCCGAAGCGGTTCTTCGGTTCCCGGCCCAGGAAGATGTTGCGCGCCACGCTCATCAGCGGGACGAGGTTCACCTCCTGGTAGATGGTGGAGATCCCGGCCTGCTGTGCCTCGAACGGGCGGGCGAAGCGGACCGGTTCGCCGCTCACGCGCACCTCGCCCTCGTCGCTCCGGTAGACGCCGGTGAGCACCTTGATGAGGGTGGACTTGCCGGCCCCGTTCTCGCCGACGAGCGCGTGGACCTCGCCCGCGCGCAGGGCGAAGGAGACGTCGTCCAGGGCGACGACGCCCGGGAACCGCTTGCTCACCGAGCGGGCTTCGAGAACGGGGTCCGCCACGGCGGCGGCACCGGCCCCGGGGTGCTCCGGGCGCTGGGGTGTCGCTGGGGTTGGTGCCATGAATCCTGGCCTTCCGGAGTTACGGGAATGGGACCGGGCCGCCGGCCGCCCCGGGGTGCCCGGGCGTCGCGGCGGCCGGCCGGCCGACGGGGTCAGTAGGCTCCGCCGAGCGATTCCTTGGCGTTGGCCTCGTCGTACGCGCGGTCGGTGATGATCACGTTCTCGGGGATCTCCTCACCGGCGTAGAACTTCTGCGCGGTGGCGAAGGCGAGCGGGCCGAAACGCGGGTTGGACTCGATGACGGCGTTGTACTCGCCGTTGACGAGGGCCTGGACGGCGTTGCGGGTGCCGTCGACGGAGACGATCTTGACGTCCTTGCCTGGCTTCTTGCCGGCCGCCTTCAGCGCGGTGACCGCTCCGAGGCCCATCTCGTCGTTCTCGGCGTAGACGGCGGTGATGTCGGGCTTGGACTGGATGAGCTGCTCCATGACCTGCTGGCCCTTGTCGCGGGCGAACTCGCCGGTCTGCTGGGCGACGATCTCCAGGCCGGGGGCCTCGGCCTTCACCTGGTCGACGAAGCCCTTGGTGCGGTCGGTGGTGACGTTGTTGCCGGACGCGCCGAGCAGGATGGCGACCTTGCCCTTGCCTCCGGTGACCTTGATCATCGCGTCGGCGGCGCGCTTGCCCTGCTCGACGAAGTCGGAGCCGAGGAAGGCGACGTAGTCCTTGCAGGCGGTGGAGTTGACCTTGCGGTCGATGGTGAGGACGGGGACCTTCTTGGCGGCCGCCGCCTTCAACGCGGGCTCCAGGCCGTCGGAGTTGAGCGGGGCGACGATGAGGAACTGGGCCCCCTGGGACAGCATGTCCTGGATGTCGCTGATCTGCTTGGACAGCTGGGACTGGGCGTTGGTGGTGAGGAGCTTCTTGACGCCGACCTTCTTCGCCTCGTCCTTGATGGACTGGGTCTCGGCGATCCGGAACGGGTTGGCCTCCTTCTCCGACTGGGAGAAGCCGACCACGGCGTCCTTCAGGTCCAGCTTCGGCGCGCCGTAGGTCTCCAGCTTGCAGCCCGGACCGGACGAGGAATCAGGGGTCTTGGCCTCCTGCACTCCCTGGCTGCTGTCGCCGCCCGCGTTGGTGGAGGTCTCCGACTTGGCGCAGCCGGCGGCGGCCAGCGTGGTGGCGGCGAGGACGCAGGCCACGGCGAGGGTACGGGATCGACGCTGGATCATCATGCGCGGAACGCTCCTTGGCGGTTGACGGCACGCTGATCGGCGTGCGGTCGGGGCATGCGGGACGAGGCATCGGCTGCTCTGCGGCTGATGCCACTGCATTCCTCACACCCCTGCTCCGTACTGCGGGAACAGTGGTCGTGAGAGCCTGCGCGGCCTGTCGGCGGCTCGGTTTACAACGTTATATATGTGGTGCGGCACGGGCGGCAAGAGTGACGTCGATGCGTTTCCAAAATGTGTCGGCAGACCGCCGGAGCTCGCCCGCGGTCGACGACCCACCCTCCGGCAAAGGCTCTGCGCGAGGTCTGGACACCCGCCCGACGCCGTGCTGTCATACCGCCGGACGCTTGATTTTCAACGTTGCAAGAACGGTTGCCGTCCGACCGCCCCGCCGCGCGACGGCGGCCTTCGGCGTGCGCCCGGCCGCCGCTGCCCCGCACCCCGGTCCGTCCGGGCCCCACCACACGCCCGGCAGCGTCCCGCTCTCACCGCTCCGCCGCACGTCAGCCGTACAGCGCACCGCCCAGCAGCCCGCCCCGCACGGCCACGGCGCCGTGCGGCACCCCCACCGAGCCGGCCGCGCGGCGCAGGCGGCGGGGCCCGAGAGCAGGAGCCGCACCGATGCCCCTGAACCGCAGGCAGCTCATCACCACCGCGGTGGCCACCGCGATCACCACCGGCGTGACGAGCCGGTGGGCGACCGCCGCGGCCCCCGACCGCCACCGGGCCATGGCCGCCCGGGGCGGCCACTACTCCCCCGGCCAGTTCCCCGGCGGCGGCTTCGCCGGCGACGAGAACGCCCGGCCCGGCCACGGTGACCCCCGCCAGGGCTTCGAGACCTGCGGCATCGTCGAGTTCATGGCCAGCCACCAGCTGCTCACCCGGATCACCGGGGACCCGCTGTGGGCGGACCGCTGCGAGGAGCCGGCGTTCAACTCGCTTCCGGCGTCGCTCGATCCGTCGGGCAGGGCGGTGCACTACATCACCTGCGCCAACCGCGTGGACCTGGACAACGCGCCCAAGCGGGACCGCCAGTTCCGAACGGCTTCGCGATGCTGGCGTATCTGCCGCGCGTCGACCAGCACCGCTGCCCGCACAACTACGGCATGGGCTGGCCGTACTTCACCGAGGAGCCATGGCTCGCCACCCCGGACGGCGGGCTCGCGGCGGCGATGTCCGTGGCTGGCGGACCGCTGGTACCGGATCGTGAACCGGCACTCCGGCAAGGTGCTCGGCGTGGACGGGATGTCCACGGCCGGCAGCGCCCATGTCGTCCAGTACGACGACCACGGAACGGCCGACCACCTGTGGCGGCTCCTCCGACAGCACTCCCTTCCCGCGCCGCTCCGGCGCGGGAAGTCCATCCCGTACGACCGTAGAGAGGGATGTTCCGCCTATGCGACCAGCACCCGCACCCCGCCATCGCACCTGGTGGCGGAGGTTAACGGCCACCACCGGCCTCCTCGCCCTGGTGGCCACCGCCCTTGTGGGGACCGGCACCTCCCCTGCCGCCGCCGCGCCCGCAGCCTGGGAACCGAAGCCGGCGCCCATGACGACGCCGTGGACGAACCAGGTCCCCGTCGACAAGCCGCTGCCGGAGTATCCGCGTCCGCAGCTGACCCGACCGGACTGGACGAACCTCAACGGCATCTGGGACTTCGCCGTCACCGGCCGTGACGCCGGGCAGCCGGCCACGTTCCCCGAGCAGATCCGGGTCCCGTTCGTCGCCGAGTCCGCGCTCTCCGGCATCCAGCGGCGCATCACCGAGAACGACAAGCTCTGGTACAAGCGGACCTTCTCCGTCCCCGCGAACTGGGACGGCCGCAGGGTCAAGCTGCACTTCGGAGCCTCCGACTGGCAGACCACGGTCTGGGTCAACGGCACCGAGGTCGGCGCGCACAAGGGCGGCTTCGACTCGTTCGCGTACGACATCACCCCGCGGCTCGACGGGGGTACGAACACCGTCGTGGTCTCCGTGTACGACCCGAGCCAGACCGGCGGCCAGGCGGTCGGCAAGCAGCGGATCAACGACGTGAAGCCGCACCCGGGGGGCGGGATCTTCTACACCGCGGCCTCCGGCATCTGGCAGACGGTCTGGCTGGAGCCCGTGGCGTCCGCGCACATCACACGGCTCGACATGACGCCGAGCCTGGGCGACAGCACCCTGCGGGTGAAGGTGCGGACGGTGGGCGCGGCGGGCCGGAGCGCCCGGATCACCGTCTCCACCGGCGGTTCGGTCGTGGGCACGGCGACCGGCGCGGTGGGCGGGGAGATCTCCGTACCCGTTCCGGACCCCCGGCTGTGGACCCCCGAGGATCCCTTCCTGTACGACGTGAGGGCGGACCTGCTCGACGGGGCGGCCGTCACCGACACCGTGGGCAGCTACACCGGCATGCGGTCGGTGGGGATCGCGAAGGTCGACGACATCCTGCGGCCGGTGCTCAACGGGAAGTTCGTGTTCCAGACCGGCACCCTGGACCAGGGGTACTGGCCGGACGGCATCTACACCGCGCCGAGCGACGAGGCGCTGAAGTACGACCTCCAGGCGCACAAGGACCTCGGCTTCAACATGGTCCGCAAGCACATCAAGGTGGAGCCGCAGCGGTGGTTCTACTGGGCGGACAAGCTGGGTCTGCTGGTGTGGCAGGACATGCCGTCGATGGACACCGGCAAGGTGCCGGACGGGCCCGCGCGCACCCAGTGGGAGGCCGAGTACCGCAGCATCATCGACCAGCACCGCAGCTCACCGTCGGTGGTGATGTGGGTCAACCAGAACGAGGGCTGGGGGCAGTACGACCAGGCCCGGATCGCCGACGAGGTCAAGGCCCAGGACCCCTCGCGCCTGGTCAACAACATGAGCGGGGTCAACTGCTGCGGCTCGGTCGACGGCGGTAACGGCGACGTGGTCGACAACCACATCTACGTCGGCCCCGGCAACACCGCGCCGAGCGCCACCCGGGCCGCCGTGCTGGGCGAGTTCGGCGGGCTCGGCTACAAGGTGCCCGGTCACGAGTGGTATCCGGGCGGCGGCTTCAGCTACGAGGACCAGCCGAGCATCGCGGCTCTCAACAACCGCTTCGTCGGGCTCCTCGACGCCATCCGCGTCGGCCAACTGCCCGCCGGGCTCTCCGCGTCGGTCTACACGGAGATCACGGACGTCGAGAACGAGGCGAACGGACTGCTGACCTACGACCGCCAGGTGGTCAAGGTCGACACCGCCCGGGTCAAGGCCGCCAACCAGGCCCTGATCCAGGCGTCCCGGAGCCCCGCTCCCCCCGTGGACCTCCCCACCGGGCAGAACAGGTCGCTGCGGGTCACCACCCCCGGGCACACGACGAAGCACCTGCGGCACTACGACGGGCTGGCCTTCACCGAGGTGGTGAACAGCGGGAGTCCGGCCGTGCTCAAGGCGGACGCCACCTGGAAGATCGTCCCCGGTCTCGCCAACGGCAACTGCTACTCCTTCGAGTCCCGGAACTATCCCGGCGAGTTCCTCCGCCACCGGGAGTTCCGGGTGCGCCGCGACACGAACGACAACTCCGCGCTGTTCAAGGCGGATGCCACCTGGTGTGCGGTCGCGGGCAGCGGTGGAGTGCGGTTCACCAGCGCCAATCTGCCAGGCAGCTATCTGCGCCACATCGACTCCGAGGTGTGGCTCGCCACCCCCGGCGGTGGGCGGGCCTTCGACAGTCCGGTCTCCTTCGCCGAGGACACCACCTGGGCGGTGGACGCGCCCTGGGCCCCGTGATCCCCGGGGGCCGATGACGATGAGCGGGTGAACGACCGGCCGGGCCGGCTGTGTGCGGAACGAGATGTGCGGCGGGGTCAGAAGCGGTCAGGGGCGCGGTCCGGGAGCGGAGACCCGGGGAGCACGTCCTCCTTCTGGTTCTGCCGTGCCTGCCCGTTCGAGCCTGCGGTCGCCTTGCAGGTCACGTCCTTCGCCGGGAGCTTGCCGGTCAGCAGATAGCGGTTGACCGCGCCGTCCGTGCACGCGTTGCCGCTGGGGTAGACGCCGTGTCCCTCGCCGCCGAGGACGGTGACCATCGTCGACCCCTTCAACTGCCGGTGCAGGGCCTGCCCACTGGGGAGGGGCGTCTGCGAGTCCCACTCGTTCTGGACGACCAGGGATGTGACCTTGTTGTTGACCTCGGTCGCCCGCTCCACGGAACGGTCCCAGAAGGCGCAGGGCTTGATGCTGGACGCGAAGTCCCCGAAGATCGGGTAGCGGCCCTTGTCCGCGATGGCGTCCCGCCGGTAACTCTCGGGGTCGCGGGACCAGGCGGCCGAGTTGTCACCGCACACCACGGCCCAGAAGCTCGCGGACACGTTGTCGGCCGGCGTCCCGACCGCCGCGCCCGCCGTTCCGCGCTCCTCGGATCCGGTGAACGCCTTGAGCTTCTCCGTCGCGACGGGCTTGCCGTCGGCCGCCTTCCTCAACTCCACGAACGCCTCGGTGGCGGACTGCGGGCTGAAGACCGCCCCCCGCATACCGCTGCGGATGTCGTCGCCGGTGACCAGCTGCCCGTCCAGCTCGATGGGCTCCTCGCCGGCCCGCGCGACCAGGTCCCAGAAGGTCCCCTCGACCTTCTTCGGCGTGTCACCGAGGCCGTACCGCTGCGAACGCGCGGCGGCCCACTCGGTCCACCGGTCGAACGCGGGCTCGGCGCCCTCCGCCCACCACTGGATCATCCCCCGCCAGGCGCGCTCCGGGTCGACCGCGCTGTCCAGCACGAACCGGTCGGCGCGCCGGGGGAAGAGCTGGGTGTAGACGGCCCCGAGGTAGGTGCCGTACGAGTAACCCACGTAGCTGATCTTCTTCTCGCCGAGGACCGCCCGGAGCAGGTCCATGTCGCGTGCGGTGTTGCGCGTGGTGATGTGCGGGAGCACGTCGCCCGCCTTCTCCTCGCACTTGTCCGCGAACGTCCGCGCCCAGGCGACGTCGTCGTCGAACGTCTCCTCCTTGTACGGCCGCAGCCAGTCCTCCTCCTCCGGCTCCAGGCCGCAGGAGACCGGGCTGCTCCGTCCCACACCGCGCGGGTCGAATCCGACGAGGTCGTACTTCCGCCGCGCGGACGCGGGCATCGACTCGGCCATCGACAGCGGCATGTACAGACCTTCGCCGCCCGGGCCGCCGGGGTTGGAGAGCAGGACACCGTGCCGCTTGCCGGGTGCGGTGGTCTTGATCCGGGATATGGCCAGGTCGATCCGCTCGCCCCCGGGGGCCCGGTAGTCCAGCGGGACCTTGATCGTGGCGCACTGGAACTCCGCGGGAGCGGCGGCCTCGCACCGCTTCCAGCGCGGCTTCTGCTTCGCGTAGCGGTCCAGCGCGCCCTTGCCGGCGTACGGGGACGCGCTCGACGGGGAGGACGCCGACGGAGAGGCGGCCGGAGCGGCGGTGGCCGTGGAGGTGACCAGCGCGGGGGAGAGCGTTGCCGTGATGCTCACCGCTAAGAGGGGCACGAGACGTCGTCTGCTGCGCACGATGTCGATCCTTCCGGTCAGATGTTCGGACAGGAAAGATCATCCAGGAAGCGGCCGTGTGTACGGATCCCCCACCGGGCTGCACCTCGCCTCCACCCTGGGGGTGACGCAACCAGCCGGGGTGGTCCGCGAGTTGGAGAAGCGGAGGACAGGATGAGGCCCGCTTCCCGTGCGCCGGGGGGTCCGGCGCGGGGGAAGCGGACCTCGGTCCTTGTCCCCGTTACGGCTGCTGACGGCCGTGGAGCGCGGACACCTCCTCGGCGGTCAGGGCCTTGTCGTACACCCCGACCTCATCGACGGAACCGTTCCAGAAGTCGCCCCGGGCGCCGTCGTACTGGGCCCGCCCGACGGAGAGCGGGCCGGTGCTCACATCGGCCGGCCCGGCCTCGGTGGTGGCGGCGGGCTTCCCGTCGACGTACAGCGTGATCGTGTCGCCCTTGCGGACCCCGACCAGGTGGTACCACTGACCGGTCTCCGGGGTGATCTCCAGGCGGGCGCGTTTGCCGCCCGGGGTGGAGAAGGCGAACGCGCCCTGCCCGTACTGGAGATAGAAGGGGTTCTCGGTCCGCCGGCCGTCCTGGCTCACGACGGTGGCGTAGTTGCCCGGCACGGCGTCCAGCGAGGCCCACGCGGAGACCGTGTAGTCCTTCGTGGTGTCCACGACCGGTCCGGCGCTCTGCCCGTACTGGCCCTCGCCGTCGAACTTCAGGGCCGAGCCCGCGACTCCCGGGGTCCAGGACGTGCCGCCCTCCAGGGCGAGATGGGCCTTGTTGGGGCCGCTGTCGCGGGCGGTGGCGCCCCTGTTCTCGTCGAGCGACCAGGAGCCACCGCCCTTCAGCTCATCGCGCTCACCGGCGTTCGCCCCGGCGGCGATCACCTGCCGGTTGATCTCCCGGACCTTCTTCGGGTCGACCTTGATCTGGCGCCGGTCGTACGTCCACAGCCCGTTCAGCTCGTTCTCCAGATCGCTGACCTGGGTGTAGACGGAGCCGGACAGCTCGGCGCCGGCGGCGGCGAGGTAGTACGTACGGGTGTTGTCGACGTACTTGGCGGTCAGGGCGTCCTTGTCCGCGACCCCGCTGTAGATGTTGGCGGGCGCACCGGGCCACATGTGCCCCGGAGTCCGGAGCGTGAAGCCGCCGTGCTCGCCGTCCATCGCGGCGCGACGGTCGTCCGGGAAGGCCGGGTCGTTGTTCACGTAGTCGTGATGGTCGATGATCTCGCCCTTGCCGGAATCACCCTTGGAGGCGCAGCAGTTGACGCCGCTGTGCGCGTTGACCACGCGGGACGGGTCGAGTGCCTTGACGTCCTCGGCGATCTTGCCGGTCTCGGTGCGGTCCCACTCGCCCCAGCCCTCGTTGAAGACGATCCAGCCGCTGATCGAGGGGTAGTTGTGGAACTGCTTCATCATCTCCTTCCCCTGCGTGAGGAAGGCGTTCTTGCCCGCGTCGTTGTCGATGTCGGCGTTGACGAAGTCCTGCCACACGAGCAGCCCGAGCCGGTCGGCGTGGTAATACCAGCGCGGCGACTCCACCTTGATGTGCTTGCGTACGGCGTTGAAGCCGAGGTCCTTCTGGGCCTTCAGGTCGAAGGTGAGGGCGGCGTCGCTGGGCTGGGTGTACAGCCCGTCGGGCCAGAAGCCCTGGTCGAGCATGGCGAGGGAGAAGAAGGGCTTCCCGTTGAGGACGAGTTTCTGGTAGCCGCCCACCTTGTCGATCTTCAGCTGGCGCATCCCGAAGTAGCTCTCGACGCTGTCCCGGGAGCGGCCGTCGGCGAGGGAGACATCGAGGTCGTACAGGTAGGGGTCGTCCGGCGACCAGAGGTGCTGGTTCCTGACCCGCAGGCTGAGCTCGCGGTTGGCCGGTCCGGTGACCGTGCCGACGACCTTGCCCTTGTGGTCGCGGGCGACGGCGGTGATCCGGGCGTCGGCGGAGGCCTCGGCGGAGTTGACGGTGACCGCGAGGCGGCCGGTGTCGATGTCCGGTGTGGTGGTCAGGGAGTCGATGGCGGCGGGGGCGACCGGCTCCATCCACACGGTCTGCCAGATGCCGGAGGTCGGGGTGTAGACGATGCCGCCGGGGTTGGTGGACTGCTTGCCCTTGGGCTGGTTCGGGCCGGTCCTGTCGGTGACCGCGACGACGATCTCCTGGGGGCCGCCGCCCCGCAGCGCGTCGGTGATGTCGGCGGTGAACCCGGTGTAGCCGCCGGTGTGTTCGGCGACCTTGGTGCCGTTGACCCAGACGGTGGACTGATAGTCCACGGCGTCGAAGTTGAGCTTCAGCCGCTTGTCCTTGCCGGACGCGCCCTTGCCTCCCTTGCCGCCCTTGCCGACCGACCAGTTCTTCGGCACGGTGACGAGTTTGCGGTAGAACATGTGGTCCTCGTCGCGCTCCAGGCCGGAGAGCTGCGATTCGACCGGGAACGGCACGATGATCTTCTCGTCGAGCTTCTTGCCGAAGACCGGCTGCTCGCCCTCGGCGGCCCCGGCGAACTCCCAGGGGCCGTTGAGGTTCTTCCACTGGTCGCGGACCTGTTGCGGCCGTGGGTACTCGGGCAGCGGGTGGTTCGTGTCCAGCTTGTCGCCCCAGGTGGTGGTGAGGCGGTGCGTGGAGAGGTTCTTGGCGGTGCGGCCGATCTCCGGGACGGTTTCGGAGCCCGACTTCAGACCGCCCCGGCCGTCGTAGACGACCTTGACGCGCTGGTCCTTCTGGACCGGCGCGGCGAGATCGATGACCAGCGCCCTCGGGTCGTCCGAGGCCCGGTTCACCGACTTCACCGGCATCGGGGAGGTGTCGACCTCGATCTTGAGGTGCTCCTTCACCTTCCGGTAGTCCGAGACGGGGTCCTTGAAGGTGGCCTGGAGGCGCTTGCCGTTCTCCGCGACGCTCAGGGCGACGGGGTAGACCTCGAAGTCGGCGGGCGGGGTGAACGCCGACTCGGGCACGATCTGCTTCTCCAGGGTGTCGCTCCCCCAGCGCAGGAACATGCTGGCGCCGCCGACGTCCTGGAACATCTCCAGCTTGAAGTCGTGCTTCTCACCGGCCTTCAGGGCGATCGGAGCGCTGTGCTGCTCCTTGTCCCAGTCCGGCTCCCAGTGATCGATGACAACGTTGTCGTCCAGGAAGAGCCGGAAGCCGTTGTCGCCGATGGCGGAGAAGGTGTACTCCCCGGTCTCGGGGGCTTCCAGCTGTCCCGTCCAACGGGCCGTCGTGTGCTCGGTCTTGCCGGTGGCCGACTCGAACGTCCCGGTGAGACCGGGAAAGTCGATCTCGGGGTCGAGGGAGGTGGCGCCGAGTTCGGCGAAGTCACGGGCGCCCGGGGCGGACATGCTGAAGTACTCGCCCTTCAGCCCATGGACATCGGTGACCGGGTCGTCGGCCGTGAAGGCCTTCGCGGCGGCTTCGGCCGGCGCGGCGGGTGCGGCGGCCGCCGTCGGGACCAGGGTGGCACCGACCGGTATGAGCAGCGCCGCAGCGCAGGTCAGGGCCCTGAACAGGGCACGGGGGCGCGGGTGTTGTCGTCTCAAGGCGTCATCCTCGTCGAAGAGCCGGGGGTGCCTCGAACCAACGAGGCACTACACATAGTCGAACATTGAGCCACAACACCAAACACTGCACAACGGTCGTGCACGCAGAATTTTCAACGATAGAAAATCTGGCCCGTGCCCCTGGGCGACCGCCTCCGGCCGGCCGGGGTGGCCGACGTGCGGACAAAGGTGGCCAACGGGCCGACAAGGGTGGCCAACGGGCGGACAGCGGCCGAGATCGGAAACGAGACCGCGCCGGACCGCGAGGCCGATGCGGTGGTGACCGATTTCGTGCGGGTCCGGTCCGGTGGAGGACCGATCGGCCAGTCCGCTCCCTGGGTGACCTGGGAAGTCGAGGGCCTCCGCTACACATCCCGGCTGCGCGGCGCACCGAAAGGGGGCACGCTGCGCGGGGGCGACACCCTTCGGGTTGCGCACCGGGCCGACGAGCCCGGCCGACCCTGTCCCCGGCACTACGCCGAGAAGAGCCCTCCCGGTGTCGCGACCGGATCCTGCCGGTCGGCCTGTACGTGTTCTTCGGCGCGGTCCCTCTCGTCTTCGCCTGGCTGCTGATCTCGTTCGCCCGGAAGAGCAAGGAGCCCCGCCCCGCATGATGACGACGGAATGCCACGGGCATCAGGGGCGGTACGTGAGCGGTGACGTTTCCCTGGCAGCCGACTTCCATGAAATGCCGTTTCGGGGGTACCCGAACTCCAGCCAGAACGCTCACGCGACGGGGTGGAAACCATGAACGACCGCATTCTGATGACGTTTTCACCGGACGGTGAGACCCGTACCGACTTCGTCTGCCGGCCGGAGAAGGCCGCCGACGCGCGGGACGCGGTCAGTACCTTCGTGGCACGGCTGCACCCCGCACCGACCTCGCACACGGTGCAGAACCTCCTGATCCTCGTGAGTGAACTGGTCACCAACGCCTTCCTGCACGCGGGGGCCGTCACCGCGCTGTGGCTGACCGCGGACCGCAAGGGCGTCCACGTCCGGGTCACCGACCCGAGCCCGGCGCACCCGCAGGACCGGACGCCCGATCTGACCGGCCTGACCGGCGGATTCGGCTGGCCGATGGTCCAGCGGCTGGCCCAGGAGGTACGGGTCCGCGAGACGGCGGGCGGCGGGAAGGTCATCCTCGCCACCGTGCCGCGCTGAGCCCTGCGGCCTCCGGTACCCCGCCCGCCCCGGCGCCCGCCGTCCAGCGTTGCCCCCGGGGCGCCGGGGGCAACGCTGGACGGCGGGCGCCGATCGTCACGTATCGGTAGAATTCAGGCATGGGAGAGCGGCCCGCGACGCCGACTGCGCCCGAACTCGTTCTGGAGACCGATCTGGGCTCCACGGTGATGAGTCCGAGCCGGGACTACCATGTCGGGCGCGACCCCGAGAGCGATGTGGTCATCGACGACATCCGGGTCTCCTGGCACCACGCGATCCTGCACCCCGAGGCCGGTCACTGGACGATCGAGGACGAGGACAGCACCAACGGCACGTACACCGGCGGCCGGCGCATCCGTGCCACGGACGTCGGTGCGGGCAGCGAGATCCGCTTCGGCAGTCCGAGCGACGGACCGCGCGCCGTCCTCCTGGGCCGTGAACCTCCCGCGCCCGCCGCCGCTCCCTCCCTCCCCTCCCCCACCGACCGACCGTCGGCCGTGTCGATGCCCGCGGCGACCGGCACGTTCCGGCAGCCGACAACGGTGCGGCCGCTGCCCGCGAAGACCGTACGGATAGGCCGCGGCGCCGACAACGACCTCGTCATCGACGACCTGGTGGTCTCCCGCCACCACGCCGAACTGCGGGCCCTGGCCGACGGCACCTACGAGATCGTCGACCTCGGCAGCCACAACGGGACCTTCCTCAACGGTCAGCCGGTCACCCGCGGACCCGTCGGCCCCGGTGACATCGTCGGCATCGGCCACTCGGCGTTCTGCCTGGTCGGCGACGCCCTCCAGGAGTTCGTGGACACCGGTGAGGTCTCGCTCGACGTCCAGGATCTGGAGGTGACAGTCGGCCGGGCGGGCCGGGGCGGCAAGACCCTGCTGGACCGGGTTTCCTTCCCCGTCGGCGAGAAGTGCCTGCTCGGCGTGGTGGGTCCCAGCGGCGCGGGAAAGTCCACCCTGCTCAACGCGCTCACCGGCCAGCGCCCGGCCGACAGAGGCACGGTGCTCTACGACGGCCGTGACCTCTACCGGGACTTCGCCGAGCTGCGCCAGCGCATCGGCCTCGTCCCGCAGGACGACATCCTGCATGCGCAGCTGACCGTGCGTAAGGCCCTCGGTTACGCCGCCGAGCTGCGCTTCCCGCAGGACACCGCGAAGGCCGAGCGGCAGGCGCGGGTCGCCGAGGTGATCCGGGAACTCGGCCTCGAACAGCGCGCCGACCAGCCGATCCACTCGCTCTCGGGCGGCCAGCGCAAGCGGGTGAGCGTGGCCCTGGAGCTGCTGACGAAGCCTTCGCTGCTCTTCCTGGACGAGCCGACCTCGGGGCTCGACCCCGGTATGGACCGCTCGGTCATGCACATGCTGCGTGGGTTGGCCGACGACGGCCGTACCGTCATCGTCGTCACGCACAGCGTGCTGAGTCTGGAGGTCTGCGACCGGTTGCTCGTCCTCGCGCCCGGTGGGCGCATCGCCTACTACGGTCCCCCGGAGGACGCCCTCGCCTTCTTCGGTTTCGAGGAGTGGCCGGAGGCGTTCGAGGCGTTCGAGAACGACCGCGACCGCGACTGGGCGGCCACGTACGCCGCCTCGCCCTTCCACCGGCAGTACATCGTCAATGCCACGGCGCAGCCGCAGCTGCCGCCCGCCGCGCCCGGAGCGCTGGTCGCGCCGCCGCCGAAGACCCGTAACTGGGGTGCGCAACTGCACACGCTGGTGCGCCGGTACGCCTCCGCGCTGGGCGCGGACCGGACGTTCCTGGTCATCATGATCGCGCTGCCCTTCGTCATGGGAGCCATGGCCCGCGCGCTGGCCGGCAGCCGGCTCACCCAGGAGACGGCGATGAACGCCCTGCTGATCCTGTGCGTGGGCGGCGTGCTGACCGGAGCGGCCAACGCGGTACGGGAGTTGGTCAAGGAGCGGGTGATCTACCAGCGGGAGAGGGCCGTCGGGCTGTCCAGATCCGCGTATCTGATGTCGAAGATCGTGGTGCTCGGGACCATCACCGTCCTCCAGGCCGTGGTGCTGACCCTGGTGGGACTGGTGGGCGTCGATCTCAACGCGCCGGGCGGCGAAGGGGTGTTCCTGCCACCACTGGTGGAGATCACGCTGGCCGTGGCGCTGTTGTCCTTCACCGCGATGATGCTCGGCCTCCTGGTCTCCGCGCTGGTGCGCAAGGAGGAGGTGACGATGCCGTTGCTGGTCCTCCTCGCCATCGTCCAGGTGGTCTTCTGCGGCGCCCTGCTCAAGTTGCACGGGGTGCCCGGAGTGGAGCAGCTGTCGTGGCTGGTGCCGTCGCGGTGGGCGCTCGGGGCGATGGCCGGAACGATCGATCTGGCGCGGATCGTGCCGGGCGAGCTGACCTCCGATCCGCTCTTCGGACACTCGGCGGGGGTCTGGCTGCTCAACATGGGCATGATGGTCGTTCTCTCGCTCGTCTTCGGATACGTGGTCGCGAAACTGCTGAGGCGGCACGAGCCCGCGGTCATGCGGAAGTGAGGCGGTTCCATGGCGACCCCGGCATTCCGCCCCACGCACGTCGTCCCGCCGGACGGGCTCCCGGCCTGGGAGTCTCCTGACGTCGCCCGGCCCACGGACCCGCTGGACGCCCTCCTGCCGGTGCAGTTGCGGGACCGGCGCGGGGACTGGGCGTACGTCGCCTGCTCCAACGGCTGGTCGGCCTGGGTCGACGGGCGGCTCCTCGTCTCCGTACCGCAGACCCCGCCGGCCGCCGGGCAGCCGCTCGCGCGCACCGCGGATCCGCGACCGCTGCTGGCGAGGGCGGAGGAGTCGCTGACCCAGTACCGCCGCGCGGCCCAGGACCTGGCCGAGGGCCGCAGCGACGGGGAGGGCTTCCGGCGGCGGACGCGGGGGCTGCGGGTGGGGATGGTGGTGGACGGGGAGTCGGTGTGGCTGTACGACGCCGAGCACGAGCGGTGGGTCTTCTGCGACGGGACGCGGCTGAGTACGTACGCGGCTCAGGCCGGGCCGGGAGCGGCGGACCCGGCGTCAGGGGAGGCGGAGGCTCCAACTCCGGCCCCGGCCCCGGCTCCCACGCGGATCGTGGCCGGTGAGGAACCGGAGCCCACCCGTGTGGTCGCGCCGGACGGCCCCGAGCCGACCCGCGTGGTCACGCCCGACGAAGCCGAACCGACCCGCGTGGTCCGCCCGGACGGGCCCGGGCCCACCCGAGTGGTCGGCCCGGACGAACCAGAGCCCACCCGGGCGATCACCGTCACCGGGCCCGACGAACCGCCCGGCGGCGGGGCGTCGGGGGATGCGGGGCGGTGAGGGCCGATGGCGCCGCCGCCTCCGTCGCACGACGCCGGGCTGCCCACCGGGCGCGAGGACGATCTCGTCGGCAAGCGGATCGCGAGCTACCTGGTGGAGGCCGAGATCGGCCGCGGTGGCATGGCGGTCGTCTACCGCGCCAAGGACCTGCGACTGGACCGGATCGTCGCGCTGAAACTGCTCGCCCCCGAGCTGGCCCGCAACGACACCTTCCGGCAGCGGTTCACGCACGAGTCACGCGTGGCGGCCGCGATCGACCACCCCCACATCGTGCCGGTGTTCGAGGCGGGTGAGACGGAGGGGCTGCTCTACATCGCCATGCGCTTCGTCGCGGGCGCCGATCTGCGTGTCCTGATCGACCGGCGAGGACCACTGGACCTGACGGCCGCGGTCCGGATCGCCGCACAGGTCGCCTCCGCGCTCGACGCGGCCCACGACCACGACCTGGTGCACCGGGACGTGAAGCCCGGCAACATCCTGGTGGCGGCGGGCACCGACAGCGACCATCCCGAGCACGTTTACCTCACGGACTTCGGGCTGACGAAGAAGTCGCTGTCGCTGACCGGGTTCACCACGGTCGGCCAGTTCGTCGGCACCCTCGACTACGTGGCACCGGAGCAGATCTCCGGGCGGCCCGTGGACGGGCGGTGCGACGTGTACAGCCTCGCCTGCGTCGTCCAGGAGACCCTGACCGGTGCGCCGCCCTTCCAGCGGGACGACGACATGGCGCTGCTGTGGGCCCACCAGTACGACCCGCCCGCCCCGCCCAGCGCGCTGCGACCCGGACTTCCCGACGCCGTCGACGGCGTACTGGCGAAGGCGCTCGCCAAGTCCCCGGAGGACCGTTACGAGACCTGCCTGCGGTTCGTGGCCGCACTGCGGGCCGCGGCGGCGGGCCTCCGGCCCGGCGAGCACGCGCCGACCCGGGTGGACGCGCCGGCCGGTTCCTGGTCGGCCGCCCCCCAACCGCCGCCCGCGCCGCCGCGCTGGGCCGCCCCGGTGTTCCCGGACACCGGCTGAGCGCGGGAGCGACGGCCGGTCAGGAGCGTTGGTTCAGCTGCGTTCACTGGGAACGCCGCAGGTCCAGCGGCGTTCGTTCAGGAGCCCGGCCCCGCGTCAGGGGCCTCGCCGCGCCGGTGCACCCGGGAGGCCGCGAGGCCCCCGAGGAAGCCGGTGACCAGGCCCCACAGCACCGCGAGCCCGAGCGCGGTCCACAGCTTCGGGCGCAGCGACACCTCCCCGCCGAGTCCGCCGCCCAGGTCCCCGAGGCCCAGGAGGGACAGTCCGTAGTGGGCGGAGATCCGGGCGGTGAGGCAGATGAACAGCACGGTCAGGGCGAGCGCCACCGCCATGTGCACCGCGTGCTGCCACAGCCGCGTCCGGGCGGGCGAACGCGCCGCCATGAGGAAGGCCGCGGCGAGCACCAGTACGGCGACGGCGACCACGAGCCAGCGGACGCGCCCGTCCTGTTCGGCGAGGGTGCCCAGGTTCAGGGTGGAGAGGTCGGGGGTGCGCAGGACGGAGTCGAGCACCTGGGGCATGGGCAGCCCGAAGGGGCCGTCCACCTTGCCCTCCCAGGACGCGCCGAGGCCGAGGGTGAGCGCGAGCCAGACCAGGTTGGGCAGTCCGAGGAGGAGCACCGCGGCGGTCTCGGCGGGGTGCCCCCGCGTGATCATCACGACGATTCCGGCGACGACGCCGAGCGCGACACACGCGAGGAGCAGCGCCACCATGGCGTACGCCGCCGGGCGCACCGCTTCCTGGAAGCGCAGCAGCCGGGCCGGGAGCGGGGCCCCGCGCGAGACGAGCAGGGCCAGCACGAGGACACCGGCCAGCCACAGCAGCCCGAGGACCAGGGTGAGCGGGATCTCCGCCCGGAATCCGACCTTCGGAGCGTTGCCGAGGAGATCCCCGGCCCCGCTGTCGGTGAGGTCGTCGACCGAGAGGGTGAAGGTGTGCCGGGCGATCAGCGAGAGCACGATCAGCGCGATGATCCACAGGGCGGCGACGCGGCCCGCCCAGCCGGCCAGTTCGCGGCCTCCGGCGACGGCCCGGTGGTGGAGCGGGCGGAGGAATCCCCGGGCGACCAGGAGTGCGCCCACCAGGGTCACCGAGAGCGGCAGGACCGAGAGGTCGGCCTGCGTCCCCACGAGGGAACCGGCGTCCCCGGAGAGCCCGACGGAGCCGCCCGCCGCCATCACCACCACTGCGGCGACGACGGCCGGGAAGGCGCCGCCGGGCAGCCCGGCGGCGCCGGCGGCCCACAGGCCCAGGGCCGCCGCCACCACCATGGCCAGCACGCCGGTGAGAACCGCCAGCAGCGCCTCACGCCAGCCGTGGGGGGAGCGTGCGCTGTTCTCGTCGTTACTCGCCCGGACGTTCACGCCCCCACGCTAAGCAGGGACCGAACGCTCCGCTCCCCGGAGAACCGGTTCCTCCCTCCGCTTGCGGGGAGCACCGGGGCAGGACAGACAATGAGGCGAAATGCCCTGGATTGTCGACTGATATGTCCGGTACGGAAACGAGACCGGGCAGGGACGTCCGGGGCGGGTACCGACGTCGGGGAGCAGAGCCCGTGAGTGTCCAACCGCCGCCATCCGGCCGCCCCACAGGACCACCGTCCGGCCCGCTCTCTGGCCCCGCGGATACCGGTCCCACACCGCCCCCTCCCACCGTGTCGGGCCCGCCACCCGGCCCGCCCAGCGGCGGCGACCACGGCGGACCGCACGGTTCAGGAG
>NZ_NTGZ01000379.1 GCF_002551245.1 Streptomyces sp. rh34
GCACCGCACCGTCCAGCGCGGTCCGCGCCGCCGCCACCGCGCCCCGGGGGACGCCGAGCGCGTGGGCCACCTCCAGGGCGTGCGCCGCGCCGACGGGGATCAGGGAGAGGACGCCGGTGGCCAGCTCCCGTTCGCGGTGGAGCTGCGCCACCGCGCGCAGCAGCGCGTGATCGTCGCCGACCACCACGGGGCGGCGAGAACCCCGCCGGGACAGGGCCCGCGCGAACTCCTCGGGGGTGTCCGGAAGGCAGATCTTGGCGTGCGAGCCGGCGCTCAGCACGTCCTTGGCGATACGGACGGACTCGCCGTCGGTCCGGCGGGCGACCGGGTCGATGACCACCAGGAGCTGGTCGTCGCCGTCGCCGGGGGGCTCTGCAGCCGACACCTCGGTCCTTCCTCGGGTAGCATCTTGGTGCAAGAGCCCCTTGCGCTATTGCGCCAGGGGCTTCGTCTATTCCGGGGCACCCGGTTCGACGGCTCAGGCTTTGCCGTACATCGTCGTACGGCAGGTACGACCTTTACGTACGCCCCCTGGCCTTGGACATGCCCCGCCCGGAAGGGGTGTACGCCTGTGCCCGCACTTGTGCTGCTCGGTGCTCAGTGGGGTGACGAGGGCAAGGGGAAGGCCACCGACCTCCTCGGTGGATCCGTGGACTATGTCGTGCGATACCAAGGCGGTAACAACGCCGGTCACACGGTCGTCGTGGGCGACCAGAAGTACGCACTGCATCTCCTCCCCTCCGGAATCCTGTCGCCGGGTTGTACCCCGGTCATCGGGAACGGTGTCGTGGTCGACCCGGCGGTCCTGCTCTCCGAGCTGAGCGGTCTGAACGAGCGAGGCGTCGACACGTCCAAGCTTCTGATCAGCGGCAACGCTCATTTGATCACTCCGTACAACGTCACGCTCGACAAGGTGACCGAGCGCTTCCTGGGGAAGCGCAAGATCGGCACGACGGGCCGGGGCATCGGTCCGACGTACGCCGACAAGATCAACCGGGTGGGGATCCGCGTTCAGGACCTCTACGACGAGTCGATCCTGGAGCAGAAGGTGGAGGCGGCCCTGGAGCAGAAGAACCAGCTCCTGGCCAAGGTCTTCAATCGCCGGGCCATCGAGGCCGGCAAGGTCGTCGAGGACATGCTCCAGTACGCGGAGCAGATCAAGCCGTTCGTCGCCGACACGACCCTGATCCTGAACGATGCCATCGACGAGGGCAAGGTCGTCCTCTTCGAGGGCGGCCAGGGCACGCTGCTCGACGTCGACCACGGCACGTACCCCTTCGTCACCTCGTCGAACCCGACCGCGGGCGGCGCCTGCACCGGCGCCGGCGTGGGCCCGACGAAGATCAGCCGCGTCATCGGCATCCTCAAGGCCTACACGACGCGGGTCGGTGCCGGCCCGTTCCCGACGGAGCTGCACGACGAGGACGGCGAGGCGCTGCGGCGCATCGGCGGCGAGCGCGGTGTCACCACCGGCCGTGACCGCCGCTGCGGCTGGTTCGACGCCCCGATCGCGCGGTACGCGACCCGGGTCAACGGCCTGACCGACTTCTTCCTCACCAAGCTCGACGTCCTCACCGGCTGGGAGCAGATCCCGGTCTGCGTGGCGTACGAGATCGACGGCAAGCGCGTCGAGGAACTCCCGTACAACCAGACCGACTTCCACCACGCGAAGCCGATCTACGAGAACCTGCCGGGCTGGTCCGAGGACATCACGAAGGCCAAGACCTTCTCCGACCTGCCGAAGAACGCGCAGGGTTACGTGAAGGCCCTGGAGGAGATGTCGGGCGCACCGATCTCCGCGATCGGCGTCGGCCCCGGCCGGACCGAGACCATCGAGATCAACTCGTTCCTGTAGGGAACGGGCGGGTGACACCGCGGCGGCGGCGGACGACGGGGACGATCCGTCGACCGCCGCCGCTCGCGTCTCCGCGCTCTCCCGTTCACCGCCGCACCGGTTTCGGTGACGGCTCCCGCGCGGCGGATTCCGGCTGTGCGGCGCTGTCCTTGGCGAGCAGTACGGCGATGAGCGCGGCGCCGAGAACGAGCAGCCCGGCGGCGATGGTCAGCGTCAGGGAGAATCCTTCCGTCGCCGGGCGCGACGGGCCGACGGAACCGGTCAGCTCCTCGCTGCGCCGGGTGGACACGGAGACCAGGACGGCCAGTCCCACGGCGCCGCCGATCTGTCGGGACTGTCGTCGGGAACCGTCCGCATGCTGGGCGGGCCGGAAGATTTTACCTTCGGTTCCGCGCCCGGTCGCGAAGGGCCCGGACGGACTCCCTCCGCAATAGCGGCTGTTGAGGGCCCTCTTGACGCGGTCGCCCCGGGTGGCGGCGGCCGGGACCGGTGGAGCCGGCACCTTCTCCGAGGATGGTCTAGACCTTGACAGGTCCATACCATCCTCGCTTGAGTGTCGGCACCCCCACGGCGGCGCAGGCCGGACGTCGCGCCGCGTCTAAGGAGTGTGATCACGTGATCCGACGTGTCATGAGTCTGCTGGTCGCGCTCGGCGCGCTCGTCGCGGCGCTCGTCGTCCTTCCCGCCGCCACCGCGCAGGCCGCCACCTGCGCCACGGCCTGGAGCTCCTCCTCCGTCTACACGAACGGTGGCACGGTCTCCTACAACAGCCGTAACTACACGGCGAAGTGGTGGACCCAGAACGAGCGTCCGGGCACGTCGGACGTCTGGGCCGACAAGGGGGCCTGTGGCACCGGCGGCGAGAACCCGGGCGAGAACGGCTTCGTCGTCAGCGAGGCCCAGTTCAACCAGATGTTCCCGAACCGGAACTCCTTCTACACGTACAAGGGCCTGACCGACGCCCTGAGCGCCTACCCGGCCTTCGCCAACACCGGCAGCGACGAGGTGAAGAAGCGCGAGGCCGCGGCCTTCCTCGCCAACGTCAGCCACGAGACCGGTGGGCTGTACTACATCAAGGAAGTCAACGAGGCGAACTACCCGCACTACTGCGACACCACGCAGTCCTACGGCTGCCCGGCCGGCCAGGCCGCCTACTACGGCCGCGGCCCGATCCAGCTGAGCTGGAACTTCAACTACAAGGCCGCCGGTGACGCCCTGGGCATCGACCTGCTGCGCAACCCGTACCTGGTGGAGCAGAACGCCGCCGTGGCGTGGAAGACCGGCCTCTGGTACTGGAACACCCAGAACGGCCCCGGCACCATGACGCCGCACAACGCCATCGTCAACAACGCCGGCTTCGGCGAGACGATCCGCTCGATCAACGGCGCCCTGGAGTGCAACGGCGGCAACCCGGCGCAGGTCCAGAGCCGCATCAACAAGTTCACGCAGTTCACCCAGATCCTCGGCACCACCACCGGTCCGAACCTGAGCTGCTGACCGCGCAACCCACCTCACCGGCCCATGAGGGCTGCTGAGGGCCCCTGAGGACCCCACCCGGAACGGGGGTGCGTCCGGCTCACCGCCGGACGCACCCCCGTTCCGGCGTTTCGGGGCCCGGTCGGCGCACGGTTCATCGCGCGACGGCAAGGCCGGGCCCACGCCCCCGGCCGGGCCCGGCACCTGCCCGTCCGCCGCCGTGGCGCCGTCACACCAACTGCGGTTTCACCGACATCAGCAGGTGCCGGTGGACGTCCGTGCCCGCCTCGTCCGTGATCAGCGCGCGCTGTCCCGCCCCCAGCAGCAGGAGCCGCAGGGACGGCTCCGTGAAGGACGCCAGGGCGTCCGCCAGATAGCCGGGGTTGAAGGCCACGGTCAGCCCCTCGGCCCCCTCCAGGGTGGCCGGCAGCCGCTGGGACGCCACGTCGTCCTCGTAACCCGCGCGGAGAGTCACGGAGGCGTCGGCGCGGGAGAAGGCCATCTGCACCGGGCTGTCCCCGTCGGCGACGACGGAGACCCGCTTGACGGCTTCGGCCAGCCGGGCCCGGTCCACCACCGCGACCGCCGGGTCCGCCATCGCGAACAGCTTCTCGTGGCGCGGCAGCCGGCCGTCCAGCAGTCGCACCGTGGTCCGCATCCCGGCGTGCTCGAAGCCCGCCGAACCGGCGTCCAGGGCGACGCTCACGAGCCCGGACCGGCCCAGCGAGCGGGCGATCTCGGTGAGGCGGCGGGCGGAGACGATGACGTCGGCGGTCTCGCCGGGCGTGGTCGCCTTCCACGGGAGGGTCCGTACGGCGAAGCGGTAGCGGTCGGTCGCGGCGAGCGTCATCGTGTCGCCGTCGAGCCCCAGCCGGATCCCGGTGAGCGCGGGCAGCGTGTCGTCGCGCCCCGCGGCCACCGCCACCTCGGCCACGGCCGCCGCGAACAGCTCCGCGTCCACCGCGCCCCGCACCCGCGGGAGCGGGGGCAGCGCCGGGTAGTCGTCCAGCGGCAGCGCGGAGAGGCCGAAGCGGGCCCCGTCGCCCGACACCGTGAACCGCGAGCCCTCCACTGCGCACTCCACGGGCCCTTCGGGCAGCACCTTGCAGATGTCCAGCAGCCGCCGCCCCATGACGAGCACCTTCCCGGGCCGCACGACCTCGGCGTCCACGTCGATGCGCGCGGACGCCTCGTAGTCGAGCCCGGAGATCCGCAGCGGCCCGCCACCGGCTCCGCCCCCGCCCCTGGCCTCCGTGTCCAGCAGCAGCCCGCCCAGCACGGGGACGGGTGACCGCACGGGCAGGACACGGGCCGCCCAGGACACGGCGTCGGTCAGGGCACTGCGTTCGATACGGAACTCCACGGGGCCTCTCCTGGCACATCGAAAGCCGGAGCCGGAGGCCGGCTCCATGACGACGACGATAGGAGGCACCACTGACAATCGGCGCGGGGCGGGAACCGACGACAGCGACCACCCCCGTGAGCCGCTGCCGCCCCGTTCCCCCGTGCCCCGCGTCCCCCTGTTCCGCAGCCGTCCCCCGACGGGCTGGAACACGTTCGGACCATAGAACGCAGGGTAGGGAGACGGGAGATTCAATGCGCCCAGTGGAGCGGCCCCGGGGGTATCGGTCCGCACAGTCAGTCGTGCGGGGCGGTCCACCGGCGCCACGGCCGCGTCCGGGGCGGGAACGGGGAGACAGGTGCGAGCACGGGAGCGCGCGGACGACCTTCTGCTGATGCACCGGCTGGCCCGCACGGGCGGAACCGCCGAGCTGCTGCGCTGGCTGGCCGGGCGGGCCGGGGGCTGGGCCGGGCTCGTCGACCCGGACGGGACGGTGCTGCACGCGGCGGCCCGTAC
>NZ_NTGZ01000380.1 GCF_002551245.1 Streptomyces sp. rh34
CGTCCGGCCGGTCCCGGTGGCGGCGGCGGTGCCGGTCGTCCCGGTGGCGGCGGCGGCTTCGGCGGTCGTCCCGGCTTCGGTGGCCGTCCCGGCGGCCCCGGTGCCCGTGGTGGCACACAGGGTGCGTTCGGCCGTCCCGGTGGTCCCGCGCGTCGTGGTCGCAAGTCGAAGCGGCAGAGGCGCCAGGAGTACGAGTCCATGCAGGCCCCGTCGGTGGGCGGCGTCATGCTGCCCCGCGGCAACGGGCAGGCAGTGCGGCTGTCCCGCGGTGCTTCCCTCACGGACTTCGCGGAGAAGATCAACGCGAACCCGGCGTCGCTCGTCGGCGTGATGATGAACCTCGGCGAGATGGTCACCGCGACGCAGTCCGTCCCCGACGAGACGCTGCGGTTGCTCGCGGACGAGATGAACTTCGTCCTCGAGATCGTCAGCCCCGAGGAGGAGGACCGCGAGCTGCTCGAGTCCTTCGACATCGAGTTCGGCGAGGACGAGGGCGGCGAAGAGGCACTGGTCTCGCGTCCGCCGGTCGTGACCGTCATGGGTCACGTCGACCACGGTAAGACCCGACTGCTGGACGCGATCCGCAAGACGAACGTCGTCGCGGGCGAGGCCGGCGGCATCACGCAGCACATCGGTGCCTACCAGGTCGGCGCCGAGGTCAACGGCGAGGACCGCCGTATCACCTTCATCGACACCCCGGGTCACGAGGCGTTCACCGCCATGCGTGCACGTGGTGCGAAGTCCACCGACATCGCGATCCTCGTGGTGGCGGCGAACGACGGTGTGATGCCCCAGACGATCGAGGCGCTGAACCACGCCAAGGCGGCCGAGGTGCCGATCGTCGTCGCGGTCAACAAGATCGACGTCGAGGGTGCCGACCCGACCAAGGTGCGCGGTCAGCTCACCGAGTTCGGTCTGGTGGCCGAGGAGTACGGCGGCGACACGATGTTCGTCGACATCTCCGCCAAGCAGGGCCTCAACATCGAGGCTCTTCTGGAGGCCGTCGTCCTCACCGCCGACGCCTCGCTCGACCTGCGGGCCAACCCGGAGCAGGACGCGCAGGGTATTGCGATCGAGTCCCACCTCGACCGCGGTCGCGGTGCCGTCTCGACCGTCCTGGTCCAGCGCGGAACGCTGCGCATCGGTGACACGGTGGTCGTCGGCGACGCGTACGGCCGTGTCCGGGCGATGCTCGACGACAACGGTCAGAACGTCCAGGAAGCGGGTCCCTCGACCCCCGTCCTGGTGCTCGGTCTCACCAACGTCCCGGGCGCCGGCGACAACCTCCTGGTCGTCGACGAGGACCGTACGGCCCGGCAGATCGCCGAGAAGCGTGCCGCCCGTGAGCGCAACGCCAACTTCGCCCGCAAGGGTGTCCGGTTCTCCCTGGAGAACCTGGACGAGGCGCTCAAGGCCGGCCTGGTCCAGGAGCTCAACCTCATCATCAAGGGCGACGCGTCCGGTTCGGTGGAGGCTCTCGAGTCCTCGCTGCTCCAGCTCGACGTCGGCGAAGAGGTCGACATCCGGATCCTGCACCGCGGTGTGGGTGCGGTCACCGAGTCGGACATCAACCTGGCGACCGGCTCCGACGCCATCGTGATCGGCTTCAACGTGCGCGCCGCAGGGCGCGCCGAGCAGATGGCCGAGCGCGAGGGCGTGGACGTCCGGTACTACTCGGTCATCTACCAGGCGATCGAAGAGATCGAAGCGGCCCTCAAGGGCATGCTCAAGCCGGAGTACGAAGAGGTCGAGCTCGGCACGGCGGAGATCCGCGAGATCTTCCGCTCGTCCAAGCTGGGCAACATCGCCGGTGTGCTGGTCCGCTCCGGCGAGGTCAAGCGCAACACCAAGGCGCGCCTGCTGCGCGATGGCAAGGTCATCGCGGAGAGCCTCAACATCTCCGGTCTGCGCCGCTTCAAGGACGACGTCACCGAGATCCGCGAAGGCTTCGAGGGCGGTATCAACCTCGGAAACTTCAACGACATCAAGATCGACGACGTCATCGCGACGTACGAGATGCGCGAGAAGCCGCGAGGCTGATCAACTCTCGGGTCCGCGAGGATCCGCAGGGATTCGGAAGGGGCCCGGGAGTTCGCTCCCGGCCCCCCTCCACCACGGTCGGGGCCGGTCGACGGGTCGTATTTCCGTCGATCGGCTCCGGCCGTTCCGGTACGGTTCTGATGTCCCCGGCAAGCTCTGGCGGGGCACGAACCCGAACCGGCGGGACATCCGGACACACATGTATGTGGGGACCCTGTCCTTCGATCTGCTCCTCGGCGACGTACGGTCGTTGAAGGAGAAGCGTTCCGTCGTCCGCCCGATCGTCGCCGAGCTCCAGCGCAAGTACGCGGTGAGCGCGGCCGAGACCGGCGGACAGAATCTCCACCGCAGGGCCGAGATCGGCCTTGCCGTGGTCTCCGGTGACACCGGACACCTCACGGACGTACTGGACCGCTGCGAACGGCTGGTCGCAGGACGCCCCGAGGTGGAGCTGCTGTCGGTGAGACGGCGGCTGCACAGTGACGAAGACTGACAGTCGAGCGAAATCAGAAGGAAGAGTGACGGACCGGTGACCGACAACGCGCGGGCCCGCAAGCTGGCCGATCGCATCCAGGTCGTGGTCGCGGAGACCCTGGACCGGCGAATCAAGGATCCGCGGCTGGGATTCGTGACGATCACGGACGCCCGGGTCACCGGCGACCTGCGGGAGGCCACGGTCTTCTACACGGTCTACGGCGACGACGAGGAGCGCGCGGCCTCCGCCGCGGCGCTGGAGAGCGCCAAGGGCGTCCTCCGTACCGAGGTCGGCCGGCAGACCGGGGTCAGGTTCACGCCGAGCCTGGCCTTCGTCCCGGACGCCCTCCCGGACAACGCCCGCACCATCGAGGACCTCCTCGACAAGGCGCGGGCCAAGGACGCGGAGGTGCGCCAGGTGTCCACGGGCGCGCAGTACGCCGGCGACGCCGACCCGTACCGCAAACCCGAGGACGAGGACGAGGAGACCGGGACCGAGACCGAGACCGAGACCGACGGATCCTCCGAGAAGAACGAGGGCCCGGCCTCCGCATGACCGAGCAGACCACCACGCCGGACGGCCTTGTCATCGTCGACAAGCCGTCCGGCTTCACTTCGCACGACGTCGTCGCCAAGATGCGCGGCATCGCCCGGACCCGGCGGGTCGGCCACGCCGGCACGCTGGACCCGATGGCGACCGGCGTCCTCGTGCTCGGGGTCCAGCGGGCCACCAAGCTGCTGGGCCACCTCGCCCTGACCGAGAAGGAGTACCTCGGCACGATCCGGCTCGGCCAGGACACCGTCACCGACGACGCCGAGGGCGAGATCACCTCGTCCACCGACGCCTCCGGCGTGACCCGCGAGTCCATCGACGCCGGGGTGGCCGCACTGACCGGACGGATCATGCAGGTCCCGTCCAAGGTCAGCGCCATCAAGATCAACGGCAAGCGGTCCTACGCGCGGGTGCGCGGCGGCGAGGAGTTCGAGATCCCGGCCCGCCCGGTGACCGTCTCCTCCTTCCGCGTCTACGACGTCCGTGAGGCCGTCGCCGAGGACGGCACCCCCGTCCTCGACCTGGTCGTCTCCGTCGTCTGCTCCTCGGGGACGTACATCCGCGCCATCGCCCGCGACCTCGGCGCCGGGCTCGGCGTCGGCGGCCACCTGACCGCGCTGCGCCGCACCCGGGTCGGCCCCTACGGACTGGACGGGGCACGGACGCTCGATCAGCACCAGCAGGAGCTGACCGTGATGCCGGTCGCCGAGGCGGCCGCCTCCGCGTTCCCCCGCTGGGACGTGGACGACAAGCGCGCCAAGCTGCTCCTCAACGGCGTACGGCTGGACATGCCCGCGTATCCGCCGGGGCCGGTCGCGGTCTTCGGGCCCGACGGCGCGTTCCTCGTGCTCGTCGAGGAGGAGAAGGGCAAGGCCAAGAGCCTCGCCGTCTTCGCCTGAGCCGGTACGCCGGGTACCCGCGTCCGAGCCCGTACCGCGCGCCCGCAGTACCGTGCGCCGGTCGCGCTCCCCGCGTCCGAGCCGCCCCCGCTACGGCGGGTCATGCGTGGGGCGGGCACCCAAGCCCCACCCGGTGCCCGCCCCACGTTCCCCTCCCCGGGACCATCCCTGCTCCCCGGGGGACACGCTTATTCACCCCATCGGACGGGCGCTCGGAGTGAATACCAGGGGCGTGGGGGGCGCTTTCCCCGTCCGCGCGCTCCGGGAGATCACCGACGGCCTAACGTCGCACCATGGGCAGTGGGGACCGGTCGAAGCTGGTAAGAATCTGTGATCAGGCCGGCCGGCCGCGAGGGACGGGATTCGTCGCGGACGACCGCGGCACGGTCATCACCGCCCATCAGGCCGTGACCGCCCCGGGCCCCCTCCTCCTCCACGGCACCGACGGGCGCACCTGCGCCGTCGCCCCCGACGACATCACCGCGCTGCCCGCCCTCGGTCTCGCCCTCCTGCGCACCGGCGGCCCCGAGGCCCTCGACGCCGAACCCCTGCCCATCGCCGCCCGCGACCTCGCGGAGCCCGGCGGTTACGTGGACATCGCCGCCCACGGGCGGCGCGAGGCCCGGGTGCTCGGCACCACCCCCGCCACCTACACCGCACCGGACGGCGTCGGACACCCGGTCCCCGCCGCCCTGGAGCTCGCCCTCGGCACCGACGGCCGCGACGCCCTGCGCTCCGGGGGCGCGGCCATCGGCGGGCCCGTCACCGACCCGGCCACCGGCGCTGTCGTGGGCATCCTCTGCACCGCCCTCGCCGCCCCGCACGAGGCGGCCGGCCTCGCGCTCCCGATCACCCGGGGCACGGAGGGGGCGCTGGACGCCCTGCTGCGCCGCAACGCCACCGCCGCCCCCGCCTACGGCCCCGACCTCAACCTCGCCGGGGCCCTCCAGCTCACCGCCATTTCCGTCGGTTCGGCGGACGGTCCGCGAGCCCGCACCGCCCCCGTCGAGCGCGCCGACGTCCACGCCGAGCTCGCCGCCTTCGCCGTTGGCACGGGCCTGGTCCTCGGCCTCGTCGGAGCACCCGGCACCGGCCGCACCACCGAGCTGGCCGCCCTCGCGGAGCGC
>NZ_NTGZ01000381.1 GCF_002551245.1 Streptomyces sp. rh34
TCACCGAGGAGATCAACACCCGCAAGGGCTGACCCCCGGCGAACACCCCCGCCCCGGGCCGCACGGTGAACCCCACCGCGCGGCCCGCGGCCGTTCCGGGCGACCATTGACGGAGATCGAGCGGCCTTATAACTTCACTATACGGATTGTTGATTCCGGGAAGCGGAAACAGCGAGAGCGTGGAGGGTATGGTCATGGGTCAGCAGGAGAAGGTGGCAACGAGCCTCGCCGGTGCGGTCAGCGAGGAGATCAGCGCCTCCCTCACGGCGGTCGACGCGGAACTCGCCCGCCGCTACCCGGGCGATCCCGGCACCCGCCAGCCCGTGCACACCGTCTACGTACCCGGCGACGTCTTCGAGCCCGGCACCCTGCGCTCCTGGGGCGACCAGGCGCTGGCCGCCCTCGACGAACACGCCCCCGACGCCTCTTCGTTCGCCGCCGTCCTCGGCATCCCCGAGGAGCTGGCGGGGCCGGTCCACGACCGCGTACGCGCCAAGCTGGAGCGCGAGCCCGTCGAGGATCTGCGCATCGACTTCGAGGACGGCTACGGCCCCCGCCCGGACGCCGAGGAGGACGAGGCCGCCGCCCGCGCCGCCCGGCTGGTCTCGGAGGCGTACGCGAACGGCACCGCGGCCCCGTACATGGGCATCCGGATGAAGTGCATGGAGGCCGGCGTCCGTGACCGCGGCATCCGTACCACGGACGTCTTCCTCAGCGGGCTGATGGCGGCCGGAGGTCTGCCCGAAGGGCTCGTGCTGACCCTCCCGAAGGTCACCTACCCCGAGCAGGTCACCGCCTTCGTCCAGCTCCTCGAAGCCTTCGAGAAGGCGCACGGTCTGGACTCCGGACGCATCGGCTTCGAGATCCAGATCGAGACCAGCCAGTCGATCCTCGCCGCCGACGGGACCGCCGCCGTCGCCCGCATGATCGACGCGGCACGGGGCCGGGCGACCGGGCTGCACTACGGCACCTTCGACTACAGCGCCTGCGTCGGGGTCAGCGCCGCCTACCAGGCCAGCGACCACCCGGCCGCCGACCACGCCAAGGCCGTCATGCAGGTCGCCGCCGCGGGCACCGGCGTACGCGTCTCCGACGGCTCGACCAACGTCCTGCCCGTGGGTCCGGCCGACCGGGTCCACGAGGCCTGGCGGCTCCACTACGGCCTCACCCGCCGGGCTCTCGCCCGTGCGTACTACCAGGGCTGGGACATGCACCCCGCCCACCTGCCGACGCGTTACGCGGCCGTCTACGCCTTCTACCGGGAGGGCCTGGCGCCGGCCGCCGCCCGGCTCGCCGCCTACGTGGCCAAGGCGGGCGGCGACGTCATGGACGAGCCCGCCACCGCCAAGGCCCTCAGCGGCTACCTGCTGCGCGGCATCGACTGCGGCGCGCTGGACACCGCCGAGGTGGCCCGGCTGACCGGCCTGACCCGCGCGGACCTGGAGGCCTTCGCCTCGCCGCGCCGGGGCGATCTGACGGTCACGGCTCCGTAGCGGGGCGTCGGCGGATCTCGCGCCCCGGCGGGACGGTCGGTCCCGCCGGGGCGCTCCCGTGTGCCCGAATGAACCAAGCGAAAGACCCTAGGTGCCCCGGCGTGCGGCCGCGCCGCCACGGGCGCGGTAGGCCCGCATCTTGTGCCGTGCGCCGCAGACGTCCATGTCGCACCAGAGGCCGTTCGACGAGGGCGCCCGGTCGTAGAAGACCCAGCGGCACTCCGGGGCCGCGCAGGCCTTGAGGCGGGTGGCGTGACGCCCGGTCAGGCCGTGGATCAGGAGGGCTTCGAGCACCTGGCGCACCACCTCCGCCACCGTCCCGCCGGAGGCCGGCCGCAGGGTGAGCGCCCCGTCGGGGCGCACGGCCGGAGCGCCCGCCACCGCGGCGATGAGCCGGTTGAGAGCGTCGACCGCCTCCGGCGAGGTCCGCTCGACCAGAAAGGCCCGCACGGTCTCCCGCGCCTCCGCGAGCGAGGTCAGCTCCCCGGGGGAGGCCGATGTCGGGAAGCCGTGCGCACCGAGCCATCGGGCCGCCGTCTCCGGCCGGGCGAGGTCGTCCTCGCCGTGGAGATGGGTCGCCGTGTTGCAGAAGTCCTCGACCAGTTCGAGCTCCGCGGGCGCAGGGTTCCGTCGCATGAGCACCACTTTATCAAGGTTACCGACAACAGGCGTTAGCTGGTAACGTCGAGGGCATGGCGGAGTTCCGCCCCTCCCCACCACGCATCAGGAGGCACCTCATGAACGGGAAGCTGACCAGGACCTTCGAGACCCCGGAAGGGGCGGTGCGCTGGGACGTGCTGGGGGAGGGGCAGCCGGTGGTCCTGCTGCACGGCACCCCGTTCTCCTCGCTCATCTGGCGCGACATAGCCCCGGCGCTCGCCCGCGACCACCGCGTCCACCTCTGGGACCTGCTCGGGTTCGGGCAGTCGGAGCAGCGCGACGGACAGGACGTCGGCCCGGCGGCGCAGGCGAAGGTTTTCACCCGGCTTCTGGAGCACTGGGGGCTGGAACGCCCGCGTGTGATCGCCCACGACATCGGCGGGGCCGTGGCCCTGCGGACCCTGCTCCTGGACGGCGCGCGGTACGCGGACCTCACCCTGGTGGACGCGGTGGCCTGCGGGGAGTGGGGCACCGGGCTCTTCCGGCTCATCAGGGAGAACGCGGCCCTCTTCGAGCAACTTCCCGGCTACGCCCACGAGGCGCTGGTCGAGAGCCATCTGCGCCACGCCACGCACACCGGCTACCGGGCGGACGTCCTGGCCGCCCATCTCGATCCGTGGCGCGGCGAGCGCGGCCGGGCCGCGTACTACCGCCAGTACCGGCAGGCCGACCAGGCCGCGACCGACGAGTTCCAGCACCTGCTGGGGGACGTTCCGGTGCCGACCCGGATCATCTGGGGGCGTGAGGACCGGTTCCTGCCGGCGCCCTTCGCCGAGCAGCTGCACGCGCTGATCCCGCACTCCGAGCTGCACTGGATCGAGGGCGCGGGCCACACGGTGCAGGAGGACGCCCCCGCGCAGCTGCTGGCCCTGCTGACCCGGGGCTTCCGGCCGGCCGGCACGGGGGCCTGACCGCGCCCGTCGTGGCCCCGGCCCACGGCCCGACGCCCTCGTGCCGCGACCTCGCCCTCCCGTGTGGCGGCCCCATGTCCTCGGGCGGACCCATGCCCTCGTACGGGCCGCGTCCGACAGGTCTCAGGCCGGGGGCAGTTCGCCCGAGCCGCGAGGGATCAGCTTTGTCGGCAGTTCCACCCGCGCCGTGGCGTGGTCCGCCCCGTCGAGGCGGCGGAAGAGGTGCTCGGCGGCGGTCCTGCCGACCGCCGCCGCGTCCTGCGAGATCACGGTGATGCCGAGCAGGTCGGCCAGCTCGATGTCGTCGAACCCGACCAGCGCCACCGGCCGTTCCCGCTCCGCGATCACCCGGACCGCCGTCACCGTCACCCGGTTGTTGCCCGCGAACAGGGCGGTGACCGGCTCGGGCCCGGAGAGCATCTCCTCGACGGCGGCCCGCACCCGCTCCGGCTCGGTGGAGCCGAGGGAGACCCAGCCGTCCTCGACGGTGATGCCCGCGTCCCGCATGGCGACGTGATAGCCGCGCAGTCGCTCGGTGGCCGTGTGGATCCGCGGCTGGTCGCCGATGAACCCGATCCTGCGGTGGCCGTGCGCGATGAGGTGCGCCACTCCCTCCCTGGCCCCGCCGAAGCTGTCGGAGAGCACCATGTCGACGTCCACGTGGCCCGCAGGGCGGTCCACGAAGACCGTGGCGATGCCCGCCTTGATCTCCGGCTCCAGATAACGGTGGTCGTCGCCCGCCGGGATCACGATCAGACCGTCCACCCGGCGGGCGCACAGCGCCAGCACCAACTCCTGCTCCCGCTCCGGGTCCTCGGCGCTGGAGCCGTTGATCAGCAGCGCGCCGTGCGCGCGGGCGACCTCCTCCACCGCGCGGCTCAACGGACCGTAGAACGGGTCCGCCAGATCCTCCAGGACCAGTCCGATGGATGCCGTACGCCCCTTGCGCAGCACACGGGCGCTGTCGTTGCGGCGGAAGCCGAGCGCGTCGATCGCCTCCTGTACGCGGCGCTCGGTGTCGGGCGTGACGCCGGGCTCGCTGTTCACCACCCGGGAGACCGTCTTCAGGCCGACTCCGGCGCGGGCCGCCACGTCCTTCATGGTCGGCCGGTTGCCGTAGCGGGTCTCGGAATGACGGGCGGTCCGGTCCACGTGCGCTGTCCTGTCGTCGGATTACGGGCGGGGCTGCGGTGCTCCCGTCGGCCCCGAGTGGGGCGCCGCGGGGGTGAGCGGGGGCTGTGGCGTCGAGCATAGGCCCTGGACAACGTTGTCAACAGAATGGAGACTGTGCAGACTATGGACGGAACCCGCAGGTCCCGCCCCTTCACCGATCCGGAGAGCCCACACCGATGCATACCGACCTCGTCGCCGCGCTCGACATCGGCGGCACCAAGATCGCCGGAGCGCTGGTGGACGGCGAAGGATCCCTCCTCGTACGGGCACAGCGGCCGACGCCCGCCCGGGAGGGCGGCGAGGCGGTCATGGGCGCCGTGGACGAGGTGCTGGGCGAGCTGATGACCTCGCCCCTGTGGCGCCGCGCCGGTTCCGTCGGCATCGGCAGCGCCGGTCCGGTGGATGCCGCCGCCGGCACGGTCAGCCCGGTCAACGTCCCCGGCTGGCGGGACTTCCCGCTGGTGGAGCGGGTGCACAAGACGGCGGGCGGACTGTCGGTCGCGCTGGTCGGCGACGGGGTCGCGATGACGGCCGCCGAGCACTGGCTCGGTGCGGCGCGGGGCTACGACAACGCGCTGTGCCTCGTCGTGTCGACGGGCGTCGGCGGCGGCCTCGTCCTCGGCGGCACCCTGCGGCCCGGCCCCTCGGGCAACGCCGGGCACATCGGCCACATCAGCGTCGACCTCGACGGCGACCCCTGCCCCTGCGGTGCGCGCGGCTGCGTCGAGGGCATCGCCAGCGGCCCCAACATCGCCCGCCGCGCGCTGGAGAACGGCTGGCGGCCCGGCCCGGACG
>NZ_NTGZ01000382.1 GCF_002551245.1 Streptomyces sp. rh34
CCCCGGTGGGCGAGCCGCAGCGGAATCCCGGCCCTGGCCCCCGCGCCGCGTCCGCCGCCGAGCCCCGTGCCGGCCTCGGCGCGCAGGGCGCTGGGCGTGCGGGCGTAAATCTGCCGGATGGTGTCGTTGAACTGCCGGACGCTGGCGAAGCCCGCGGCGAAGGCGATCTCGGTGACCGGCAGCCCGGTCGTCTGGAGGAGCACCCGGGCGGTGTGGGAGCGCTGGGCCCGGGCGAGCGCGACGGGCCCCGCGCCCAGCTCGGCGTTGAGCTGGCGCTGGACCTGCCGGGCGCTGTAGCCGAGCCGCCCGGCGAGCCCGGGAACGCCGTCGCGGTCCACGACGCCGTCGCCGATCAGGCGCATGGCCCGGCCGACGACGTCGGCGCGGACGTTCCACTCGGCGGAGCCCGGCACGGCGTCCGGCCGGCAGCGGCGGCAGGCCCGGAAGCCGCCGGCCTGGGCCGCCGCGGCGGTGGGGTAGAAGCGCACGTTGGCGCGTTTGGGTGTGACGGCGGGGCAGCTCGGCCGGCAGTAGATGCCGGTGGTCACGACGGCGAAGAAGAACGCGCCGTCGAACCGCGCGTCGCGGCTGCTGACCGCCTCGTACCTGGTTCGTTCGTCCATCACACCGTCCAGTGTGCGGCAGCCGAGGCTGCCGCACTCGCGGTTTTCGGACGTCGAACCGGTGGCTCGGGGCTACCGCACCCGGCCACGCTTGGCCTGCATGGCCGCGCGCCCCTCCGCGCCCTTGCGCTTCCAGTCCCGCAGGATCTCGGCACGCACCCGGGCGTCGGTCTTGGCGACGATCCGCTGGTTCTCGCGGATCAGCTTGCGGTAGCTGTCGAGCCGCCGCTCGGGCAGAACCCCGTCCTCCAGCGCGCCGAGGACGGCACACCCCGGTTCGGCCTCGTGGGCACAGTCGTGGAACCGGCATCGGGCGGCCAGCTCCTCGATCTCGGAGAACACCTCGCCGACCCCGGTCCCGGCGTCGTAAAGGCCCACTCCCCGGAGCCCGGGGGTGTCGATGAGGACGCCCCCGTGCGGCAGGACGAGCAGGTTGCGGGTCGTGGTGGTGTGCCGCCCCTTGCCGTCGACGTCCCGGGCGGCCCGCACCTCCATCACGTCCCTGCCGAGCAGGGTGTTGGCCAGGGTCGACTTGCCCGCGCCGGAGATGCCGAGCAGCACGCTCGTACCACCGGAGACGACGGCGCCGACGACGTCGAGCCCCTCCCCCGTGGTGGAGCTGACCGGCAGCACCTGGACGCCGGGGGCGATCGCCTCGACGTCCTGGACGAGGTGGGACACGGTGGCCGCGTCGGGTACCAGGTCCGCCTTGGTGAGCAGCACGATCGGTTCGGGACTGTGGCCAGCGCCCCGGCCGTCGCCGAGCAGGGCGGCGCCGCTGGAGCTGGACAGGGCGAGCGCGAGGAAGCGCTCCAGGCGGCCGAGGTCCAGCTCGACGGCGAGCGAGACACAGATCGCGATGTGGTCGATGTTGGTGGCGAGCACCTGCCCCTCGGACCGCTGGGAGGAGGTGGAGCGGACGAAAGCGGTGCGGCGGGGCAGCAGCGTACGCACGAAGCGCGGGTCGCCGTCCGCGTCGAGCGCCACCCAGTCGCCGGTGCAGACGATCCGCATCGGGTCACGGGGCACGACGAACGCGGTGTCGGCCCGGACGGTGCCGTCGGCGGTGATCACGTCGCACTGACCGCGGTCCACCCGGACGACCCGTCCCGGCACGAGGCCCTGCTCGGCGTACGGGGAGAAAGCGGCCGCCCAGTCCTCGTCCCAGCCGTACGGAGTCAGCGGGTGCGAGGGAGAAGGAGCGGGAAGAAACGAGAAAGACAAGGGAAACCCTTCACAGGGTGGCCCCGGCACGCGCGCTCGGCGCGGGAATGAGGGAAGTCGGTCAGCCGGTGGCCACGGGGATGAGGACGATGCTCTTCCGGTTGTGGGCAGTGCCCATCGCAACGACAGTCATCAATGTCCTCACCTCCTGGTTCTCTTCCGTTTCCGTGCCGCACGCGTCACCGCGGCGCCCGGAACAGTGGTCACATTAGCCCGGCCCCCGGGAGCGACGTCAACAGCTTTTCCGTACACCTCCGATGGAGGCGGCCGGACGGGGCGTTCGCCGGAGTTGGCCGCAGATCTCCCTCGATCGGGTGATACGCATGCGTAGAGCCTGGTCCGGGGCCGTTAGGGTGCCGAGCATGACCACACCCCAGGCCCCCACCGGCACGTTCACCCACGCCCAGTTGGGCACGCAGATCCTGATCGGCTGGAGCGGCCGGCAGCCCGACGCGGACCAGGACACCGCCTTCCTCCTCGCCTACTCGCTGGGCGACGGGCAGGACGGTGCGGACGTCGGCCGCGAGGCCATGCGCGCCGCACTGGAGCGCGCGGGCCTCCACGTCGGCGGCCCGATCCAGAACGCGGCCGAGAGCCCGGGCGTCCAGGCGAAGCTCCTCGTCCAGGCGGGGCGGGCGGTCCTGACGCTGCCTCACCTCTCGGCGCAGTACCCCGCCCCCGCGGAGTGGCTGGCCGCGGCGCAGGCCCAGGGCCAGGTGTACGGGATGTTCGCCACCAGCCCGTGGCCGGACGCCCTTCCCGGGCAGCCGGTCAGCGAGGAACGGCTGCGGGCCTTCGCCACCGACGTGGAAGTCGTCCGCACCGCCGCCCACTGCCTGCTCCCGGTCCGCTCCCTGGGCTGAGGAGCGCTTCCGCCGCCCCGGACGCACGACGAGGCCCACCACCCCCCGTGGAGTGGTGGGCCTCACCCGTGTGCGGCATGCGGCATGCGGCATGCGGCATGCGACGGAGCATTGCCGCGAAACGAGGACGGGCGGCCCGGAGTGTGATCTCCGGGCCGCCCGCACTCAACACCTCAGGCTGTGGCGCGTCAGTTGTTGCCGACGCCGTTGCCCGAGAGGACCGGGATGTCGTCCAGGATGTGCGACAGCGGCTCGTCACCCTTGGCCTGGGTGGAGTTGTCGGCGCACTGCTGGTTCTGCGGGTTGGACAGGACGTTGACGTCCTGGACCGCGATCGGCACGATGCCGATGAGCGAACCGACGTTGGCCTTGAGGGGCAGGCCGACGCAGAGCTTGTTCAGGGTGCCCTGGACGAGCTGGTTCTGCGGGCTCCAGTTGCCCTCCGTCTCGGCGTTGCCGATCTCCGACTCGGCACCGTTGCCGTTGACGGTGGTGGTGCCACCGTCGTTGCCGATCGCCATGGCCGTGGGAGCCGCGGCTGCGGACAGACCGAGCAGGGACACGGCCACTGCAGCGCCGGCCATCATCTTCTTCATCAACTTCACCTTTCGGAGCGTCCCGTTGTGGAACGTACTGATCAACTGCCACCACCCCTGATCGGTTGCGCAGCACCACTCAAATGGGTTCGTTCCGGCGCAAGGTCGACGCCGCTCCTCAGCCTCAGGGGCCTCACCCTCCGGGGGTCCCAGGCCCGGGACTCTCGTCCGAGGTGCGCGCCGCCGGCACGAAACCGCCGTGCCGGGGAGCCTGGTCCTGGTGCGGTTCCGAGAGGGGGTGACCGCCTCCGGCCGCCTGCCACTCGGCGACGAGCCGGTCGTAGATCGGTGTGCCGCCCGACGCGGGCCACCGCTCTGCGCCCTGTGGGGTCTGACTGTCGTACGGATCCATACAGAGGCCCTACCCGGCCCGGCCCGGATCGTCAGCCGGGGCTACGGCATCCGGCCCAATCGGACAACCCGGCCCGAGACGTCCGCACACGACGAAGGGCCAGTCCGGCCGGTCCGGCGAAGAACGATCGCCGTACGGATGGACTGGCCCCACGCGGGTCGGACCGAGCGGACCGGAGCTACTCGGTCTCAGTTGTTGCCGGCGCCGTTGCCCGAGAGGATCGGGATGTCGTTCAGCAGGTGCGACAGGGCCTCGTCACCCTTGGCCTGGGTGGAGTTCTCGGTGCACTGCTGGTTCTGCGGGGAGGACAGGACGTTGATGTCCTGGACCGAGATCGGNGTGCGACAGGGCCTCGTCACCCTTGGCCTGGGTGGAGTTCTCGGTGCACTGCTGGTTCTGCGGGGAGGACAGGACGTTGATGTCCTGGACCGAGATCGGCACGAGGCCCACGAGGGAGCCGAGGTTCGCCTTGGCCGGGAGGGCGATGCAGGGCTTGTTCAGCGAGCCCTGGATGAGCGCGAACTGCGGGCTCCAGTCACCGTGGGTCTCGGAGTTGCCGTAGGCCTGCGAGGCACCGTTGCCGTTGACCGTGGTGGTGCCGCCGTCATTGGCGATGGCCATGGCAAGAACCAGGTGGAACGGTCCTGTTACGACGGTCAGCCGCCGAGGGGAACTCCGCCGAGCAGCGGGGCGGCACCCTCGGCCGCACCGGTTGCCTGGCCCGCCAGCTTGCCGACCGTGCCGTCCTTCGAGACCGTCTCGGTGGTCTCGGCGACCGTGTCCACCACCGGGTCCACGATCTGCGGGGCACTGGCCATCACCTGGTTGAGGCCGCTGTCGAGGCTGAAGTTGGGGGCCGTGGGCGTAGTAGCGGCGAAGGCGGGAGCGGCCGCTCCGAGGGCAGCCACGGAACCGGCAACAAGGGCGGCGGTCTTCGCGTACTTCACTTTTCTGGTTCCCTTCTGCGCGGCATCTGTTTCGGTCACGTTCCCGTGCCGCACACAAGCTTTCTTTACCTGTGACTTCTGCCGCTTTCTCCCTGATCAACGATCCGGCCGCTGTCGGGAAACTGCGGAGCGGCGTTTTTCTCCGGCGCCTTCCGTGATTCCGGGCCGCGAAGTCGGGCCGCGAAAGGTCCCGGACGGCAACGGGCCCGAGCCGCTCGGTGGAGGAACGCCGAGGGCCCGGGCCCGAGTAGGGCGGCCGCGGATCAGTTGTTGCCGGCGCCGTTGCCGGAGAGGATCGGAATGTCCTCCAGGATGTGCGACAGGGCCTCGTCACCCTTGGCCTGGGTGGAGTTCTCGGTGCACTGCTGGTTCTGCGGGGAGGACAGGACGTTGATGTCCTGGACCGAGATCGG
>NZ_NTGZ01000383.1 GCF_002551245.1 Streptomyces sp. rh34
GTCCACGAAGGGGCGATCGGAGGCGTCCGGGGCGTCGGGCGGCGCGAAGGGGCGGAGCGCCGCGGGCGCTTCGAGGGGCGGGCGGTCCACCGGCACGATCGCGGCGCGCTTCGCGGGCCGGTGCCACTGCGGAAAGCCGTACGCGGCCAAGGAGCCGATCGCGAAGAACCCGAACGGCTGGGGCCACCCGGAGTGCCGTACCGCTCCCGCCTGATCACGCGAGGACGGCGGGCGGAGACGCCCGGACGGGCGGTCCCATCGGTCGCGGAGGTGTCGCGGAGACGGGGTCGTCGTGGGGATGCTCAGACGTCGGCCCAGACGAGGCGGCCCGCCAGCGCGGCGCGCGTGCCCCAGCGGGCCGCCAGCGCGTCGACGAGCAGGAGGCCCCTGCCGTCCTCCGCCAGGCTGTCGAGCGTGTCGTCCTCGTCGCCACCCGTCGCCGGGTCGCGGGCGACGGGAAGGCCCGCCGAGTCCCCCGGGGACGCCGGGGCCGGGATCCGGACCCGGCCGCGATTCCATACGCAGATGCGCACGCCGCCCGTGGAGCGCAGGAGCCGACAGCGGATCCGCCGGGTGCTGGTGTGCTGCACGGCGTTGGTGACCAGTTCGGTCACTATCAGAGCCGCCGCCTCGATCCGGTCGGCCGGTTCGCCCCAGGCCCGCATGGCCTCCTGGACCCGGTGACGGGCCTCCGGAACGCCCCCGGGCAATCGGGGAACCCACCAGCTGTGTGCACCTCGGACACCTCCGTCATCGGGGGCACGTTCCGCGCAACTGACTATTTCCGACATGTATGCACTCTCGGCGTAAATCGCATACTTTGCAAGCGACAGAGTGTGTAGTGCTCCGCTCCGGGGCTCGACGAGGAAGGCAGGCGCATGCGAGCCCGATCCGGTCCCACCGTGGAGCACCGCGTCCTCGCGGTCCGTCTCCGTATGCTGCGGGAACGCGCGGGAATCAGCCTGCGGGCCGCGGCCGAGGCACTGGACGCCCACCCCGCCACCGTCCGGCGCATCGAACGCGCCGAGACCGGACTCGACGCCCGGCAGGTCGGCGAACTTCTGCGCTGCTACGGCGTTCCGCCCGCCGTGGCCGAGCCCATCATGGCCGGGCTCGGAGCCGCGAACCTGCCTGGCTGGTGGCACCGGTGGCGGGACGCGATGGAGGGCTGGCAGCAGGACGTCATCGGAGTGGAATCCTCGGCGAGCCTCGTTCGGACCTGGCACCCGGCGCTCGTGCCCGAACTGCTGCGCACCCCCGCGTACGCCGCCGCGCTCCACCGCACGCAGTACCCCGAGGACACCCCCGCCCGCCGGGAACGCCGCGTCGAGCTGCTGAGGGAGCGTCGGCGCCGCATGCGCGAGCGCGGGGCCGCCCTGTGGGCCCTGTTCCCCGCAGCGGCCCTCCACACGCGGGTCGGCGACCGGGAGACCATGGACGGACAGCGGGCCGCGCTGACCGAGGCGATGAAGGAGCAGCACGTCACCATCCAGGTGGTGCCCATGGATCATCCGCCGCACCCCCTGACCGGTATGCCGCCCCTGCACATCCTCCGGGTGCCCGCACCGGAGATCGGGGACCAGGCGGTGCTGGAGACCCCGGGCGTCCGGGTCGACGTCATCGACGACCCCGAGGCCGTGATGGCCCACCGCATCCGGCTGGACGCCGCGTGCGCCGCCGCTCCCGGCCCCGGGGCCCCGCTGCCGGACTGACCGGCTACGGCCCGGCACGGTCGGCCGCCGCCCGGGATGCGGCGGGCCCCGGCGCCGTGCAGCGTGGGGGAGTGGTGCAGCTGCGGAGGGCCAAGTGGATCCCGCTGGGGGTCGTCGTGCTGGCCGTCGTGCTGGACCTGGTCACCCCCGCGGGGGTGACCTCCGCGCCCCTGCTGATCGCGGCTCCCGTCGCCGCCGCACCGCTGCTGACCCTGCGCGGCATCGTCGCGATCGGCGCCTTCTCGATGGCGGTCCACGCGGCCCTCGCGAGGTACGACGGAACCTTCGGCTGGCAGCGGGGCATCGCCAACCAGCTCACCCTTCTGGCCGTAACCGTGCTGGCCGTCCTCATCCACCGCGCCCTGGAGGGCCAAGACGCCCGGACCCGCCGCGCGCGGCATATCGCCGCCGTCGCCCAGAGCGCCGTCCTGCCCAGGCCCCCCTCGCACCTCGGCGAGCTCAGGATCGCCGCCCGGTACGTGCCCGCCGAGAACGAGGCCACGATCGGCGGCGACCTCTACGTCGTCCAGGACACCCCGCACGGGGTGCGCATGATGGTCGGAGACGTCCGCGGCAAGGGGCTGGGCGCGGTCAGCGCGGTCTGCGCGGACCTGGGGGCCTTCCGGTACGCGGCGGACGAGGCGGAGGACCTGCCCGCCCTCGTGACCGCGCTGGAACGCGCCCTTCTGCGCGAGGGCGGCCGACGCGGCGGTCAGGAGCGGGACGAGGGGTTCACCACCGCGCTGATCGCCGAGTTCGCCGAGGACCTCGGCGCCGTCCGCGTCGTCAACCGGGGGCATCCGCCGCCGGTGCTGCTGGACGCCGAGGGCCGGGCCACCGTCCTCGAACCCTCCGAGGAGGCGCCGCCGCTCGGCATGAGCGTCCTGGGAACCTGGTCGTGCCCGGTCGACACCTTCCCGTTCCCGTCCGGCGCCACCCTCATCTGCTACACGGACGGGGTCACCGAGGCCCGCGACGAGTCCGGGGTCTTCTACGACCCGGCCGTCCGGCTGCCCTTGCTCTTCCACCACCGCGCGCTGATCGGCGACCCGGCCACCCCGGCGCAGATCCTCCACCTGCTGATCGAGGACGTGGGGCATCACACCGGCGGCCGGATCCAGGACGATCAGGCGCTCCTCGCCCTGCACCGCCCCCGGTCCCGCCCGTACGCGTGACGGCCGCCGCGCGGCAGACGCCGGTTCCCGGTCATCGGACCGCGTTCGGCACCGGTCGCCGAGGAGACCGCGGCGCCTCCCGTCGACGAGATCGCGGCCGACCGCGTTCCCGCCCGAACCGTCGAGGAGCGCCCATGCCCGACCAGCACTGCGTCATGACGACGGACGACGGTGATGTTTGAGGCACCGATCGTCGGTCACCCGCACGGAAGACACGTACGGCAAGCGACTTAGGACGTATCGACATCAGGAGTGAGCGGAAGTGAGCAGCATGGAGAACTGGCGCCTGCACGCCGCCTGCCGTGAGGAGGACCCGGACCTGTTCTTCCCCATCGGGAGCACGGGCCCCGCGGTCGTCCAGACCAAGGAGGCCAAAGCCGTCTGCCGGACCTGTCCGGTGCAGGCCGCCTGCCTGGAGTGGGCCCTGGAGAACAAGCAGGACTCAGGCATCTGGGGAGGCCTCTCCGAGGACGAGCGGCGTGCTCTGAAGCGCCGCAGCCGCCGACGGGCGGAGACTCGGGGGCGCGGTACGGCCTGACCCGCACCGCGGCATTCCCCGGCCCGGAACGGCGACACCGTCGCCACGGGTTCGTCATCCGGGAACGAGTGGGTACACGATGAGCCATGGACACCACCGTCTGGCTCGTTCTCGGCGCCGTGGCCGCGCTGACCATGCTGGCCTCGGCCGTCGTGCTTCTGGTGCGCGTCTTCAGGGCCAGGAAGCTGCTGGTCGACGCCGGAATCCCCCTGCGCAGCAAAGCGCTCGTCTGGGCGGCCGTCATCTACACCGTGTCACCGGTGGACCTGCTGCCCGACCCCGTCTACCTCGACGACATCGGCTTCCTGCTGGTCGCCCTGCGCTCCCTCCACTCGGCGGCGTCGGCCGCCGGAGTGCGCACGGGTACGCGGGCGAAGAACCCTCTGTTGGAGAGCCGCCTCGACGCCGCGGGCCGAGACCGGGTTCGCGAAGCTGATCCGCGCCCTGCGGACCCCGGCCTCCTCAGCTGAACGCGGGAGCCCCCTGCGGGGCCGTCCCCGGTCCCGGATCCTGCGGGTCCGGGGAGTCCGGCCCGGGCGGCTGCGGGGCCGACTGCGAGCCCGGCGGGGTCTTTGGTGCGGGCTCGGTCGCCGGGTCCTCGGGCGGCGGCTCCGAGGTCGCCGGGTCCTCCGGCGGCGGTTCGGAGGTCGCCGGATCGTCACCGGGCCGCGACGCCGGGTCCTCGGGCGAGGACTCCGACGGAGTGGCCCCGGACGACGAGGGGCAGGGACGGTCACCGTCGTCGCCCGATCCGGGCGGGCAGGGGGAGGCGGACGCGTCCTTCGGCGGATCCGTCTTCTTGTCGCCCTCGCCCGTGTCGCCGGCCGGCCGCTCGAACCAGTCGCCGTTCTCCGGATCGACCATCACGAACTCCTTCACCGGCTTCTCCGCCGGCTCCACCACGACCACGTCGGAGGCCCGGTAGCCCGGCCAGGCCTTGCCCGTCTGCCGCGGAGTCCCCTCCTGGGCGACGGGCGGCAGCAGCGGGTTCCCGCAGGCGCAGCGCACGCGGGGCACGCCCCGGTTGTCCACGAGCACCGCCGTACCCGCCTGGAGCACCGCCTGGTAGGCGGTCGCCTCGCCGTCCCGGTAGCCGTGGTTGGTGACGCGGGTGTCCATGCGCAGCGTCACGGGGGTGAGCCCCCGCAGATAGCCGGGCACGGCGGACGGTTCGATGTCCTGGGCCGAGGCGAACGCCCGGTTCTTGTCCGGAGCCGCCCGCAACACCTTGACCTGCTGCTCCACATCGCAACTCGCGACCTTCCGGGTGCCCCCGTACAGACCGGGGGCCGCGCCGTCCACGCCACGCGTCACGTGCGCGCCGGTCCTCGACGCGCTCGGTGCGACGGAGGGGCTGGCGGTGCCGGGCTCGGGGTCGCTCTCGCGGGCCGTGGACTCCGTGAACGGATCCGGTCCGGAGCCGCCCGCCGCCTGGAGGAAGACCTCGCCGCCCGCCTTCGACCCGCCGTCGGGCCGGGTCAGGACGACGACCAGCACCACCGCGGCGACCAGAGCCGTCGCGATCGCCGCGATCCGGGGCACCGAACGCCACCAGGGGCGGCCCGGCCCGGGGCCGGGGGCGGCGCT
>NZ_NTGZ01000384.1 GCF_002551245.1 Streptomyces sp. rh34
GACACCAGGGAGGTGCTGGCCCGCGCGGGCCTGGACGAGGCGGAGATCGCCGCACTCCTGGACGCGGGAGCCGCCGGGCTCGACGGCCCCGAGGACTGACCCGACGGTGCCCAGCGGTCCTCAAGCAGTCCGCGACCGGAGCGCCGCACGCTGCGCCGAGCAGCCGGGCCCGCCGGGAACCCGTGACGCCCTTGGAGGGTGACGCTCTCATGACCATGCACGTGTGGGACTACCTGCCCGAGTACGAACACGAGCGCAAGGACATCATCGACGCGGTGGAGACGGTCTTCGGCTCGGGCCGACTCGTCCTCGGGCCCTCTGTCCAGGGCTTCGAGGCGGAGTTCGCCGCCTACCACGGACTCGCGCACTGCGTCGGCGTCGACAACGGCACCAACGCGGTGAAACTCGCGCTCCAGGCCGCGGGGGTCGGTCCCGGCGACGAGGTGATCACCGTGTCCAACACGGCGGCCCCCACGGTCGTCGCCATCGACGGCACCGGCGCGACCCCCGTCTTCGTGGACGTCCGCGAGAGCGACTACCTCATGGACACCGCGCAGGTCGCGGCCGCCGTCACACCGCGGACCAAGGCGCTGCTGCCGGTGCACCTGTACGGGCAGTGCGTGGACATGGCCCCGCTGCGGGAGATCGCCGACGCGCACGGCCTGGTCGTCGTCGAGGACTGCGCCCAGGCCCACGGCGCCCGCCACCACGGGCAGCCCGCCGGGACGTTCGGGACCGCCGCGGCCTTCTCCTTCTACCCGACCAAGGTGCTGGGGGCCTACGGCGACGGCGGCGCCGTGCTCACCGCCGACGCGGCCGTGGACAAGGCGCTGCGCCGGTTGCGGTACTACGGCATGGAGGAGACGTACTACGTCGTCGACAGGCCCGCCCACAACAGCCGGCTCGACGAGGTGCAGGCGGAGATCCTGCGCCGCAAGCTGCGCCGGCTCGACGACTACGTGGACCGCCGCCGCGCCGTCGCCGCCCGCTACGCGCGAGGCCTCGGCGACCTGGCCCGCGAGGGGGGACTGGTGCTGCCGGCCACCGCGCCCGGCAACGAGCACGTCCACTACGTGTACGTCGTCCGGCACCCGCGCCGCGACGAGATCATCGCCGCCCTCAAGGAGCGGCAGATCGTGCTCAACATCAGCTACCCGTGGCCCGTCCACACCATGAGCGGCTTCCGGCACCTGGGCTACGCACCGGGGTCGCTGCCCGTCACCGAGCGGCTCGCCACGCAGATCTTCTCCCTGCCGATGTACCCCTCGCTGGCGCCCGAGGCCCAGGACCGGGTGATCGGCGCGCTGCGCGAGGTGCTGGCCGGATTCGAGGAGGGAAGCCGGTGAAGGGCCTCGTAGCGGCGGGCGGCCTGGGCAGCCGCCTGCGCCCGCTCACCCACACCGTGCCCAAGCAGCTCCTCCCGGTGGCGGGCGTGCCGGTCGTCGTGCACGCCCTCAACCGGCTGCGGGACATCGGCATCACCGAGATCGCCCTCGTCGTGGGGGAGTTCGGAGCACAGACGGAACAGGCGCTCGGCGACGGGTCCGGCCTCGGCCTGCGTCTCACCTACCTGCCCCAGGACCGGCCCCGCGGCATCGCCCACTGCGTGTCGCTGGCCCGGGACTTCCTCGGCGGCGACGACTTCGTCCTCTTCCTCGGCGACAACGTGTTCCCCGGCGGCCTCGCCGACTACGCGACGGCGTTCCGCGCCAAGCGCCCGGCGGCCCAGATCGTGGTGCACAAGGTGTCCGATCCGCGCGCCTTCGGCGTCGCCGAACTCGACCCCGACGGCCGGGTGACCCGGATCGTGGAGAAGCCGGCCGAGCCGCGCAGCGACCTCGCCGTCATCGGCGCGTACTTCTGCACGCCCGCGCTGCACGAGGCGGTGGCCGCGATCAGCCCGAGCGCCCGCGGCGAACTGGAGATCACCGACGCCCTCCAGTGGCTCGTCTCCCGCGGTGACACGGTGCACGCCCAGGTGCACACGGGCTACTGGAAGGACACCGGCACCATCGAGGACCTCCTCGACTGCAACCGCGAGCTGCTCGACCACCTGGAGCCCGGGGTGGACGGCGAGGTCGACGCGGCGAGCGAGCTGACCGGACCGGTCCGCATCGCGCCGGGCGCCCGCGTCGTCCGCTCGCGTATCCAGGGGCCCGTGACCATCGGCGCGGGCACGACCGTCCTGGACAGCCGCATCGGTCCGCACACCGCCATCGGCCGGCAGTGCTCCGTCAGCGCGTCCGGCGTCGGGACCTCCATCCTGCTCGACGGCGCCCACGTCCACGGCGTTCCCGACGTCCGCGCCTCCGTCATCGGGCAGCACGCCCGGGTGGACCGGCGCAGCGGACCGCCCGGCCAACGGCTGGTGCTCGGGGACCACGCCAGAGCGGAGATCGCGGGATGAGGCTCCTCGTCACCGGCGCGGCGGGCTTCATCGGCTCCCACTACGTCCGCACCCTGCTCGACGGGGACCGTCCCGGCTTCACGGACACCCGCGTCACCGTCCTGGACGCCCTCACCTACGCGGGCGACCGCACCAACCTGCCCGAACGGCACCCGCGGCTGACGTTCGTGCACGGCGACATCTGCGACCTGCCGCTGCTGCTGGACCTGCTGCCCGGCCATGACGCCGTGGTGCACTTTGCCGCCGAGTCGCACGTCGACCGCTCCCTGGTGGACGCCTCGGCGTTCATCCGCGCCAACGTCACCGGCACCGAGGCCCTGCTGCACGCCTGCCTCCGCACCGGGGTGCAGCGCGTCGTGCACGTCTCCACCGACGAGGTGTACGGCTCCATCGAGCGCGGTTCCTGGACCGAGGAGTGGCCGCTCGTGCCCAACTCCCCGTACGCCGCGTCGAAGGCGGCGAGCGACCTGGTCGCCCTCTCCTACGTGCGCAGCCACGGACTCGACCTGTCCGTCACCCGCTGCTCCAACAACTACGGGCCCTACCAGCACGTCGAGAAGCTCATCCCGGCCTTCACCACACGCCTGCTGGAACGGCAGCCCGTACCGCTCTACGGCGACGGCTCGCACAGCCGCGAGTGGGTGCACGTCAGCGACCACTGCGACGGGGTGCACCTGGTGCTCACCCGGGGCCGCTCGGGCGAGGTCTACAACATCGGCGGAGGGGACGAACGCACCAACAGGGACGTCGCCGGGGCGCTGCTGGACCTGTGCGGCGCGCCGCCGACCCTCCTCGGGTACGTCGCGGACCGCAAGGGCCACGACCAGCGGTACTCCCTCGACGACACGAAGATCCGGGAGCAGCTCGGCTACGCCCCGCGCATCGCGTTCGCGGACGGGCTGGCGCAGACCGTCGCCTGGTATCGCGAGCACCCCGAGCGGTGGCGGCACTCCCCGCACACGCGCCCGGTCGGCGCCGCGGTGTCCACCGCCGAGCAGGGCCGGGCATTCGACAACACGGGGACGAGGTAGCGGGACGATGGCCACCCAGCGGTTCCAGCTGTACGACACAACCCTGCGCGACGGCACCCAGAAGAAGGGCCTCACCCTCACGGTCGACGAGAAACTCGCCGTCGCCCGCAGCCTGGACGGCCTCGGCGTCGGCTACCTGGAGGGCGGCTGGCCCGGCGCGGTGCCCCGCGACACCGAGTTCTTCCGCCGGGCACGCACCGAACTCGACCTGAACCACGCCCGGTTGGCTGCCTTCGGGGCCACCCGGCGGCCAGGTGTGCTGGTCTCCGTCGACCCGCAGGTCCGGGCGCTGCTGGAGGCCGACACCCCGGTGGTGACACTCGTCGCCAAGGCCGACCGGCGGCATGTGGAGCGGGCGCTGCGCACCACCCTCGCCGAGAACCTCGCCATGATCGGCAGCACCGTACGGCACCTCGTGCACGCCGGGCGCCAGGTGTTCGTCGACGCCGAGCACTACTTCGAGGGGTACCGCACCGCGCCCGAGTACGCGCTGGAGACCGTCCGCGCCGCCGCCGAGGCCGGGGCGGACGCCGTGGTCCTCTGCGACACCAACGGCGGCACCCTGCCCGACGAGGTGCGCGCGACCGTCGCCGCCACCCTGGAGGCGACCGGCGTCCGGCTCGGAATCCACTGCCACGACGACTCCGGATGCGCCGTGGCCGCCACCCTCGCCGCCGTCGACGCCGGGGCCGTGCACGCGCAGGGCACCGCCCACGGCTACGGAGAACGCTGCGGCAACGCCGACCTGTTCTCCGTCGCCGCCAACCTCGTCCTCAAACGCGGCGTCCCCTGCCTGCCGCCCGGTGCCCTCGCCGACATGTCCCGGATCGCCCGCGAGGTGGCGGTGATCACCCGTGTCCCGGAACGCTCCTCCGCACCGTACGTCGGCGAGGACGCCTTCACGCACAAGGCCGGACTGCACGCCTCCGCGCTCCGCGTCGACCCCGGGCTCTACCAGCACACGGACCCCGCCGAGGTCGGCAACCGCATGCGGACCGTGGTGTCCGACCTGGGCGGGCGCTCCTCCGTCGCGCTGAAGGCCGCGGAGCTGGGCTACGCCTTGGAGGCCGGCTCCGAACCCGTCGCGCGGATCGCCGCCCGGGTCAAGGCGCTGGAGGCCGCCGGCCACAGCTTCGACACCGCCGACGCGTCCTTCGAGCTGCTGATGCGCGAGGAACTGTACGGCGACGCCGTCGAGACCCACTTCACCATCGACTCGTGGCGCGTCACCGTCTGCGGAGGCGGCCCCACCGGGACCGAGGCCAGGGTGCGGCTCCGGGTCCGGGACGTGTCGCTCAGCGGTACGGGCCGCGCCGGCGCCCCGCTGCACGCGCTGGACCGGGCGCTGCACGACGCCCTCGACCCGTTCTTCCCCGCCTTCCGCACCGTCGTCCTGTCCGGCGGACGGGAGCGCCCGCTCGGGCCCGACGGCGAGGGGGAGGCATCCTGCCAGGTGCTGCTCACCCATCGCGCCGGCGACCGCGAGTGGGGCACCGTCGGCGTCGGCGGCAACGCCGTCGCGGCGGGGTGGCACGCGCTGCTCGACATGGCACGCCACGCCCTGCTGGAC
>NZ_NTGZ01000385.1 GCF_002551245.1 Streptomyces sp. rh34
GACAGCGGCGCAGGAGCGACAGCCCCTTCGGAACCGGCGTGCGGCCAGGCGCCCGGCCCCGGCCCCGGCCCCGGCCCCGGCTCCGGCTCCGGCTCCGGTACGGCGTAAGCGGCCTGCTCCGGCGGCCGGTCGCGCTTCGCGTACGGGTCCCAGGCCGACCGCGGGTCCGGCATGAGGTCGGGCGCCCTTGCCGGGTCGGGAGACGTTCCCGGGTCCAAAGTCGCTTCCGGAACCGGGGCGGGGTCCGGCAACGGCTCCCGCTGCGTCACCACGGGCCGGCTCTGCTCCGGCGGCCGGTACGCATCCGCGTACGGGCCCTCGTAGCGGTCCGCCTCCGGTTCCTCGAACCGGTCCGCGTACGGGTCCTCGTAGGCGTCCGCGTACGGGTCCCGCACGGTCTCGCGCACGGAGGCCCGGTGGTCGCCCGCCGGGCTGCTCACCGTGTCCGACACGGAGTCGAAGCGGTCGTCGAGGCTGTCGGCCACAGCGCTGGGACCGGTGTCCGGCGCGGTCTCGTCGTACAGCTTGCGCCACCAGTCGTCCTCGTGGGCGGCGGGCTTCTCCCCCTGCTGACTCATGCCCTTATTGTCCACCGCGGAGGCGGCCCGAAACCGGGACATCGGGAAAATGTGGCCCGTGAAGAGATCCGCCGGGCGGCCCCACCCCCCACGGGAAGGACGCCCGGCGGACCGGTCGGAGTGATCGGCAGGTCGACGTTCCAGCCGCTCGCGCGACCGGCCGATCACGTATTCAGCGGCTCAGCGGCTCATCCGCTCGCTCGACGGCCCCGCCCCTTCAGCGCACGACGTACGCGTCGTTGACGGTCTGCACCACGGAGTTGCCGTTCGCATCGCTCAGTTCCGTCCGCAGCGTGACGGACTTCCCGGCCGCGTCCGCGTGGTCGACGGTCGCGGTCCAGCGGCCGCCCTGCTGTGCGGTGGTGGCCGCGTGCCAGGTCTCGCCGTCGTCGTAGCTGAAGGAGACCTTCGCGCCGGTGAGTTCGCCGGGGGTGTATCCGGCGTGCCCGGTCGCGCCGAGCCCGATCTTCTGGCCGTTCTTCGCGGGCACCGTCTTCATGCCGTTTGACGGCACGTCGTAGCGCGGGAAGAGCAGCGGGAGGCCTTGCGACGCCACGTCCGGCTTCCGCTCGGAACGGAACGCCCAGGTGGTCTCCGTCCGCGTGGACCGCTTCCAGACCTCGGCGGGCGAGCCGATCTTCATGGTCGTCAGGGTGAGTTCGTACGCGGCGTCCTCGGCAGGCACGGCGAAGGCTCCGAACGGATAGCCGCTCGCGCCGACGAGTTCGCCCTCACGCGTGAGCCGCGTACTGCCGATGTCACCGAACGAGCCCTGCTGGCCGACGTGTTCGGAGTCGGTCATGAACGCCGGGGCGACGCCGATCATGTTGTCCTGGCGTTCGCCGGCGAGCAGCACCGCACCCTTCGCGTCGCGCGGGGCGCCGGGAACCAGCAGGCCCCGGTACCACTCCTCCTTCGTGGCCCGACCTGCCTGGTACGTACGGGCGTTGCCCGTCATCAGCTCGCCCCAGGGGAAGCTGGAGGAGAGCATCTTCTGCCAGACCGTGTCCCCCGCCGTGTAGAACTCGGTGCGCTTTCCGGGGGCGGCGACCACGGCGAGCGAGGACGCGCCGAAGGTCGCGCCGTAGGGGCGGGAGACCAGGAGCGTGTCGACGAAGTCGGTGGCCACGCCCATGGATTCATGGGTGGAGACGACCGAGCCGAGCTTCTTGTCCCGGACCTTGTAGGTGCGGTCCGAGGTGATCTGCCCCTTCTCCGGGAACGACAGGTTGTACACGAACGGGCTGACGGCCGTGGCGGCCCAGGAGACCTCCGTCTTCCCCCTGCCGAGGGCCGTCCTCAGCACGGCGGCCTCGTCCGCCCGCAGGCCGAGGACCGGGAGAGGCGCGGCCCCGTAGCCGACAGACGGCTTCCAGTCACCGGCCGAGGGACGGTGCACCAGGAGCGCCGTCGCCCCGGCGGCCCGCGCGGCCCGCGCCTGGTTCAGGACGGCCGAGGAGTCGTCGCCCACTCCCACCAGGGCGATCCGGCCCTTCACGCCTGCGGCCTCCAGCTCGGCGGCGCTGCCCGCACCGGCGTCGACGACCTCGGCGCGGCCGGTGCCGTCCAGGTTGACCGAGCCGGTGGTGGCGGGCCGGGGGTGCAGGGCCGCTCCGCCGACGAGGGAGAACTTCTGGATCTGCGGGGCATAGGCGCGCCAGACGGAGGCGAACTCGAAGTCCCCGTCCCGCGCCGTGCCCTGGACGTCGACCAGGTAGTCCTTGATCAGCCCGGTGCCGGCGATGGACCCGGAGTGCAGCCAGGTGTCGTCCCACGAGCGCCCGAAGGCGAGGGTCGCGCCGCGTGTCTCGGCGGCCCGGTCCTCGGTCCTCACTTTCAGGCGGTGCGCCTTGCGGGCGTCGAGGACGAGCGTGGTGTCCTTGGTTATCTTCAGCTGGGGGCGGGCCAGATAGCCGATGGATCGCATGAGTTGACCGGTCGCGTCGTCGGTGTCGGGCGAGGCGATGAAGCTGGAGACGAAGTACGCGCCGGGGCGGACCTCGTAGGTCTGGTCGGTGGCGCCCTCGTTGAAGCGGCGTTCGCCGGATGCGGTGTCGGTGCCGATGAGGTCGACCGAGGAGACGCCGTCGGCGGGCTTGCCGGTGCGGTCGACGAGCTTGACGCGCAGGGTGACGGTCTCCGGCGCGACGTACAGGGAGAACGGGGTGGAGACCGTCACTCCCCCGGGGGCGGTGGCGAGGACGCGGCCGGTGACGTCGCCGTACTGGGCGGCGGTCAGCCGGGCGTCGGGGGCGAGAGCGAGGGGGACCTCGACGGTCTCCCCCGCCGGTACGGTGACGGACTTCCGGCCGAGCGAGGCGACCTTGGAGCGGACGGTCGATCCGTCGTTGCCGGTGACGCCGGCGACCTTCAGCGAGAGGGTGACCGGCTTGCCGCTCGTGTTGGTGTAGGGCACGGCGGCGGTGGTGCGGTCGCTCCTGTCCTGCGGCCAGGTGAAGGTGCCGCCCTGCACGGCCGGTGCGCCGAGTACGGGCGTACGGATCGCACGGTCGACGTCGAGTCGCCCGCCGCCGGTCTCGCGTACGTCGCCGGGGACGGCGCTCCGCGCCGAGGAGACGAGGGCCGCCTTGATCTGCTGGGCGGTCCAGTCGGGGTGACGCTGCTTCACCACGGCCGCGGCGCCCGCGACATGCGGGGTCGCCATCGACGTACCGGACATGGACCGGTACGCCTGTGAGCCCCGGCCGCCCGCGGCGGCGGCGGAGATGGCGACGCCGGGCGCGGCGATCTCGGGCTTGAGGGTGTGCGAGACGATCGTGGGGCCCCGGCTGGAGAAGTTCGCGGTGGAATCGTCGCGGTCGACCGCTCCGACGGTCAGCACCCCGGGTGCGCAGCCGGGCGAGGAGACGGTGTTCAGGGACGGGCCGAGGTTTCCGGCGGCGACCACGAAGAGGGTGTCCTTGTTCTTGCCGAGTTCCTCGGCGGCCAGGCTCATCGGGTCGGTGCAGTCGGTGGGCTCCGCGCTGCCGAGGCTCATGGAGACGACGTCGGCCTTGTTGTCGACGGCCCACTGCATGCCCGCGATGATCCAGGAGGCGGCTCCGGATCCGCTGTCGTTGAGGACTTTGCCGACCATCAGGTCGGCGCCGGGCGCGACGCCCTTGTTCTTCCCGCCGCTCGCCGCGCCGGAGCCGCCGACGGTGGACGCGACATGGGTGCCGTGGCCCCGGCGGTCGTCGGTGCCGGCGGAGTCGGTGAAGTTCTCCGAGGCGGTGATCCGGCCCTGGAGGTCGGGGTGTCCGGCATCCGCCCCGGTGTCCAGGACGGCGACCTTGGCGCCGGTCCCGTCGTAACCGGCGGCCCAGGCGAGGTCGGCTCCGACCTGTTTCGTCGACTTGTCGAGACTGGCCTGAACCTTGCGGTCGAGCCAGAGCTTCTTGAGTCCGGCCCCCGACCGGGAGCGCGGTGCCGTGAGGTCGGCCCAGAACGCGGCGGCCCTCTTCTTGTCGGCCTTCAGCGCGAGTCCGTCGATGGCATCGAGGGCCGCTCCGCGCTCGGCCCCGCGCGGGGTGAGCGGGGCGCGGCGGGCGGTGTCGGCGGTGTAGGTGGCGATCAGCGGGACGGCGTCGGCGTGGCTGTCGTCGTAACCCTGGCGGATGAGCCCGGTGACGTTGAACAGCTCCTCGTCGACGGTGCCCGCGGCGAGCGCGGACACGGCGGACTCGGGGTAGACGTACAGGTCCGGGCCGGACTGCCGGGTCTGCAGGAGCGGGACACTGCCGTCCGCGCGGGGCAGGGCCGTGGCGGCGGACGCACCCGACGCGTCCGTCGTCACCAGCACCGTGTCGCCGGTGACGAGCGTCAGTGTGACGGGTTTCGGGGCGCCGGCGGCGGTGGCCGCGCTCCCCGTGATCGGTCTGTTGGGATCCCGCTCGTCCGGTGGCGCGGCCACCGACGGCGCGATCACGGTGACGGCGAGCACGGCGGCGGTCGCCGCTCCCAGTGCCGTACGCGATATCGGGCGCATCGCTCTCCCCAGGTCATTCCGGAATGAAGCAGCCCAAGAGGCCGCATCCCGGAGGTTGTTGGTGCTGCGGTGGCGCCACAGTGGCAGAGGGGCCGGGGGTACAGGGGATGATGTGGGCGGCGGGTTTACGCCGTGGCCTCTTCCCGCCACCCGGGACCCGCCGCAGGGGCGCCTCGATGCGCGATCACCACCACCCGGGGAGGTCGGAGAATGCTGGGGGCCATAGGTCTCGACGAGAGACAGGAAGCCGCGTACCGCGCGCTCGTCGCGGCGGGAGCCGCGGAGCTCGCCGATCTCGCGCACCGGCTGGCGCTGCCCGAGGCGGACACCGAACGGGTGCTGCGTCGGCTGGAGCAGCAGGGCCTGGCCGCACAGTCCTCGGCAC
>NZ_NTGZ01000386.1 GCF_002551245.1 Streptomyces sp. rh34
GCCCAGGTGGCCGCCGCCGGGCTGCGCAACCGTCGGGCGGGCGCGGCGCTGCCGCGCGTCGAGGTCACCGGCTACGGAGCCGACGCCCGGACCGGACGGGCCGCCACCGGGTCGCCCGCGATGCGACGTGCGACCACCGCCCGCGCCGTGTTCTCCCGGCAACTGGCGAGCGAACTGGAGCGGCTCCAGCGGGATCTGCCCGCCGACGCACCGCGCCTGACCGCGCGGGACTACACCGTCGTGGTGCGGGCCATGAGCCGAGTGCCCGCCGACTGGGCGGCCACCGGCGCCCTCGCGGGCGTGAGCCGGGCCGAGTTGGGCCGCCAGGCGACGATCGGCCTGTTCCAGGCACCCGACGCGGTGGCGGTGCAGAAGCTCGACACCCTGCGCCGCCGCGACCGCGCGCTGCGCGAGGGCCCGTTCGACGTGGACGCCATCGCCCGCCGCGTCCTGTACCCGGACCCCGGGGCCCCCGTTCCCCGGGGCACCAGCCGGGCGCTGTTCGCACTGGTGGGCCGGGCCACGGCGGCCGGACGGGCGACCGGCCTGGCGGCACTGGCCGCGTTCCACCTGTCGGAGCTGGGGGTGACCGGTCCGGGCCGCGCCTCCCACTTCACCGTGGGGGGCCACCGGGTGCCGGGTCTCAACTGGAGCGGGAACGACGTCGTCCAGCTCGACACCACCGAGAGCGCCCTGCTGGAGGAGGATCCCTTGGGCGGCTACGACGTCCTCAGCACCGCACCGGCCCCCTGGCCGTCCGGGACGACCCCCTACGTGGTGGCCGCCGAAGGGCGGCATGACCGGGTGGAGGCACGGCTTCCCGACGGCACGACGCGGGAGCTGGACGTCGACGTGTTCGTGGAGCTGGTCGCGGCGGACGCGGCCCGCGAGGCGCTGCCGCCGGGCACGCCGATCGTGCTCGCCGTCCCGTTCGCCGCGGACGGCTATCTCGACCTGCCCCGCAGGCTCGCCGACCGCACCGGTCTGACGGTATGGGCGCACACCGGCCGGGTCACGGTCGAGTCCGCCGCCGGCGCGGCGAGCACCATCGACGTCGTCCGCAGCCCCGGGGTCCCGCGGGGCGACTGGATCGCCAGCGGTCCCGGATGGGGACCCGACTCGGACGAGGACGTGCCGGACTGGCACCACGAGGTGGTGAGCCGTGCCATCGTCAGCGCGCTGAGCGGCCGTCAGATCGGCCGTGCCTCGCACCACCCGGCCGAGTTCGCGCGGGACTTCGAGGACCACGACCGCCACCTGGACCGGATGCCGACGTTCGTGCACGACCACCCGGCCACCGGCCGGATCTCCGGCGAGTGGGACCTGCCGCGTCCGGGCCCCGAGGACGAGGCGTACCGACTGGACATGCACGGCTCTCCCGGCTCCCTGGTGTTCGCCCTGCGCGACGGCAGCACGCGCGACGTCGACGAGCGGGAGGCGGGTCCCTGGCTGCGCCGCCGCAAGAGCCTGACGACCCTGCCGAAGCACCACTGGGTCGACCTCGTCGTCTGCTGGAGCGGAGCGCCCGGCGACAGTGCGGTGCCCGCACCGAACACCGCCACCGACGCCTTCCCCGGACCGTTCGTACCCGATCCGCTCCGCACCCTCTCCATGGGCCAGCACGTGGCCAACGCCACGGGACGCGCGGTGCGCCTGGCCTACGGACCGCAAAGTACCGAGGAGAGCAACGGCCGCTACCGGCGGTCCCTGTTCGCGGACGCCCAGGGGCGTCGGCGGGCCTGGGCCCTGTCCCGGCCCGAGCCCGAGGGCGCCGAGCTGGACCGGCTGGCGGAGGCCGCCGGGGTGAGCCCCGGCAACGGCGAGGTCGCGGAAGAGGAGCGCACGAGGACGCTGCGCCTGGTACGGGCGCTGCGGCTGACCTTCGGTCACGACGTCGACGACGCGCCCGACTTCGGCGACCTGATGCGCGGGGTGGCGGCGGTCGACCACATGTGGCGCGGCGACTCCGACTTCGAGGAGGCCGGCCCGTTCACACTCGACCTGCTCCGACGCGTGATCGCGGCCCACCCCGAGGCCGCGTCCGGGACGGACCAGCAGGCCGCCCGACGGGTGCTGGCCGCCGCCGTACAGCACGGGGCCCAGTACCCCGGCGACCGGCTCATCGGCTTCGTCCACCTGCCCGCGGTCGAGTCCGCCGCCGAGTGGCTCTGGGAAGGAGGCATCGAGGACGAGGCCGCCGCCGTCCTGCGCGTTCCCACCGAGGAGGTGGGCGAGGCCGGGATGTCGAGGATGTTCTGGGCGCGGGTCAAGGCACAGGAGACGCTGCCGGGGCCCGGCCCGGACACGGAGGAGTTCATCGCCCGGCTGCTTCACCTGCCGCCGGACCCGCAGTCCGCCCACGCCCGTCGCACCGAGGCCCTGGATGTGCTCACCCGGGCCTTCGCGGTGGGCCGCGAGGCCTCCGACCCCGACGTCGCGGCGGCGTACGCCCTGGTGGAGGCGGGCGCGTACACCAACACGTTCATGGGCACGGTGCAGGGCACATCGGACGGCACCGGCCGCGACTTCACCGGCGGACCGGGGCAGGACGTCGACCTGGCCCGGTTCCGCACTCCGTCCGCGCTGGTGGACTCGCCCTGGGCGAGCGGCGGCACCGGGCAGGACGAGCGGGCCGTTCCCCATCTGGTGCTGGTCGGGCCCGACAAGGACGACCCGGACCGGATGGAGGTGGAGTGGGAGGGCGAGGCATACGGGACGACTGTCGGCGAGTTCGCCGAACTCCTGGCCACCGACCCGGATCTGATGCGTACGGAGCTGAGCACGCCGGTCGTCCTCGCGTTCCCCGGCCCGGCCGCCGACGCCGCAGGCCTGGCGGACCGGATCGCGGGGCGGCTGGGCCGGAGTGTGTGGTGGACCGGTTTCCCGGTGGACCTCTCCGGCACCGGCGGCACGGGCGAGCAGGTGCTGACCCTGCACCCGTCGGCCGACGGGACCGTCCCGGGGGCCGACCCCTGGCAGCGGGCGCGCCCGACGCAACCCGCACCCGCGCAGGAAGCGCCGCGCCCCGTCCCGGCGCCGCTGCCCCGGTCCGCCGGGCGGGACGGCGGGACCGGGCCGACCGGCCCCGAGTGGGCGTTCACTCCGGCAGGCGACACGGCGTCCGTGCCCCTGCCGCCCGCCACCCCGGGGGCCATCACCCTGCCGGGATCGGCGGCCACGGCCAGGACGGATGGGGGTGACTCCGCGGAGGCCGCCGGCCCCACCGACGCCACGAACCCCGCGAGGGACCCGCTGCTCTCCGACGCCACGCGGCTGACCGACGTGTCCGGCGCCGCTCGTGGCCGCGACTGGACCGGCCTCGGCACCGGACCCGTCGACGCCAACCGGATCCAGCTGCACGAGCAGCGCGACGGGGCGCTGCGCCAGGTGTCGGAGGAGCCCGCGCCGTGGGGCGACGCCGCCTACCTGGTGGCGGCGGAGGGCGGCCACGACTCCCTGTTCGCCGACGGGCGGGAGCTGGGGGCGGAGGAGGTGGCGGAGCTGCTGGCCGCCGATCCGACGCTGGCCCTGCTGCCGCCGGACGTCCCGGTGGTGCTGGCGAGCCCGTACGCGGGAGCCCAGGACGGGCGGCTGGCCCGGGCCGTGGCGGAGCGACTGGGCCGCAGGGTCTGGGCACCCAGCGGCGACGGACGCCTGCTGAGCGCGGCGGACGGAACCCCACGCACCGGGGCCGCCCCGGCCGATGCCACGACCATCGACACCCTGACCACGGGGGGCACCCGCACCGGGACCACGACCCCGGAGTCCACTCCCACCGGCACCACGCCCGTCGGCCAGCAGCCGCACGTGCTTTCCCTCGTCGACTCCGACCCCGACGAGGCCTACGGCGACTGGGTGCCGTTCGACCCGCCCGTCGAAGGCACTCCGCCCTCCGCGGACCGTGAGTGGGTCACGGTCGACGGCATCCGCTTCCGGGACAGTGATGTGGACACCCGCCCGCTGGTGGGCGCCGACCATCGCTTCGAGGGCCGGGAGTCGATGCCGGACGACGGTCGCAGGCGGCTGCGGGAGCGGAGGCTGCGCCGGTGGCGGGAGATGCGCGAACGCACCCACGTCCTCCGCCTGGGCGACACCTACCACCCGGTCGCCGCCGAGGAGACCGCTCCCGACCCCGAGGCGTCCGTCTACACCTTCCACGCCCACGGCGTGCCCGGCGGCCTGAAGCTCGTCCACCGGGACGGCCGGGTGCTGCTGCTGGGCGCCGAGGACGGGGGCCGCTACGTCGGCCGGCTGCCCGAGGTGGTCGCCCGGGCGGACGGGGACGAGCTGCACGTCGCCAGTTGCTACGGCGGTGTGGCGGGCGACCCCCGGCGTGTCCAGCCCCTGACCCGGCCCGCACCGCCCGTCGAGGACCCGCTGGAGGAGGTGGCGCTCGCCCAGCACGCCGCCAACCACAGCGGCCGTACCACCACCGCCGCCACCGGGCGCACCGGCTACAACGACACCGTCCGGCTGCTGGCCGCGACGCCGGACGGCACTCTGGCGCGGATGGAGACCTTCAGGCCCGAACCGGTGGACGCGACGGCACAGGTGGCCGAGTCCGCTGGGCTGCGCCCGCCGGCCCACCCCTCGGGCATCGCCGCCTGGGACGACGAGGGTCCGCGCGCGCTACGGCTGGTCCGGGCGCTGCGGCAGGTTCTCGGCGACGACGTCGAGGCCGACCGCGGGACCCCCGGCGGCCGGTACGAGCGGCTGCTGCGGGGCATCGGCGCGCTGGAGACACTCCGGGCGAACGACCCGGAGCTGGCCGCGCGCACGCCGCTGCGCAGGGAACTGTGGGAGCTGCTCGCGGCTCCCGCCGACGGTTCCCTGCCGACACCGGCCGCGTACGAGACCGTGCTCGACCGGGCCCTGTCCGCACCGCCGGACGCGCGCCTCACCCAGGTGTGGGACACGCCCGCACTGCGGAC
>NZ_NTGZ01000387.1 GCF_002551245.1 Streptomyces sp. rh34
ACAGCCCCGAGCCATGGTCCGGCCCCGTCGGCCGCCCTGTCGGCCGCCTCGTCGGCTGCCTCGCGGGTGGGACGTTCGACGAGGAGGTCGTGGTCGTGCAACTGGCCGACCACGGTGAGCAGGGCTGCCCGGAGCGGTGAACCCGCGGGGGCTGTCGGGGCCGGGGCCGGGGCCGTGTTCGCGTCCGGGGCGAGGGTTTTGGCCAGGTGGTCCCAGAGCTGCGGCAGCCCGGGGCCGCCTTCCAGGGTGAGGCTGTTGATCCAGCCCCGCAGGTGTACGCCGTTGTGGAGCACGGTGACCGAGACTCCCGGACGCAAGGTCCACCGCCCCAGTGAATCCAGCGCGTCCGGCGTGGGCCGTGTCCCCTGTGGGGAGGTGGTCGCGTCGTGCGCCGTCTGATCGGCGGTCATCGCTCTTCCCTTCGGTTCGGGTGCCCGGCGGGCGTGCGGTCGCCCGCGTCGCCGGGGGGCTGCCCGGCCCGGTAGGTCTCCACCACCAGCTCGACCGCCGCCGATTTCTCGTCCCGGGCGGGGGCGGGCAGTGCCTCCTCCAGGACCGCGCCCTGCGGGTGGCGGCCCAGCCACTTGCCCAGGCAGCGCAGATGCAGCGCGTCGCCGAGATCGACGTACTGCGGCTTGGGGCGGTCCAGAGCACGCAGGAGGTCCTCGTCCGCCCGCCCGCTCCCCGCCGGTGGCGCGGCGTGCAGATAGAGCTGATCCGGTACGCCGAGCAGGGCCCGCCAGCGCGCCACCGTGCCCACCGGCATCTCGCCCTCGGCGGCGAGTTCCGCGAGCAGCGCCGCCACGGTGGAGCCCGCCAGCTCCCACCGGCGGCGGCGCAGTACGAGATGGCGGTGGCGCAGGCGCGGGGTGCGTACCAGTTCTCCGCCGGGTACGGCGGTGCGGTGGCGGGGTACCAGGGTGCCGAAGTCGGTAATGCCGTGCGGGTGGTCCATCAGCAGGGGCGCGAGCCTCGGCTGCAGCAGGAGCGGGGCGAACACTCCCGCGTAGAGGACATCGGCCCGTTCACCGGTGGCCTTGATCCGGACACGTACCTCATCACCGGCCAGGTCATGGACGAGTTCGACGTCGTTTGCGCCGAGGGAGGTGTAGGAGCGGTCCGGCCCGATCTCCTGCGGCACGAACAGTGGATGCAGGTTGGCGTTGAAGCCGCTGACCGGGCGTACCTGGGCCACGGCGGCTCCGGGACCGAGTGTGTCGGACACGGCGGCGGCCGTTTCCCGTGCGGCCCCGGCGTCCAAGGAGTCCAGGAATCTGCTGCTGAAGCGCCCCCACCCCCCGTACACGTGGTTCACGCACAGCTGCCCGCCGGGCGCCCGCTGGAGGAACTCGGTGTAGGAGACCGGGCGCCGGGTCGCCCAGGGCGGCAGCCGGGAGCCGAGTCCGGCCACCAGGCCGGCCGGCAGGACGACGTCGTCATCGGGCCCGCCGCCGCTGCGTGCGTGTGCCCGGTGCGCGGCCTCCACCAGCTCGGCCCGGAGCGCGGCGAGCTGCCGGATGCCGCGGGCGGCGGTGGATCCGTCACCGTCCGCCCCGGGGGTGTCTCCGCCGGGTGCCCTCGCGGCCCGCTGCCATGCCTCGTTGGCGTCCGCGCCGAAGTCCCACACGTGCGGGCAGACCCCACCGGGCCCGTACCGTGCGACGAAGCTGTCCCGCACCTGCCGGCGCACCACGGGTCCGAGGTCGAACACCTCGGCGAGGGTGGCCAGTTCGCCGATCGCCCGGTGGTCGCTGTCGCTGAGAAAGCCGTCCAGGCGGATCGGCTGCCGCATCACGATGTCCTCGCTGAGGACGGTGAGGCGGGTGGGGTCCGGGCCCACGGGGCGGCCCACCTCGTCGAGGAGTGTCACCCAGCGGTCCCTGAGGGTGGCGAGCACGGCGGCGCGGCGGCCGGGTTCCGCCGTGCCGAACTCACCGGTGATGAGGGAGAGTTCGTCGATACGCAGGGCCAGTTGGCGGTCGTGCGGTGAGCCGGTCTCGCGCAGCCAGCGCGCGAGCCGGGGCAGGGGGTCCGGGTCCTGCGGGTCGAAGGGCTCCACCGGGACGAGCAGCCCCGCGTCGCGGACCTGCCGGAGGAAGGCGGACGCCGCGTCTGCCTGTGCCGGGTCCGGCTCCGGGGCCGGCGTTCCTCCTGCCGCGAGCATTGCGGCCAGAGCGTCGGGGGTGGCCGGGGGGTCGCACAGCGCGGCGAGCCGGCGCAGCGGTTGCGCAGCGCCGAGGGTGACCTCGTCATCCTCCACCGCGAGGAAACGCGCGGCGGTGAAGGCCGTGCGGGAGCGGGCGAAGGCGGCACGCCCGTCGGAGAGACGGAGGCTGCTGCACATGCGGTGCGGCAGGGTGGAGCGACGGCGCGGGTCCTCTGCCAGCGCCGCGAACAGCGTGTCCACCAGCGTCCGGTTGGCGCGGACGACGGCCCGGGACGAACCGAGCGGCAGGTCCGCGCTGTTCCAGGAACCGGTGTTCCGCTCCGGGCTGTTCCAGGCGCCGGTTCCCGGGTCCGTGCTGTTCGAGGACCCGGTGTCCTGCTCCGGGCCGTTCGAGGACCCGGTGCCCTGCCTCGGGCTGTTCCCCGGGCCGGCTTCCCGCTCTGCCCCCGGCGGTGTCGGCAGGACCCCCCAGCCGACACCCACGAAGGCGGACAGCGGAGTCGTACGGGCCACGGCCCGCGTCACGTGCCGCAGCACACCCGGCTCCTCCTTCCGGGCCCTGCGGCCCTCCCGCCCCTGCCCGGCCCGCACCACCGCCCGCAGCAGGTCCGCGCTGGTGAACGACGCGGCACGGAGGAACGAGGGCTCACGGCACAACCCGGCGAGCACCGACCGCCCGGCGGCGAGAGCGGGGGCGGCCCCGGACCGCAGCGCCGTGAGCAGCTCCTCCCTGCGGCGGCGCGCTGTGAGCCAGGCGCGCAGTTCGGGCAGCCGGTCCGGCAGGCCCTCCAGGCGGCGCAGCAGGGCAGGCCGGGGGGCGCGTCCGTTGTGCACGGCACGGCGGAGCGGAAGCACCACCTCGCGGTGGTACTCCTCGGTATGGTCCGCCCGGCTCGCGTACAGCGCGTCACCGAGCGCGGGCGCCAGAGCCGTGAGCCGGCCCTCCAGCACCACCAGTTCGGCCAGCGCGGCGCGGAACGCCGCAGCGGGCCCGGGCTCGGCGGGCAGGCTCAGCAGGGTCGTACGGACCAGCGCGCCGGGGGCGATCTGGGGCAGAGGGCTGCTATGCCCGTCGCGGGCCGGGGCGGCGGGTATCTGAAGTTCCGGAACGGGCGGATTCACATCGATCCAGTCGACTGGGCGTTGGACAGGGCCCCGGCACACGGTCCGCAGGCACCGGGTTCGTACGCGAGCAGGCCCCCGCGGCGCCGCGCCGCACCACGGCCGACGGCGCCGCGGAAGCCTTCACGGTCGCTGTGTCACGCGGTGTGGAGCTGCTGCGGCGGCTGGACGCTGCACGCGCCGCAGCCGGAGCAGCCCTGACAGGACGTCGAGGAGGAGGACGACAGTGAATACGTCGACTCAGCTATTCCCGCCGTGTCGCGCATGGCGGTGACGGTGATCTCTCCGAGATCGAGCGCACTGAGATCGAATGCGGTGGCCATCTCTGGAAGTGACATGTGTTCTCCAGGAGTCGTGAGGGTGTGAACGGTGCTTCCGCGCACCGATCCGGCAGCGTAGGCCGCGGGGTGGCGCCCGGGGCACGGTTTAATCAGCCAAGGCGACGGCAGAGAAATGTCTTGAAGACGTGTTACCGGCTGATTGTCAGGAAGGGGTTGCGGGCAGGGTGGCGCCGCCCGTTAACTTCCGGGAAAAACCGGCGGTGGACGTGTGCGACTACGTCGGCTTTTCTCCCCGGGGCGCGTATCGGAAAGTGAATCCTTTCCGGAGGGTCCTCATCCGGATGGTCCGCTGCCAAGAAGGGGGGCCATGGAGAGATAATTCTTACGTTTCATTCCCGCAACGCCCTGTCCGGGATCTGCCGCGCCGTCTCCGTGCCGAACGCGCGGGTGAGCAGACCCAGTGGTGCCGCAGGCGTCCCGCCGGCTTCCGCGGCCGCCCAGCAGGCCAGCCAGGCCGGCGGCCGCGCCGGCCGGGCCGCGAACGAGCGGTACGTCCGCTCCGGAGGAGTGGAGCAGGGACTCCAGCAGGCAGAGGCGATGGTGTCCGGGAGCGAGGGCTGCGCGAGGCAGTCGGCCACCGCGGCGCCCGCCGTACGGTCGGCCCGCCGGCCCCCTGCCGTACGTCGGCCCGCCGCTGTACGTCGGCCCCGACGCTCAGGAGCCCGCCGCCGACGACCGGGACGTCCTTCGCCCGCCCCGTCCGGCTGATGCGCGCTCCGTGTCGAAGCAGTGCGGGAACGAGCCGTGCACCACCGGCGTGCCGGGTGCGAGGCGGCCGACGTCGAGAAGCGGGCCCCGGCCGCGGACCGCCGCGACGATCAGGCGTGCCCCGTACACCGTGGCGGGCGGCACCCGCTCCGATTCGCGTACGTCGACGGCGTCGGCGAGACCACGTTCGCGGCGGCGGTCGGCGAGATCCTCGAGGCGTGGGCCGCCGCCCGGCACATCGCGGAGCAGGCGCCGGGCCGGCGGACTCGGGGACTGGCCGAGCGGCAGTTCCAGGGAGGAGGAGCCGATGGGGCCGAGCCCTGCGAACGCGACGGTGAGAGCGCCCGGTTCCCGCCCGGTGGCGTCCAGGGCGGCGTGAACGCCCTTCACGACGGAGACGACCGCCGCCGCGTGGCCCGCAGAGCTGCTGCGTGGCCGGTGGTGGGGGACGTGGTCGCTCCGGCGCCGGCGCGGCGCGTGCGACACCGCAACCCACCGCACCACCGTCCCCGTGCGCTGCTCCAGACGGCGGGCGCAGTCGGCGGTCACCGCCCCGGCGGGGTCCGGGGC
>NZ_NTGZ01000388.1 GCF_002551245.1 Streptomyces sp. rh34
GCATCGACGGCATCACGGCGGCGCGGCCGCCGACCGCCGCTCCCCCGGCGGCCGGGGTCACGCCCGAGGAGGCGGCGACGGCGGCGAAGCGGCTGCTGTCGACGCAGAACGCGGACATGGGTTCCAACGCGGTGGCCTTCGACGGCTCCACCACGGTGAACGGGCGCGGGCTGCTGCTCGGCAACCCGCACTACCCGTGGCAGGGCGGACGCCGCTTCTGGCAGGCGCAGCAGACGATCCCCGGCGAGCTGAACGTGTCGGGCGCGTCCCTGCTGGGCTCGACGACGATCTCGATCGGGCACAACGCCGATGTGGCGTGGAGCCATACGGTCGCCACGGGCGTCACGCTGAACCTGCATCAGCTCAACCTCGATCCGGCCGACCCGACCGCCTATCTGGTGGACGGCAAGCGTGAGCGGATGACGCGGCGGACGGTGAGTGTCCCGGTGAAGGGCGCGGCCGACGTGACCCGCACCCAGTGGTGGACCCGCTACGGGCCGGTGGTCACCTCGATGGGTTCGGCGCTGCCGTTGCCGTGGACGGCGAGCACGGCGTACGCGCTGAACGACCCGAACGCGACGAACATGCGGATGGCGGACACCGGTCTGGGCTTCGGCAAGGCCCGCTCCACGGGTGATGTCGAGCGTGCGCTGCACCGGTCGCAGGGCATGCCGTGGGTGAACACGATCGCGGCGGACCGGGCGGGGCACTCGTTCTTCGCCCAGTCCCAGGTGCTGCCGAGGATCACGGACGAGCTGGCGGAGCGCTGCTCGACCCCGCTGGGCCGGGCCACCTACCCCGCTTCCGGTCTCGCGGTGCTGGACGGTTCGCGGGCGGACTGCGCGCTGGGCAGCGACCCCGACGCGGTGCGGCCGGGAATCTTCGGCCCGGGCCGGATGCCGGTGCTGAAGAACCAGCCGTACGTGGAGAACTCCAACGACAGCGCGTGGCTGACCAACGCGGAGCGCCCGCTGACCGGGTACGAGCGGGTCTTCGGCACGATCGCGACGCCCCGGTCGTTGCGGACGCGCGGTGCGGTCGAGGACGTCGCGTCGATGGCGGACCGGGGCCGGCTCCGGGTCACGGACCTTCAGCGGCAGCAGTTCGCCAACCGTGCGCCGGCCGGGGACCTGGCCGCGTCCGAGGCGGCGAAGTGGTGCGCGGCGCTGCCGGGCGGCACGGCCGTGGGCACGGACGGGACGCCGGTCGACGTGTCCGCGGCCTGCCGGGTGCTGCGGCGCTGGGACCGGAGCGTGGACAGCGACAGCCGGGGCGCGCTGCTCTTCGACCGGTTCTGGCGGAAGGCGTCGGCGGCGCCCGCCGCCGAGCTGTGGAGGACGCCGTTCGATCCGGCCGACCCGGTGCGCACTCCGCGCGACCTGAACACGGCCGCGCCCGTCCTGGGCAGGGCCCTGGCGGACGCCGTGGCGGAGCTGCGGGCGGCGGGCATCGCGCTGGACGCGCCGCTGGGCGAGCACCAGTTCGTCGTGCGGAACGGCAAGCGGCTCCCGATCGGTGGCGGGACGGAGTCGCTGGGCATCTGGAACAAGACCGAGCCGCGGTGGGACGCGGCGGAAGGCGGCTATACGGAGGTGTCCTCGGGCTCCAGCTACATCCAGGCGGTCGGCTGGGACGACAGCCGCTGCCCGGTGGCCCGGACGCTGCTGACGTACTCCCAGTCGGAGAACCCGAAGTCACCGCACTACAGCGACCAGACCCGGCTCTACGCGGGTGAGCGCTGGGTGACGTCCCGGTTCTGCGAGCGGGACATCGCGCGCTCACCGGATCTGCGGGTGGTGCGGGTGCACGAGCGGCGGTAGGGCGGGCGCGTCCGGGAGGGGCGGGGGCCGCCGCCCCTCCCGGAACCCCGCTGTGGCTACAGCGGGCGCTCGAAGCCCTCCCAGTACGGTTCGCGCAGCCGCCGTTTGTAGAGCTTGCCGTTGGGATCGCGGGGCATGGCGGTGATGAAGTCGAGGCTCCGGGGCCGTTTGTACCCGGCGAGCCGTTCCTCGCAGTGGGCGAGGATCGCGGCGGCGAGCGCTGGTGACGGCTCGTGGCCCTCGGCCGGTTCGACGACGGCCTTGACCTCCTCGCCGCGGTCGGCGTGGGGGATGCCGAAGGCGGCGGCGTCCGCGACGGCGGGGTGGGTGAGCAGGGCCGACTCGATCTCGGCGGGGTAGATGTTGACACCGCCCGCGATGATCATGTCGATCTTGCGGTCGCGGAGGAAGAGGTAGCCGTCCGCGTCCAGCACGCCGAGGTCGCCGACGGTGAAGAAGTCGCCGACGCGGTTCGTGCGGGTCTTGGTCTCGTCCTTGTGGTAGCTGAATCCGCCGGTGCTCATCTTCATGTAGACGGTGCCCAGTTCGCCCGCCGGGAGCCGGTTGCCGTCGTCGTCGAGGACGGCCAGCTCGCTGATCGGCCAGGCCTTGCCGACGGTGCCCGGCTTCTTCAGCCAGTCCTCGGCCGTGGCGAACGCTCCCCCGCCCTCGCTCGCCGCGTAGTACTCCTCGACGCAGCTCCCCCACCAGTCGATCATGGCGCGTTTGACGTGGTCGGGGCAGGGAGCCGCCCCGTGGATGGCGTGCCGCATGGAGGAGACGTCGTAACGGGCCTTCACCTCGTCGGACAGCGCGAGCAGCCGGTGGAACTGGGTGGGGACCATGTGGGTGTGCGTGCACCGGTGGGTGTCGACGAGGCGCAGCATCTCCTCGGGCGACCAGCCGTCCATCAGGACCAGCGGGTGGCCGATGTGGAGTGCCGCACCGGCGAATTGGAGCACGGCGGTGTGGTAGAGCGGCGAGCAGACCAGGTGGACGTTGTCGTCGAACGGCCGGATGCCGAAGATGCCGAGGAACCCGCCGAGATAGGTCTCCTCGGGGCGTTTGCCGGGCAGGGGGCGCCTGATGCCGCGCGGGCGGCCGGTGGTGCCCGAGGTGTAGTTCATGACCCAGCCGAGGGTGCGGTCGTCCGGCGGGGTGGCGGGGTGGCCGTCGAGGAGTTCGGCGTAGGGGCGGCAGCCGGGGACCGTGCCGACGCCGTAGCGGTGGGTCGCGGGCAGTTCCGCCTCGTCGGCGGCGGCCGTCGCGGTGGCGGCGTAGCGTTCGTGGGTGATCAGAACGCGGGCGCCCGAGTCGGCGACGATCCAGGCGATCTCGGGTCCGACGAGGTGGTGGTTGACCGGGACGAGGTAGAGGCCGGCCTGCGAGGCGGCAAGATGGGCGGTGAGGAGTTCGACGCCGTTGGGCAGCACGACGGCGAAGGCGTCGCCCGCGCGCAGTCCGGCCGCGCGCAGTCCGTGGACCATGCGGTTGACGTCGGCGTGGAGCCGGCCCGCGCTCCACTCCTCGCCGTCGGGGGCGATCAGGACGGTGCGGTCGGGGTCGGCGGCGGCCTGGGCCCAGAAGCCGTTGGGCGGCTGGTTCACGTGGCGCTCCTTCCGGCGATGCGGTTCATGCGGGTGACGGCCCGTTCGAAGCCGCGGGTCAGGTCGTCGACGACGGCCCGGACGCTGCGCTCGCTGGTCATCCGGCCGACGATCTGCCCGACGGGTGTGCCGAGCAGCTCGCCGACCTCGTACTTCTGGATCCGGGAGACGGCATCGGCGACCAGCAGCCCCTGGAGCGGCATGGGCAGGGTGCCGGGACCTGCCCCGTCCTCCCAGGCGTCGGTCCACGCGGTACGGAGCTGGCGTGCGGGTTTCCCCGTGAGGGCGCGGGAGCGGACGGTGTCGCCGGAGCCCGCGGCCAGGAGTTTGGCGGTCAGGGCCGGGGAGTGCAGGTCGGCCTCCTCTGTGGTGAGCCAGAGGGAGCCGAGCCAGACGCCCTGCGCGCCGAGGGCGATCCCGGCGGCGGCCTGTTCACCGCTGCCGATGCCTCCGGCGGCGAGCACGGGCAGCGGGGCGACGGCCTCGACGACTTCGGGGACCAGCACCATGGAGCCGATCTCGCCGGTGTGGCCGCCCGCCTCGTACCCCTGGGCGACGACGACGTCGATGCCCGCCTCGGCGTGCCGCCGGGCGTGCCGGGCGCTGCCGGCCAGGGCGGCGACGAGGACCCCGTGGTCGTGGGCCCGTTCGATGACGTCGGCGGGCGGGGAGCCGAGGGCGTTGGCGAGGAGCTTGATCGGGTAGTCGAAGGCCACGTCGAGCTGGCCCCGGGCGACCTCCTCCATCCAACCGGTGATGCGCCAGCCGGACGCCTCCCCCTCGGCCAGTTCGGGCACGCCGTGGCGGGCCAGGAGTTCTTGCACGAATGCGCGGTGTTCGGCCGGGATCATCGCCTCGACGTCCGCCTCGGTGACACCCTCGACCTTCTTGGCCGGCATGACCACGTCGAGGCCGTAGGGCTTGCCGTCGGCGAGTTCGTGCAGGCGGTCCAGGTCACGCGCGAGGTCCTCGGGCGCGGTGTAGCGCACCGCTCCGAGCACACCGAAGCCCCCGGCCCTGGTGATGGCCGCGGCGACCTCGGGGAACGGCGTGAAGCCGAAGATGGCGTGCTCGATTCCCAGTTGCCGGCTCAGTTCGGTCTCCATGGGCGGCAGGATGCCGCAGCGGAGCGGCCGAGGGAAGAGCTTTTCTGATGCTGCGTCAGATTCTTTGCGGGCCGGGACACACCCAGGAGCGCGAGGGCGCCAGTAATCTCTGCGGCGGCAGGAACTTTCACTGCTCGGCGAGATTTCGGAAGTTACTTTCGCGCGGGCTCCGGCGTACGGGCACGGCCCGGTGACCGGATGTCGGGCGCGGGGAGGAGTTGCGGATGACCGGGGACATGCGGAAGAACGGACGGGCGGCGGACGGCCGGGACGCGCACGGAGGCCCGGAACGGGTCGCGGGCCGCGGCTCGGAGACCGGCGCCCGCGCCGACGGGAGCGGCATCGCACGGCGGCGGCTGGGCGGCGGGATACTGG
>NZ_NTGZ01000039.1 GCF_002551245.1 Streptomyces sp. rh34
ACCTCGGCGGCCGTCGCCGCGACGGATCCGCCGCGCCGCAGCCGGTCGGCGACGGCCGCCGTGAGCGGGTCCGGGGGGCCGGTCTCGGCGGCCAGGCCCAGGGCGAGGTCCTCCAGGGCGGTGGCGGGGTCGGCGGCCCGGTCGACGCGCCCGGTGAGTGTACGGACGGCGGTGCGGGACCAGAGATCGGCGAGTTCGACCCGGTGGTCGCGCAGTTCGTACGCCGGTACGCCGAGGAGCACGGGGGCGGTTCCGGGCGGAAGGCGGATCGCGGCGCAGGAGGCGCGGTTACGGGGGTCGACCTGGAAGGCGTGGGTGTCGGGTCCGGCGACGACCAGGCGTCCGGCGGTCCAGATCAGGTCCATGCAGCCGTCCGGCAGGACGGACCGGGCGGGTTGCCGGGGGCCGGGTGGAGCCTCCAGGGTCCAGACGACGGCTCCGTCCAGCCGGGACGGCCGTTCCTGGTACCGCTGGTGCTCCTGGGGCATGCTTCCACGCTAGCCCGGTCAGCGGGAGGGTGGTTCCTCCGCCGGCCTGGACGTCCTGGGCTCCGTGGTCTCCGTGGTTTCCTTGGACTCCTTCGCGTCCCTGGGGTCCTTCTCCCAGGTCGCGTGCAGCCGGGACTTCACGTCGTCGGGCGGCAGGAAGCGGGACCAGCGCTCGGGGAACTCGGAGGGCATGTACGCGGGGCCGTCGTCCTCGTCATCGTCGTCGTCCGTTCCGGCGTAGGCGGCCGAGCGGGTACGGGCGACGAACTCGGCGGCCTGCGCGGCCCGGACGCGTTCGGTGGCCTCGCGGGCGGCGGCCGTGGCGAGCGAGGGCCACACCCGGTCGATGGCCGCGTTGACCGCGGCGCCGACCAGGACCGCGAAGGCGGAGATGCCGATCCACAGCAGGACGGCGATCGGCGCCGCCAAGGAGCCGTAGATGGTGGGGCCCTCGACCGTGTTGGTCAGGTAGATCCGGAGCAGGAAGCTGCCGAGGACCCACATGCCGAGCGCCACCAGCGCCCCGGGGACGTCCTCGATCCAGGGCGAACGCACCGGCACGGACACGTGGTAGAGCGTCGTGAGGAACGCGACGCTCAGCAGCATCACGAGCGGCCAGTACAGGACCGCTATGACCTCGGTGCCCCACGGCACGAGCTCGACCACCCGGTCCGGGCCGACGACCAGCAGCGGCAGCACCACCGCGCCGATCAGCAGGGCGACGACGTACAGCAGGAAGGCCAGCAGCCGGGTCTTGACGATGCCGCGGTGGCCGTCGAGTCCGTACATGACGGTGATGGTGTCGATGAAGACGTTCACCGCGCGGGAACCGGACCACAGGGCGATGGCGAAGCCGATGGAGATGATGTCGGGGCGGGCCCCGGTCGTGACGTCGGCGAGCAGCGGTTTGGCGAAGTCGTTGACCCCGCGCTCGGACAGCACCGTCTGGGCGGCGGAGAGGATGTTGCGCTCGATGGAGGCGACGGTGGTGGTGGTCGTCCACTCGTCGACGTAACCGAGCAGTCCGATCATGCCGAGCAGCAGCGGGGGCAGCGAGAGCAGGGTGAAGAACGCCGCCTCGGCCGCGAGTCCCAGAATGCGGTACTCGATGCACGAGTTGACGGTGTCCTTGAGCAAGTGCCACACCATCCGCCGTTTGGAGACGTTGCGGTAGAGCACTCGCGCCCGGTGGAGCCGGCCCGGTGGCCGCTCGGGTGTTTCTTTTGCTGCCTGCACCTCCTTACCGTATCGGCATGGCAGCCACCACCCACACCGTGACCAATCAGGTTCCGCCGCTGGTCGGCTATGACGTCTTCGCCGCCGACCGGGCCCTGTCCGAGGCCGTCGAACGGCATGTCGCGCCCGGGGTCCTGCCCGTGGCGATGGGGGAGCTCGGCGAGCTCGGCCGGGCCGCGGGCTCCGCCCAGGCCCAGGAGTGGGGTGCGCAGGCGAACGCGTATCCGCCCGTACTGCGCACCCATGACCGTTATGGGCATCGCGTCGACGCAGTGGAGTTCCATCCGTCCTGGCACCGGCTGCTGAGCCATGCCGTGTCGGCCGGGCTGACGGACGCCTGGGGGCGGCCCGCCGGTCATGTCCGGCGCGCGGCGGGGTTCCTGGTCTGGACGCAGGCCGAGGCGGGGCACGGCTGTCCGCTGTCGATGACGCATGCGGCGGTGCCCGCGCTGCGGACCGATCCGGCGCTGGCCGCCGAGTGGGAGCCGCTGCTGACCTCGCACACGTACGTGGAGGGGCTGCGGCCCCCGCGGGAGAAGGCCGGGGTGCTCCTCGGGATGGGCATGACCGAGAAGCAGGGCGGCACCGACGTCCGGTCCAACACGACACGGGCAAAACCGCTGTCCGGCGAGGGCGAGTATCTGCTCACCGGTCACAAGTGGTTCTGTTCGGCGCCGATGTCGGACGGCTTCCTGGTGCTGGCGCGGGCGCCGGGCGGACTGACCTGCTTCCTCCTGCCGCGGGTGCTCCCGGACGGCACGCGCAACGTGTTCGCGATCCAGCGGCTGAAGGACAAACTGGGCAACCGGTCCAACGCGTCCGCCGAGGTCGAGTTCGACGGGTCGTGGGCCCGCCGGGTCGGCGAGGAGGGGCGCGGGGTGCGCACCATCATCGAGATGGTGGCGGCCACGAGGCTGGACTGCGTGGTGGGCTCGGCCGCGCTGATGCGGCAGGCGGTGGCGCAGGCGGTCCATCACAGCGCTTACCGCCGTGCGTTCGGCGGGCTGCTGATCGACAAGCCCCTGATGCGCAACGTGCTGGCCGATCTGGCGCTGGAGTCGGAGGCGGCGACGGTGCTGGCGATGCGGCTGGCCTCCGCGCACGACACGGACACGGCGGAGGAACGGGCCTTCCTGCGGCTCGCGGTGCCCGCCGCGAAGTACTGGGTCACCAAGCGCTGCTCCGCCGTGGTGGGCGAGGCGCTGGAGTGCCTGGGCGGCAACGGGTACGTGGAGGAGTCGGGGATGCCCCGGCTGCTGCGCGAGGCGCCGCTCAACTCGATCTGGGAGGGCTCGGGCAATGTGCAGGCGCTGGACGCGCTGCGGGCGTTGCGGCGGGAGCCCCAGGCACTGGACGCGTTCCTGCGCGAGGTCGGCCGTGCGCGCGGGGCGGATCACCGGCTGGACGCGGCGATCAAGGGCCTGCTGACGGAGCTGGCCGACCTGGAGAACATCGAGGCGCGGGCGCGGCGTCTGGTGGAGCGGATCGCGCTGGTGCTCCAGGGTTCCCTGCTGGTGCGCTGGGCTCCGCCGGAGGTGTCCGACGCGTTCTGCGGCTCGCGGCTCGGCGGGGACTGGGGCTCGGCGTTCGGGACGCTGCCGCACGGTCCGGACCTGGCGTCGGTGGTGGCACGGGCCCGGCCGGCGGGCGGGTAGCCGTAGCGGGGCGGGGAAGCGACGGAAGGTGGTGCTGCGCCGACACGGCACCACCCTCCATGCTTCTGCACCACCGGGCGGCCGGGACAGGCCCGGCGCACAGTGTTCTGTCAGTCTTGTACGGCCCGTGGGACACCGCCAGAGTTGCAAGGGGTTGCAACCATTGTGTGGACTGATCGGCGGTCCGGCCAGGTGAACGGCAGGATGGGCCGGGAGCGGGATGCGTTCGGGGGGAACGGGGACCATGACGGACACAGGTTCTGCGGGGGTGGTGCGGGTGACGGGCCAGGGGGCGGGCCGGCAGGCGACCCGATCGCTCCACCGGGCGCGGGAGGCACGGCTGACGGGGACACGCTCCGAGGTCGTGCCCCGGGCGCAGATCGACGCCTCCTGGGACCGGGTGGTGCGCAGCGGCATCGACCCCGACCAGTCGCCGGAGAGCGAGCTGCTGCAGGCGGACGAGATCGAACACCGGCGCCACAGCACGGCGCTGGGCGAGCTGATGCCGTTGCTGCGGGCGGGGCTGGCCTCGATAGCGGATGCCGCGCAGCAGATCATGGTGGTGACCGACACGGAGGGCCGGGTGCTGTGGCGGCAGGGCAATTCGGGGGTGCTGCGCCGGGCCCACGACATCTGCCTGGAGGAGGGGGCGGCCTGGGCCGAGGCGGCGACCGGGACGAACGCGATCGGGACGGCGCTGGCCGCCCGGGTCCCCATCCAGGTCCACTCGGCCGAGCACTTCATCCGGGCGCTGCACGGCTGGACCTGTGCGGCGGCCCCGGTCCGGGATCCGCGTGACGGCCGGCTGATCGGGATCGTGGACATCAGCGGTCCGGCGTCCACGTTCCATCCGGCGACGCTGGCGCTGGTCGACTCGGTGGCCCGGCTCGCCGAGGGCGAGATCCGCACCCGCCACCTGGCGGAGATCGAGCGGCTGCGCGCGGTGGCCGCGCCGATCCTGTGCCGGGTCGGCGGGCGGGCACTGGCGGTGGACGTGCACGGGCGGCTGGCGGCGGTGACCGGGATGGCTCCGGTGGACCGGCTGCCGCTGCCGAAGTCGCTGGGGCCGGGCACGGTGTGGCTGCCCTCACTCGGCCTGTGCCGGGTCGAGCCGCTGCCGGGCGGCTGGCTCGTGCAGGTGGACGACGGCGGCACGGAGGGGACGCCGCGACGGGTGGTGCTGGACCTGAGCCGGCCCCGGGCGCTCGCCGTGCGTCTGACCGGGCCGCTGGGGAGCCGCACCCATCGGCTGTCGCCGCGTCACGCGGAGCTGTTGTACGCGCTGGCGGTGCACCGGCGGGGGCGGTCTGCCTCGGAGCTGGCGCGGGACATCTTCGGGGACGCGACCCGGACGGTGACGGTCCGGGCCGAGGTCTCCCGGCTGCGGCGCCATCTGGCGGATGTGCTGGCCCACCGCCCGTACCGCTTCGGGGACGACGTCGAGGTGGAGGTGATCCACCCGGAGGACCGCGCAGATCTGCTGCCGTACTCCACGGGGCCGGTGGTGGCGGAGGCCCGCGGGGCGGCTCCGACCGCCTGAGAGGGGACGCGGGGCGCACGCGCCGGTCCGGGGAGGGGCCGCCGTGCGCGGGCGGGCGGCGCCATGGTTTTCTGGCCGTCATGAGCGACACCCCGCAGCCCGCAGCCCAGGCCGCCCCCGAGGTGACCACCGAGGTGACCGTCTGGTCGCTGGAGCAGACCTCGCCCGACGATCTCCGGCCGGCCGCCGTACCGGAGGGCGACCTACGCATCGTCCGGTCCGAGGTGGTGCTGCCGGAGTTCAGCCGGTTCCTCTACTCCGCCGTGGGCGGTGACATCCACTGGACCGACCGGCTGGGCATGACGTACGCCCAGTGGCAGGAGGCTCTGGAGCGGCCCGGGGCGGAGACCTGGGTGGCGTACGAGAACGGGACGCCGGCCGGGTACGTCGAGCTGGACCCGCAGGACGACGGCGTGGTCGAGATCATGTACTTCGGGCTGATCCCGGCGTTCCGGGGGCGGCGGATCGGCGGCCACCTCCTCAGTTACGGGGTGGCGCGCGCCTGGGACCTGGCGGAGCGCTGGCCGGAGCGGCCGGCGACGAAGCGGGTGTGGCTGCACACCTGCTCGAAGGACGGCCCCCACGCGATGGACAACTATCTGCGTCGCGGCTTCCGGCTCTTCGACACGAAGATTGAGGTGGAGCCGGCCGCGGCGACGCCCGGTCCGTGGCCCGGGGCGTACGCCTCCTGATCATCCCTGACCTCTGAGGGCGGTGGAGCGGTCGCTCCCCCGCCCTCAGGGCTTCCTGGTGGGCGTTTTGTCACCAATGCCGCCACCGCACCCCGTGACGGGCGCCACACCGTCCCATCCTTCGAGACCCAGCAGTCCATATAGCGGATAGTGGTGGACTGCCCCGAGATGCCCGTGACACGCTTCCGTCATGTCTGGAACTGGAATTGCCTTGGTGAGTCGACGCCACGTCGACCTCTGCCGCATGTCCAGCGCCATCTGTCCGGCGAGCTGAGAGTCCCAGCGCCGCCGCCCTCCTCTTCCCTCTGAACAGCCCTGCGCACCGCCGCGCCTCAGCGCGAGTGTGCCGCTCAGAGCCGCCCTCCCGCAGTCCCGAAGGACGTATTGTCATGGCCGCTACCCCGGAACAGCCTGCGACCACCACGCCCCGCCGCAAGGCCGGACGCCACCGCGGCGAGGGTCAGTGGGCCGTGGGCCACCACACACCCCTCAACGGCAACGAGCAATTCAAGAAGGACGACGACGGTCTCAACGTACGGACACGCATTGAGACGATCTACTCCAAGCGCGGTTTCGACTCCATCGACCCGAACGACCTGCGCGGACGCATGCGCTGGTGGGGGCTGTACACCCAGCGCAAGCCCGGCATCGACGGCGGCAAGACGGCCGTACTGGAGCCGGAGGAGCTGGACGACGAGTTCTTCATGCTGCGCGTCCGCATCGACGGCGGCCGGCTGACCACGCGACAGCTGCGGGTGATCGGGGAGATCTCCCAGGAGTTCGCGCGCGGCACCGCCGACCTCACCGACCGGCAGAACGTGCAGTACCACTGGATCCGCATAGAGGACGTGCCGGAGATCTGGCGGCGGCTCGAAGAGGTGGGCCTGTCCACCACCGAGGCCTGCGGGGACACGCCCCGCACGATCCTCGGCTCGCCCGTCGCGGGCGTCGCGGAGAACGAGATCATCGACGGCACGCCCGCGATCGACGAGATCCAGCGGCGGTTCATCGGCAACCCGGACTTCTCCAACCTGCCCCGCAAGTTCAAGACGGCGATCTCCGGCTCCCCGCACCTGGACGTGGCGCACGAGATCAATGACATCGCCTTCGTCGGCGTGAACCACCCGGAGCACGGCCCCGGCTTCGACCTCTGGGTCGGCGGCGGCCTCTCCACCAACCCCAAGCTCGGGGTGCGGCTGGGCGCCTGGGTGCCGCTGGACGAGGTGCCCGATGTGTACGGCGGGGTCATCGCGATCTTCCGCGACTACGGCTACCGGCGGCTGCGCACCCGCGCCCGCCTGAAGTTCCTGGTCGCGGACTGGGGCCCGGAGAAGTTCCGCCAGGTCCTTCAGGACGAGTACCTGAAGCGCGAGCTGATCGACGGACCCGCGCCCGAGGAGCCCGCCCAGACCTGGCGCGACCACCTCGGGGTGCACCGGCAGAAGGACGGCCGCTTCTACGTCGGCTTCGCCGCGCGGGTCGGCCGGGTCGACGGCTCCACGCTCACCAAGATCGCCGAGCTGGCCGACGCGCACGGCTCCGGCCGGGTGCGGACCACCGCCGAGCAGAAGATGATCGTGCTCGACGTGGCCGAGGAGCAGGTGGAGTCCCTGGTCGCCGGACTGGAGGCGCTCGACCTCAAGGTCACCCCGTCCCCGTTCCGGCGCGGCACGATGGCCTGCACCGGCATCGAGTTCTGCAAGCTCGCGATCGTGGAGACGAAGGCGCGCGGCGCCGCCCTCATCGACGAACTGGAGCGCCGCATCCCGGAGTTCGACCACCCGATCACCATCAACATCAACGGCTGCCCGAACGCCTGCGCCCGTATCCAGGTCGCGGACATCGGCCTCAAGGGCCAGCTGATGCTCGACGAGAGCGGCAACCAGGTCGAGGGCTACCAGGTGCACCTCGGCGGGGCGCTCGGCCTGGAGGCCGGGTTCGGCCGCAAGGTCCGCGGCCTGAAGGTCACCTCGGCCGAACTGCCGGACTACGTCGAGCGGGTGCTCGGCCGCTTCCAGGAGGAGCGCGAGGACGGCGAGCGCTTCGCGACCTGGGTGGCCCGCGCCGGTGCGGAGTCGCTGTCATGAGCGAGCGAGCCGCCCCGTTCCACTGCCCGTACTGCGGCGACGAGGACCTGCGCCCCAACGAGACCGGTCACGGCGCCTGGGAATGTGCTTCCTGCAACCGTGCGTTCCAGCTGAAGTTCCTGGGCCTGCTGACCCGGGGCGTTCAGCGCAACCACGGTGAGGGGGAACTGATATGACGGACACTCTGCTGACCGGACAGATCGGCGACGAGGAACTCCGGGAGCTGGCCGAGCAGGCCGGACGGGAGCTGGAGGACGCCTCCGCCACCGACATCCTGGAGTGGGCGGCCGCCACCTTCGGGCCGCGCTTCTGCGTCACCTCCTCGATGGAGGACGCCGTGGTCGCGCATCTGGCGTCGCGGGTGATGCCGGGCGTGGACGTGGTCTTCCTGGACACCGGCTACCACTTCCCGGAGACCATCGGGACCCGGGACGCGGTGGACGCGGTGATGGACGTCAACGTCATCACGATCACCCCCCGGCGGACCGTCGCCGAGCAGGACGCCGAGCACGGCGAGAAGCTGCACGACCGCGACCCCGACCTGTGCTGCGCGCTGCGCAAGGTGAAGCCGTTGGAGGACGGACTGACCGCGTACGCCGCATGGGCGACCGGCCTGCGCCGCGACGAGTCCCCGACCCGGGCGAACACCCCGGTCGTCGGCTGGGACGCCAAGCGCCGCAAGGTGAAGGTCTCCCCCATCGCCCGCTGGACCCAGGACGACGTGGACGCCTACGTCGCCGAGCACGGGGTGCTCACCAACCCGCTGCTGATGGACGGCTACGCCTCCGTCGGCTGCGCGCCCTGCACCCGCCGGGTGCTGGAGGGCGAGGACGCACGGGCCGGCCGCTGGGCCGGACGGGGCAAGACCGAATGCGGGCTGCACGGCTGATGACGACTGATCAGGAGACTTCGATGAGCGTGACGGAGACGGGAGCCACGATCTGGCTGACCGGTCTGCCGAGCGCGGGCAAGACCACCATCGCGTACGAGCTGGCGGGCCGCCTGCGGACCGAGGGCCACCGGGTCGAGGTGCTCGACGGCGACGAGATCCGCGAGTTCCTCTCCGCGGGCCTCGGCTTCTCCCGCGAGGACCGCCACACCAACGTGACCCGGATCGGCTTCGTCGCCGAACTCCTCGCCGCCAACGGCGTGAAGGTGCTGGTCCCCGTCATCGCCCCGTTCGCCGACAGCCGCGAGGCCGTCCGCAAACGGCACGCCGCCGAGTCCACCACCTATCTGGAGGTGCACGTCGCGACACCCGTCGAGGTGTGCTCCGTACGCGATGTGAAGGGGCTGTACGCCAAGCAGGCGGCCGGCGAGATCAGCGGTCTCACCGGGGTCGACGACCCCTACGAGGCCCCCGAATCGCCCGACCTGCGGATCGAGTCGCACCAGCAGACCGTGCAGGAGTCCGCAGCGGCGCTCCACGCGCTGCTCACCGAGAGGGGCCTGGCGTGAGCACCGTCGCCACCGTGCCGGAGGGCACCGTCAATCCGTACGCGCTCAGCCACCTGGACTCCCTGGAGTCGGAGGCGGTCCACATCTTCCGTGAGGTGGCGGGGGAGTTCGAACGGCCGGTGATCCTGTTCTCCGGCGGCAAGGACTCCATCGTGATGCTGCACCTGGCGCTCAAGGCGTTCGCGCCCGCGCCGGTGCCGTTCACGCTGCTGCACGTGGACACCGGGCACAACTTCCCCGAGGTCCTGGAGTACCGCGACCGCACGGTGAAGAAGCACGGGCTGCGGCTGCACGTCGCCTCCGTGCAGGAGTACATCGACGCCGGGAAGCTCCGCGAGCGCCCCGACGGCACCCGCAACCCGCTCCAGACCGTCCCGCTGACCGAGGCGATCCAGCAGAACCGCTTCGACGCGGTGTTCGGCGGCGGGCGGCGCGACGAGGAGAAGGCGCGCGCCAAGGAGCGGGTCTTCTCGCTGCGCGACGAGTTCTCGCAGTGGGACCCGCGCCGCCAGCGCCCCGAGCTGTGGCAGCTGTACAACGGCCGGCACGCCCCGGGCGAGCACGTCCGCGTCTTCCCGATCTCCAACTGGACCGAGCTGGACGTCTGGCAGTACATCGAGCGCGAGTCCATCGAGCTCCCGGAGATCTACTTCGCCCACGAGCGCGAGGTCTTCAACCGCGGCGGTATGTGGCTGACCGCCGGGCACTGGGGCGGGCCCAGGGAGCACGAGTCCACCGAGACCCGTCTGGTCCGCTACCGCACGGTCGGCGACATGTCCTGCACCGGGGCCGTCGACTCCGACGCCACCACGCTGGACGCCGTGATCACCGAGATCGCCGCCTCCCGGCTCACCGAGCGGGGCGCGACCCGAGCCGACGACAAGATGTCCGAGGCCGCGATGGAAGACCGCAAGCGCGAGGGGTATTTCTAACCATGACCACACCCATCCTCTCGGCCGAGCGGTTGTCGGCCACCACTCTGCTGCGGTTCGCCACCGCCGGGTCGGTCGACGACGGCAAGTCCACCCTCGTGGGGCGCCTGCTGCACGACTCCAAGTCGATCCTCACCGACCAGCTGGAGGCCGTCGAGCAGGCTTCGCTGAGCCGTGGCCAGGACGCGCCGGACCTGGCGCTGCTGACCGACGGGCTGCGGGCCGAGCGCGAGCAGGGCATCACCATCGACGTCGCCTACCGCTACTTCGCCACCACGCGCCGCCGGTTCATCCTCGCGGACACCCCGGGTCATGTGCAGTACACCCGCAACATGGTGACCGGCGCCTCCACGGCGGAACTGGCCGTGGTCCTGGTCGACGCCCGCAACGGGGTCGTCGAGCAGACCCGCCGGCACGCCGCCGTCGCCGCGCTGCTGCGCGTCCCGCACGTGGTGCTGGCCGTCAACAAGATGGACCTGGTCGACTACGCGGAGCCCGTGTTCGCCGCGATAGCGGAGGAGTTCACCGCGTACGCCGCGTCGCTCGGCGTCCCGGAGATCACCGCGATCCCGATCTCGGCGCTGGCCGGGGACAACGTGGTGGAGCCGTCCGCGCACATGGACTGGTACGGCGGGCCGACCGTCCTGGAGCACCTGGAGACGGTGCCGGTCAGCCACGACCTCACCGCCTGCCACGCGCGCTTCCCGGTGCAGTACGTGATCCGCCCGCAGACCCCCGAGCACCCCGACTACCGGGGCTACGCCGGTCAGATCGCGGCCGGGGTGTTCCGGGTCGGCGAGCCCGTCTCCGTACTCCCCTCGGGGCGCACCACGACGATCACGGGCATCGACGCGCTCGGGGAGAGCGTCGACACCGCCTGGGCCCCGCAGTCGGTGACGATCCGGCTGGCCGACGACATCGACATCTCACGCGGTGACCTGATCGCCCCTGCCGACGACTCCCCCGCCGTGACGCGGGACGTCGAGGCGACCGTCTGCCACGTCGCCGACCAGCCGCTCTCGGTGGGCCAGCGGGTGCTGCTCAAGCACACCACCCGTACGGTCAAGGCGATCGTCAAGGACATCCCGTCGCGGCTCACCCTGGACGACCTCTCCCAGCACCCTGCCCCCGGGCAGCTCGTCGCCAACGACATCGGCAGGGTCGTCGTGCGCACCGCCGAGCCGCTCGCACTCGACGCCTACGCGGACTCCCGGCGCACCGGCTCGTTCCTCCTGATCGACCCGGCGGACGGTACGACGCTGACCGCCGGCATGGCGGGCGCCTCGTTCGCGGCGGTCGCCGAAGCCGCCGCCCCGGCCGCCGACGACGACGCCGGGTGGGACTTCTGATGGCCGCCCACTTCTTCTCCGCCCTCGCGAAGGAGGGCGGCCGGGCCGGCAGCGGCGCCCTCGGGAGGGGGCGCCCCCCGCGCGAGCGCGTGCGAGAGCTCGGGGGAGGTCAGGGCGGGGTCGGGCGATGTGTGTGAGGACGTACGCGCACCGCTCGCGCGCCCTCCCGCACCACCCGCACCGTCCGTACCGCCGTAGACCTGCCGACCTCCCGGCCACGCCCCCCTGACCAGACAGCGGGGCGTGAGCGCCGGGCCGACGAGAGGAACTCCTCCCGTGCCTGCCCCCCGTTCCACCGTTCGCCGCTCCATCGCCGCCGTCGCGGCGCTGCCGCTGCTCGCCCTGGCGGCCACCGCGTGCGGCTACGGCTCCCAGGCCGAGGTCGACGACGCCAAGAAGGTGAACGTCTCCGCCGGCGGGAAGAAACTCTCCACGGACACCGTGAAGATCGGCTATTTCCCGAACCTCACGCACGCCACCGCCCTGGTCGGCATCCAGGAAGGCACCATCCAGAAGGAACTGGGCGGGACCCGCGTCGAGTCCACGACCTTCAACGCGGGCCCCTCCGAGATCGAGGCGCTGAACGCCGGGTCCATCGACATCGGCTTCATCGGCCCCTCCCCCGCCATCAACGGCTTCAGCAAGTCCCAGGGCCAGGGACTGCGGATCATCTCCGGTGCGGCCTCCGGCGGGGTGAAGCTGGTCGTCGACCCGGACCGGATCAAGACGCTGGACGACGTCAGGGGCAAGAAGATCGCCACCCCGCAGCTCGGCAACACCCAGGACGTGGCCTTCCTCAACTGGATCTCCGAGAAGGGCTGGAAGGTCGACGCCCAGAGCGGCAAGGGCGACGTCTCCGTGGTCCGCTCGGACAACAAGGTGACGCCCGACGCCTACAGGTCCGGTGATCTGGACGGCGCCTGGGTGCCCGAGCCGACCGCCTCCAAGCTGGTGTCCGAGGGTGCGAAGGTGCTCCTCGAGGAGAAGGACCTGTGGCCGGACAGGAAGTTCGTGATCACGAACATCATCGTGTCGCAGAAGTTCCTCGACGAGCACCCGGACGTGGTCGAGGCGGTGCTGAAGGGTTCGGTCGCCACCAACAAGTGGATCAACGCCAACCCCGAGAAGGCGAAGGCGTCGGCCAACGAGGCGCTGGAGAACCTGAGCGGCAAGCCCCTGCCCAAGGAGATCCTCGACCCGGCGTGGGAGTCCATCGAGATCACCGACGACCCGCTGGCCGGCACGCTCAAGACGCAGGCCGGGTACTCGGTGAAGTCCGGGCTGCTCAAGAACCCGGACCTCCGGGGCATCTACGACCTGGGCCCGCTGAACAAGGTCCTCGAAGCCGAGGGCCGGCCCGAGGTCGCCGACGCCGGTCTCGGCGTCAAGTAACCCCGCCCATCCGTACCAGGACGTAAGGATCCCCAGGAGGTGACGACCATGGCGACCACCACCCTCACCAAGGCCGAGGACCGTACGACGGTCGAGCACGCCGCCCGTCTCGCACACGTCTCGAAGTCCTTCGCCGGACCCACCGGTCAGCAGCTCGTCCTGGACGACATCACACTCGATGTCGCTCCGGGCGAGTTCGTCACCCTCCTGGGTGCCTCCGGGTGCGGAAAGTCGACGCTGCTCAATCTGGTGGCCGGACTCGACCGCCCGTCCCAGGGGTCCATCGAGACCCCGGGCGGGCGGCCCGCCCTGATGTTCCAGGAGCACGCCCTCTTCCCCTGGCTGACCGCCGGCAAGAACATCGAACTGGCCCTGCGGCTGCGCGGGGTGCCCAAGTCCGGGCGCCGCACCGAGGCGGAGCAGCTGCTCGAACTCGTCCGTCTCGGCGGGGCGTACGGCAAGCGGGTGCACGAGCTGTCCGGTGGAATGCGGCAGCGCGTCGCGATGGCCCGCGCGCTCGCGCAGGACAGTCAACTGCTGTTGATGGACGAGCCGTTCGCGGCGCTCGACGCCATCACCCGCGATGTGCTGCACGACGAGCTGACCCGGATCTGGCGGGAGACGAACGCCTCGGTCCTCTTCGTCACGCACAACGTGCGCGAGGCCGTACGGCTCGCGCAGCGCGTCGTGCTGCTCTCGTCCCGGCCGGGCCGTATCGCCCGGGAGTGGACGGTCGACATCGAGCAGCCGCGCCGTATCGAGGACACCGCCGTGGCGGAGCTGTCCGTCGAGATCACCGAAGAACTGCGTGGGGAGATCCGCCGACATGGCCAGCACTGACATCACGTCGAGCCGGAAGCGGCCGGACGGGGCGGCCGGACGGGGCGGCGCGAAGCCCGACGATCTGGCGGGACTGGAGGCCGGGCTCGACGCGCTGGACGCCGTGCAGATCAGCCGCACCCCGGTGCGCGAGGTCCTGCTGCGCAAGGTGCTGCCGCCGGTCGTGGCGGTGACGCTGGTCCTGCTGATCTGGGAGCTGCTGGTCCGCGCCCAGGTCACGGAGGTCTACAAGCTCCCGCCGCCGTCGGCCGTGTGGAACAGCGCGCGGGAGATGTGGCTGGCGGGCACGCTGCTGGACGTCGTCTGGACCAGCGTCTCGCGCGGTCTGCTCGGCTTCCTGCTCGCGGTCGCCATCGGTACGCCGCTGGGGCTGCTGGTCGCCCGGGTGAAGCTGATCCGGGCCGCGATCGGCCCGATCCTGTCCGGGCTCCAGTCGCTTCCCTCGGTGGCGTGGGTGGCCCCGGCGGTGATCTGGCTCGGGCTGAACGACCAGATGATGTTCGCCGTGATCCTGCTGGGCGCGGTGCCCTCGATCGCCAACGGGCTGGTCTCCGGCGTCGACCAGGTGCCGCCGCTGTTCCTCCGGGCCGGCCGCACGCTGGGCGCGACCGGGCTGCGCGGGACCTGGCACATCGTGCTCCCTGCGGCGCTGCCCGGCTACCTGGCGGGCCTCAAGCAGGGCTGGGCGTTCTCGTGGCGCTCGCTGATGGCCGCCGAGATCATCGCCTCCTCTCCCGAACTGGGTCTGGGGCTCGGGCAGTTGCTGGAGAACGGACGCAGCAACTTCGACATGCCCGGGATCTTCCTCTCGATCCTGCTCATCCTGTTCGTCGGCATCGCCATCGACCTGCTCATCTTCAGTCCGCTGGAGCGGTGGGTGCTGCGCAGCCGCGGTCTCCTCGTCAAGAACTGAGCCCTCCCATGACGCACCCCACTCTCCTCGTCATCGCCCACGGCAGCCGCGACCCGCGGCACGCCGCGACCGTGCACGCGCTCACCGAGCGGGTCCGGGCCGAGCGGCCGGGACTGCGTGTGGAGACCGCGTACCTGGAGTTCAACGCCCCTTCCGTGCCCCGGGTGCTGGAGCGCCTGGCAGCGGAGGGGACGGACGAGGTCGTCGCCCTTCCGCTGCTGCTCACCCGGGCGTTCCACGCCAAGACCGACATCCCCTCGGTCCTGCGCGAGGCCCGCACCCGGCTGCCGCGGCCGCACATCCGCCAGGCCGGCGTGCTCGGCCCGTCCCCGCTGCTCAACGCCACCCTGGGGCGGCGGCTGCGGGAGGCCGGGATCCGTCCCGGCGACATCCCCCGGACCGGGCTCGTCCTGGCCTCGGCGGGATCCACAGACCCGGAGGCGATCGCAGTGATCGCTGAAATCGCGCGGGAGCTGCGGCACACCGGTTGGTGCGCCGTGCGGCCTGCGTTCGCCTCCGCACTCCTTCCCCGCACCGAGGACGCGGTGCGGGCCCTGCGCGCCGACGGCGTGGAGCGGGTGGCGGTGGCCCCGTACGTCATCGCGCCCGGCCGGCTGCCCGACCGCATCATGGCGGGAGCCGAGGCGGCCGGAGCCGACGTGCTCGCCGATGTGCTGGGCCCCGCGCCGGAGTTGGCGCGGCTGCTGCTGGACCGGTACGACGAGGCGCGGGTGCCGGTGGGGGCCTCCCTCTCGGCGTGAGGCCCCTCCGCGCGAGGCTACGGACGGCCCGGGGTGGGCTCACGGAGGTCGTCGAGGGGCTCGTCGTCGAACGGGGTCGCCTGGTGGAAGTAGAGCCGCCAGCCCTCCGGGGTCAGCCGCCACAGGGAGCTGCGGTGCGAGCGGACCCCCTTGGACTCCGTGTCGAAGGTGAGGTGCACCAGGTCGGCGCAGAGCTGCGTCCCCCGCATCCGGGAGGCGGTGAGCGGGCCGGGGCGCGGGGCGTCGTCCGCGGTGAGCGAGGCGATGATCCTCGCCCGGGTCCAGAGCCGGCCGCTGGTGCCGATCTCCCGGAACTCGGGGTGCAGCAGCGAGGCGAGGAGCTCGGCGGAGGCCCGTACCACCGGGTCCAGCAGGCGTAGCTCGCCCTCGATCGCCGCGGCCACGGCGGGCGACGGCTCAGCCACGGGTCATCTCCACGAGCTTCGCCACGGTGTTCCAGTTGCGGCTGGTGGCGGTGAGGCCCTTGACGTGGCGGGGGCGTCCCAGTGCGACCGCCAGCTTGGAGCGGCCGAGCCCGTCGGGGGCGTACAGGTACAGGCAGCGGTCGCCGAGCCGGAACTCCTCCGGCAGGAAGTCCTCCGCCTCCAGGTCCGCGAAGCGGTCCGCGTCCACGGGCCGGTCGAAGTAGGTGACGTGGAGCTGTCTGCCCTCCAGCTCGGCGGCGGGGAAAGGGCAGGCTTCGGCGACGGCGGCGAGATAGCAGGCGTCGCGGACGAGGCAGTCGACGTCGAAGCCGAACTGCCGGCGCAGGGCCTGCTCCAAAGCGGCGGCCAGCGCGTCCTCGTCGTCGCTGTCGCTCCGGAAGACGGCGTTTCCGCTCTGCAGATAGGTGGCGATGGCGGTGTGTCCCAGTTCGGTGAGCACGGTGCGCAGTTCGGGCATGGGGACCCTCTTGCTGCCGCTCACGTTGATCCCCCGCAGCAGCGCCGCGTACATCGTCGTCATGGCCACCCACCCTAGGCCCTCGCGCGGGCCCGACCGTGGAGCGGGGCCCGGTGCTCGCCGCCTCCCGTCAGTGGACCAGGCCGTTCCGGTAGGCGTAGACGACGGCCTGGACGCGGTCGCGCAGAGCGAGCTTGGTGAGGATGCGGGACACGAACGTCTTGACGGTCTCCCGGCTGATCACCAGGGCCGCGGCGATCTCGGTGTTGGACAGACCGTCGGCGATCAGGCGGAGGACCTCCAGCTCACGGGGGGTCAGCGGGGTTCCCCGGTCGGCTTCGGGCCGGGCGGGCCTGATCCGGGCGGCGTATCTGCCCACCAGCTTGCGTGTCACCTCGGGGTCCAGCAGGGCCGCGCCCGAGGCCACGGTCCGGATGCCGTGCAGCAACCGGTCCGGCGGCGCGTCCTTGAGGAGGAATCCGCTCGCTCCCGCGCGCAGTGCCTCGTAGACGTACTCGTCCAGGTTGAACGTGGTCACCACCAGGACCTTGACGGGGTGGTCCACACCGGCGCCGGCCAGGACCCTGGTGGCTCCGATGCCGTCGAGGCCGGGCATGCGCAGGTCCATCACCACGACGTCGGGCCGTACGGTGGTGGCGAGGTCGACGGCGGCCTGCCCGTCGCGGCACTCGCCGACCACCTCCATGTCGGGCTGGGCGTTGATGATCGTCACCAGTCCCGTGCGGATCAGTGCCTGGTCGTCGCAGACGACGATCCGGGTCGGGGCGGTCACGGCGTACCCGCCACGGGGATGGAGGCCCGCACGACGAACCGGCCGCCCGGCTCGCGGCCCGCGGTGAATTCGCCGCCCAGGGTGTCGACCACCCGTTCCCGCAGTCCGGCCAGGCCCCGTCCGCTTCCGCCGGGCGATCTTCCCCCGGGGCCGGACGCCCGGGTGCTGATCTCCACCGCTATCTCGCTCTCGCCATGGCACACCCGGACCGAGGTGTCGACGCCGTGGGCGTACTTGAGGGCGTTCGTCAGGGCCTCGCGCACGACCCGGTAGGCCACGAGTTCCGCGTCGCGGGCCGGCTCCGCGGCGGCGCCCTGCTCGGTGAACTCCACGGGCTGGCCCGCCCGGCGGGTCTGTTCGACGAGGTCGCGGAGCCGGCCGGAGTGCGGGGACGTGCCCCCCGGCCCGTGGTCGGGGTCGAGGAGATCGAGCATCTGCCGCAGATCGGCGATGGCCGCGCGTCCCGTGGCGGTGACGGACGTCAGGGCCTCCTCCAGCCGGTCGGGCGCGGCGGTCAGATAGCGGGCCGCCTCGGCCTGCACCACCATCGCAGTCACATGATGGGTCACCACGTCGTGCAGCTCACGGGCGATACGGGTGCGCTCCGCGTCCCGGGTCTCCTCCGCCACCCGGCGCCGACGCTCGGCCTGGGCGTTCCGCGCGGAACGGAGCCGCGAACCAATCCACCACACCAGGGCGCACGCCAGGTAGAACACGACGAACTCGCTCGCGGGCTCACCGGAGCCGAGCCGCGCGAGGGCGAAGGCCAGCGGGACGTAGGCGAGGGAGAGCCCCAGCGTGGTGGCGTGACGGTGCTCGTCCAGCCGCGATCCGACGCCGAGGAGGGCGAAGGCGAAGGCCGTGCCCGCCAGGGAGTGGTAGCCGCGCAGTTGGTCGACGGCGAAGCCCGCCGACACCAGGGCGAGAACGGTCGCGGGCCATCTGCGGCACACCGTCAGCGGGAGGCACTGCAGGGCGATGGCCACCGCGGCGAGCAGATCGTAGGGCCGGTCCGGCACTCCGCCGACCTGTGTGCCATGGGCGTGGAAGGCCGGCACGAACGAGGCGGCCAGCAGCAACGGCCCAAGCACCACATACCAGTTGGTGACATCGAACCGCCGCCACCGCCCGGAGGCCCATCGATGCCGGACCTGCTCCAGCACCCCGAACCCTCTCCCCGTATCGGTCATCGGGCGAGCCTAGTCGTTCGCGCCGCCGGCGACCCGCTGGATGGCGCCGGTGGCGAGGTCCGGGCGGTCGACGTGGATGTAGTGGCCGCTGCCTGGGGCGATGCTGAGTTTGCTGTTGCCGGAGAGCCGGCGCCACTTCTTCTGGCCCGTGGACCACATGCGCTCCAGGGCGGGCCCGTAGTCGGGGACCTCCGCGTACTGGGACTCGTGCTGGAGGATCTCCACGGGAATCTCCCCGGCGGGCCGGACCTCGCCGTCCGCGACGACCAACATCTCAGGATTCTCGCCCTTGTTGATCGCGATGGCCTGGGCGCGCAACTGCGCCGGCAGGCCGGTGGCGGAGGCGGGGATCGTCCGGGAGATGCCGGCGGTCAGCGCCGGGATGGTGGCGTCGAGCAGGACGAGGCCCTTGATCCGGTCCGGGTGGTCGGGTGCGTAGCGGGCGGCGATGTGGCCGCCCAGCGAGTGTCCGGCCAGCACGACCGGCCGGTCGCCGGCCAGCCGGTCGAGCACCGAGGTGAGGAGCTTCGCACTGTCGTCCATGCTCTGGGGCCCGTCCGGCTTGTCGCTCGCGCCCTCGCCGGGACGGTCGTAGGAGCAGACCCGGAACTCCTTGCTCAAGGTCTTGCCGAGCGGGGCCATGGTCTCCAGGCCGTCTCCGCCGCCGGCCATCAGCAGGACGAGGGGACCGTCGTGGGAGGCGTCTCCGGAGCAGGAGACGTTGACCGAACGGCCGTCGGTCCGGATCTTCTTGGTTCCGGTGAACGGGTCGCCGAGGGAGGATTCGGAGCGTGTCCCGTCCGACTCCGGCTTGTTCAACTCCTCGTAGCCGATCAGGCCGACGCCGCCCGCCGTGCAGACGACGGCGATGGCGGCGAGGGCCTTGAGAAGGGTGCGGAACACGAGGGAGCCTCCAGGGAACGTTTCGCGGATGCGGCCGGGGGGCGAGCCTGTGCTGTGGCGGCAGACCCTGGCGTCCCGGCTGATCAGAACGTTATGGAGGTCGCGGCCCGAAAGCGTCACCCCCCGGTGGACACCCGTGCGTAGCTCCCGTGGGGGACGGCCGCGTCGGGTCCGCCCGGGAAACGGCGCAGCCGCCGCGCCCCGTGGGGGAGAGCGCGGCGGCTGCTGTGCGCGGGGGCCGGGCGGCGGGGGTCGGTGACCACCGCCGCCCGGCGTCCGGTCGGAACCGGGGTCCTACTCGACGACCTTGAGGAGCTTGTTGGCCGTGCCTTCGGTGGCGTTGCTGATGGCGTCCGGGGTGGCTCCCTCGGTGAGCGCCGTGGCGACGGCCTCCGGGGTCGCGTCCTGGTTGCCCGCCAGGTAGACGGCGGCCGCACCGACGACGTGCGGGGTGGCCATGGACGTACCGGAGATGGTGTTGGTGCCGGTGTCGCTGTCGTTCCAGGTGGAGGTGATGTCCGAGCCCGGGGCGTAGATGTCCACGACCGACCCGTAGTTGGAGAACGACGACTGCTCGTCGGCCTCCGTGGACGAGGCGACGGTGATCGCCTCGGGGACGCGGGAGGGCGAGCCCTGGCCGGCGTCGCTGGACTCGTTGCCGGCGGCCACACCGAAGGTGATGCCCGCGGCGATGGCCTTCTGGACGGCCTCGTCGAGGGCGGGGTCGGCGCCGCCGCCGAGGCTCATGTTGGCGACGGACGGGCCCTTGGCGTTGGCGGCGACCCAGTCGATCCCGGCGATGACCTGCTCGGTGGTGCCGGAGCCGTTGTCGTCCAGGACGCGGACGGCCACGATGTTCGCCTTCTTGGCGACGCCGTGCGCGGCCCCGGCTATGGTGCCCGCCACGTGGGTGCCGTGCCCGTTGCCGTCGTCGGCGTCGTCGTCGTTGTCGACGGCGTCGAAGCCGGAGGTGGCCCGGCCCTCGAAGTCCTCGTGGGTGACGCGGACACCGGTGTCGATGACGTACGCGGTGACGCCCTCGCCGCCGGCGTCCGGGTAGGTGTACGCGTTGTCGCCCGCGGTCTCGGTCTGGTCGATCCGGTCCAGACCCCACGACGGCGGGTTGTCCTGGGTGGCGTCGATGCTGAACTTCTTGTTCTGCACCACCTTGGCGACGGCCGGGTCGGCGGCGAGGCGCTTGGCCTCGGTCTCCGAAAGGCCGCTGGCGGAGAAGCCGTTGATGCTGGAGGAGTAGGTGCGCTTGAGCTTGCCGCCGTACTCCTTCGCGAGCTCGGACTTGTCGGCCTTCTTCTCGTCCAGCATCACGATGTAGCTGCCGGACACCGCGGTCGCGGCGTCCGCGCCGTAGACCGTGCCCATGGGAGCCGGTGCGGCTCCGGCGAACGAGGTACCGAGAAGGGTGACTCCTGCGGCGGCCGCCACGGCGGTGATCGCGGCGGTGAGCTTGGTGCGACGGGTGCGCTGGTGCTTGGCCATGAAGAGGGGTCTCCTCGTCAAACTCTGTGGGGGGATTGGCCCTCGGCCGGAAGATCTCCGGGGGCTGGCTCGAAACCCTGACCGATTGACGAGCACAGATCAAGACCTTCATGAGGGTGTGACTTGCTCAACAAGGTTGCGTAATAAGAAATCGGCCATGGCTGGTCATCACGGCCGGGGGCAGCCGACGGGCGTCCGGCCCACCCCGATCGAGCGGTGTCGAGCCGCCCCGCGAGGGCACACCGCCTCGCATATCCCCTGCTCAGAGCCGTACTCGAAGAGTCGGACGCCATCCGCCCGGCCATCGCCGGGCCCTCCGTGTGGCCTGTGGGGCGGGAGTGACCACGCGTGAAGACCCGTGAAGGTCCGTGAAGGTGTGCGCGAGGGGGGTGAACGCGCGGCCCCTGGTGTGAAATCGCGAGGGCGTGCGTGCAGATGCGCCGACCGGACCCGCCGCTACAGAGGCTTCGCCGAGCCGCAACACGGACGTCCCGCCCCGGGAAACCGCTGGGCGCGGCACACGGGGCGGGACGGAGAACGTCCGGATAACAGTCAGGCGATTCCGCTCAGCGCGACAGTTCGGCCTCGATGAGGTCGGCGGCCCGCGGGGTGCCGCCCTCCCGTGCCATCTGCTCACTCAGCTGTCGGCACCGGGCGGCCACTTCGGGGTCGCCCACCAGGGCGAGCACGGCCTCACGCAGCCTCGCGGCGTCGGCCTCCTCCATCGGGAGGTGCCGGGCCACGCCCAGCGACTGGAGCATGTCCGCGTTGCCGAACTGGTCGACGGCCTTGGGGACGGCGACCATCGGGGTGCCGGTGGCGAGTCCCTCCTGGCTCCCGCCCGCGCCGGCGTGGGTGATGAAGGCGTCGGCCTGCTTGAGGACGGCCAGTTGCGGTACCCAGGTGCGCACCTCCACATGGCCCGGTACGTCTCCGAGTTCGGCGGGATCGACGTGCGCGCCGATCTGGAGCACCACGTGCCAGCCGGGCAGGTCGCGAAAGGCTTCGACGCACTCCCGGTAGAAGGCGGGCTGCTTGGTGAAGGAGGAGCCCAGCGACACCAGGAGCACCTTCTCCGCGCCGGCCGGCCGGGTCCACTCCCCCTGGTCCGCGCGGTCGCCCTGACAGGCCCCGACGAAGGTGTACATCTCGCGGTTCACCCGGTCCGCGTTCGGCTGGAGCGCCTCGGGGATCAGGACGAGACCGAGGCGCGGGCGGGCGACGAAGTCGTCGCTGGAGACATGGCCGAGGCCGTTCTCGGCGAGCCAGCCGTCGAAGCGCGCGTAGTACGCCTTGCCGCGCTCGGTCTGCTTCAGGCCGGCGGTCATCGGCTCACCGACCTCCTCCTCGTACCCCTCCCAGGGGACCAGGTTGGGCCAGAGGGAGACAGCGGGGACGCCCCAGCGGTGGGCGAGGACCCGGGCGGGATAGGAGGTGATGTCGTGCAGGACGAGGTCGGGCTCGTCGCCCGCGAAGGCCTCGGCGAGCTGCGGGAGCGCCTGGAGCGCGTCGTCGAGGAAGGGTTCGATGTTGTCGATCAGCTCGGTGCCCCAGGCATCGGGGTCGTCGTCGGTCGGCAGGGTCGAGGTGTAGATCACCGGCCGGGCGCCGGTGGCGGCGACCTTCTCGGCGAAGGAGGCCGGGATGGCGTAACTGACGCGGTGTCCACGGTCGACGAGTTCGCGGATGACGTCGAGGCTCGGGTTCACATGTCCGTGAGCGGCGATGGAGAACATGGCGATGTGGGCACGCGGGGATTCCGTCATGCCGCCCACCGTAGACGAGACGAGACGTCTCGTGCAATCTGTTTTCCGGGCCGGGGTCAGCGCTGGTAGCGGGCCAGCACCCGGTTTCCGTCGTCCACCAGCCGTTTCCGCAGCTCGCCGGTGTCGATCGCGCCGCTGTAGTACTCCTGGAGCGCGGGGGTCGCCACCTTGTCCTTCCACTCCGGGTAGCCGCGCACCGACTGGGCGGGCGCCGGCCGCAGCCCCTGCGCGAGCGCGGTGCCGACGGCCCAGCCGTGCTCGCTCTCACGCAGCGACGGGTCGGCCAGGGCCTCCGTTCCGGTGGGCAGCATCCAGTCGCCCCGGGCGAGGCGCACCATGTTGACGGGGCGCAGCAGGAAGTCGATGAACGCGACGGCCTCCTTCTTGTGCGGGCTCTCCTCGGCGACCGACAGCGTCTGCGGGCTCACGCCCTGGACCGCGCCGCCCGCGCCCGCGGGCATCGGCAGAACCGTCCAGTCGAACCCCTCGGGGGCCTGCTGGATGATCTGCTGGCGGTAGGAGAAGCCGAGCGGGAGCATCGCGTACTTGCCGCCGAAGAACCCGGGCAGCGCGTCCGACCCGCCCATCCCCAGCGCGCTGCGGGCCGCGCTGCCGTCGGTGTTGACCTGGTCGCGGATGGTGCCGGTCACCACGCCGTCGCCCCGCTCGAAGCGCAGGACCGCCTTGCCGTCGTCATCGCGGTGGAAGAGCTGTCCGCCGCCGGAAAGGCCCAGGTTGAGGGTGACGGAGACCGGCTCCTTGAGCGGCCAGGCGATCCCGTACCGCCCCTCGCCCGTCAGCCTGTCGGTGACCCGCCGGAACTCCTCCCAGCTCCAGGGGTGCTCCGGGGTCGGGACGCGCGCGCCCGAGGCCTTCAGCAGCTTCGTGTTGGCGATCAGGACCCGGGGCTCCTGGAGGAAGGGCACCCCGTGGACGCCCTCGCCGAACGTGGTGGTACGCCAGGACTGATCGGGGATGTCGGCCTTGAGCCGGTCGGGGAGGAAGGGGCGCAGGTCGGCGAGGTAGCCCCCGTAGGCGAAGTCGGCCAGGTCGTCGGAGGCGTCGTGGATGACGTCGGGGGCCTCGCCGCCCTCGAAGGAGGTGAGCAGCTGGTCGTGGACGCTGTCCCAGCTGCCCTGGACGTAGTCCACCTGGACATCGGGGTGGGCCGCGTTCCACTCCTTCACCAGTTGCCTGTTGGCGTCGACGGACTCCTTCTGCCAGGCCAGCGACTGGAACCGGAGCCGGATCGTGCCGTCCGCGTCCCGCCCGTCGTCGCCGTCGCCGGAGCAACCGGTGAGCAGGAGGGCCAGTACGGCGACGGCGGTCGCCGCCCGCCGGAGCGCGGGGCGCATCAGTTCTTCACCGCCCCGGCCGTCATCCCGCCGGTGATCCGTCGCTGGATGAGGGCGAAGAGGACGAGGGAGGGCAGCGTGGCGAGGAACGCGGCCGCGGCGAGCGGCCCGAGGTCGGCCACGCCCTCCGCACCGAGGAAGTGGGTGAGGACGACCGGCAAGGTCTGCTTCTCCGGGGTCTTGAGCAGGACGAGCGCGAAGAAGAACTCGTTCCATGCGGTGATGAACGCGAACAGCGCGGTGGCGACGATCCCGGGGGCGAGCAGCGGCGCGACGACCGAGACGAGCGTCCGCACCCGGCCCGCCCCGTCGACGGCGGCGGCCTCCTCCAGCTCGGTCGGCACGGCCCGTACGTAGCCGGCGAGCATCCACAGCGCGAAGGGCAGCGACCAGACGACGTAGACCATGATCAGCCCCCACAGGGTGTTGATCAGATGCAGGTTCTTCAGGATCAGGAAGAGCGGGATGATCACCAGGACGAACGGGAACGCCTGGCTGACCACCACCCAGCCGGTCGCGGCGGTGGCGAGGCGGCCCCGGTGGCGGGCCATCACATAGGCCATCGGGGTGGCGATCACGACGGCGATCACGGCCGCACCGAGGGCGGCGATCAGGGAGTTGGCCGCGGCCTGGAGCAGCGGCTGCTCGTCGAAGGCCTGCCGGAAGTTGTCCAGGGTGGGCTGCTCGGGGATCCAGGTGGGGTGCAGCGAGCCCAGTTCGCGGGCGGGCTTGAAGGCGGTCGAGACCAGCCACACGAACGGGAACGCGAGGAAGACCAGGTACGCCAGGAGAGCCAGGTACTGAGCGGCCCGCGCGGGCCCGCTGGTGCGCAGCCCCGTCGATTCACGCTCCGCCGCCCCTCGCCTCGTCACTCCCCTCCCCACCGGTCCGTGCTTCATCGGTCCTCGCTTCATCGGTCCTCGCCTCCCCTGAGCCGGCCGACGAGGTAGAGGGCGAGCAGCACGGAGATCACCGCGACCATCACACAGCCCATCGCCGCGGCGTAGCCGAACTGCCCGTAGCGGAAGGCCTCCTCGTAGGCGAAGAGCATCGGCAGCCGGGTCCGGCCGCCGGGTCCGCCGCTGGTCAGGACGTAGACCAGGGCGAAGGAGTTGAAGTTCCAGATCAGGTTGAGCGCGGAGATCGCGAGCGCGATCGGCTTCAGGGCGGGCCAGGTGACCGTACGGAAACGGCGCCACGCGCCCGCTCCGTCCAGGGCCGCCGCCTCGTGGAGTTCGCGCGGGGTGTTCTGGAGTCCGGCGAGCAGGGCCACGGTGGTCTGCGGCATGCCCGCCCAGATACCGACGAGGATCACGGCGGGCAGCGCGGTGGCGAGGCCGGTCAGCCAGTCCCGGCCGTCGCCGAGTCCGAGGTCGCGGACGGTCTCGTTGAGGATGCCGGCGTCCGGGTTGTAGACGAGTCGCCACATGATGCCGACGACGACCTCGGGCATCGCCCAGGGGATGATCGCCAGCGCCCGGGCCAGCCAGCGCATCCGCAGGTTCTGGTTGAGCAGCAGGGCGAGGCCGAGTGCCAGCAGGAACTGCGGGACGGTGACGCCCACGGCCCAGAGCAGGCCGATCCGGAACGAGTCCCAGAACAGGGTGTCGTGCAGCAGGTCCTGGAAGTTCAGGGCGCCGATCCACTGGGTGGAGCGGGTGCGGCCGGACTGCGCGTCGGTGAAGGCGAGAGCGATGCCGTAGAGGAGCGGCCCGACGCTGAGGATCAGGATCGGGATGAGCGCGGGCAGCACCAGGAACCAGGCGGCCCGGTCCCCGAACGCCTTGCGTTCCGGACGCCCGGAGCCGCCCGTACGTCCACCTCGCCCGCCCTGCCCGTCCCGCCCGCCCCGTCCGCTCTGCCCGTCCCGTTCTTCACGCCCGCCGTGCGGGCCGTCCGGTCCGGACCGCTTCGCCGCGGTCACCGATGTCACGAAGAAGACCCTTCTGTCCCGTATCTCACTGATGCACCTGAGACGGACTTCATCCCGTTTCGGCTGCCCGGGAGGCCTCCGTCATCGTGCTGACGGGGCATCGGTTCGTCAAGGTGGCCTGCGGGGATGCAAAATCGCACCCATGGACGAGATGCGAGCGCGCGAGGTGCTGACGGCCGCCGGCTTCCCCGGCGCGGCGGAGCTGCTCGCGCTGGGCGAGAACGCGGTCTTCGCCGCCGGCGACCTGGTGATCAAGGTCGGCCGGGACGCCACCGGCCACCCCGAGCTGCGCGAGCGGGCGGAGCGGGAGGTCGCCCTCGCCGACTGGCTCGCCGCCTCCGGCGTCCCGGCCGTCCGCGCGGCCGAGCGCGGGCCCCGCCTGGTCGAGGGCCACCCCGTGACGCTGTGGCACCGGCTTCCCGATCCCGCACGCCCCGCCGAGCCGCGCGACCTCGCACCGTTGCTCTCCCTGGTGCACGCGCTGCCCGCCCCGGACGGCTTCACCCTGCCGCGACGCGAGCTGCTGGGCGGCGTGGAGCGCTGGCTGAGTCTGGCGGGAGACGCGATCGACCCGGCGGACGCCGACTACCTCCGTGAGCGCCGCGACGGCTTCGCGGCCGCGTCCGCCGCGCTGGTTCCGCATCTGCCGCCGGGACCGATCCACGGCGACGCGCTCCCGCGGAACGTCCACGTCGGGCCCGACGGCCCGGTCCTGGTCGACCTGGAGACCTTCTCCGCCGATCTGCGCGAACACGACCTGGTCGTTCTCGCCCTCTCCCGCGACCGCTACGGCCTCGACCCCGCGGCCTACGACGCCTTCACCTCCGCGTACGGCTGGGACGTCCGGGAGTGGGAGGGGTGCGCGGTGCTGCGCGGCGCCCGGGAGACGGCGAGCTGCGCCTGGGTCTCCCAGCACGCCCCGGCCAACCCGAAGGCACTCGCCGAATTCCGCCGCCGGGTGGCATCGCTGCGCGAGGACGATCCCGAGGTCCGCTGGCACCCCTTCTGAGCGGCCGGGGGGCCGCAGTCCGGCGCCCAGTGATCCTTCCGTACCATGCGTCGTGGCCGTCAGGCCGAACAGGTGCGATTGCAACGGGGGTTGCCCATGGGCACCGGAGAAGGTGGCGAGCAGAAGCTCGCAAGCTCGGCGAGCGACAAGAAGCGCGCGGCGAAGTACATGAAAGAGAACCTGATGCCGGACACCCGGTCGGCCGGCGGCAGGGCGGCCGGCGGCGGGTCGGTGCGGGTTCCCTTCCTCGCCCCGTCGGCGGCTCCTCCGAGCCCCCTGATCAAGCAGGACACCGGGCTGAAAGGGCTCTCCACCTGGGCCTCGGACCAGGGCGTCTCCGATGCGCTCGGCACTTGGCAGGCGCAGGTCAACCGGCTGATGGGGCGGTTGCAGCGGGAACTGAACGGGCTGGAAGGCGCGGGGACCATCTTCCACAACCAGGACCTCGCCACCGGCGCCCAGGTGAACTCCATACGGCCGCCCAGCAGCTTCGACGGAATGTGACGGGCGCCACCATGACGCTGACCTATGAAGACGTCGTGACGGCCGATCTGTCCTCCTTCGCGGACGTGGCCGGGGCGTGGAAGAAGATGGGCGAGCGCTTCGGCGAGCTGAAGACCGACTACGCGCAGAACGTGCAGGCCGTGCTGACCAACGGGAACTGGCAGGGCGAGGCCTTCGGCGCCCAGCAGAACAGCGCCGCGGCCACCGCCTTCGAGTTCGGTGCGGCGAAGGCCGAGGCGCTGGCCATCGCCAGTCTCCTCACGGACGCGCAGACCGAGCTGACCCGCCTGCAGAAGGCGGTCAAGGAGCTGGTGGCGGACGCCGAGAAGAAGGACTACAAGGTCGACGGCACCGGCAAGGCGACCTATATCGGGTACGACAACCTCTCCGCGCAGGAGAAGTACGCCTTCCAGCACGACCCCGACCACACCCGCCTGCTGGCCGACGCCCGGGAGAAGGCGCAGGGCTGGACCGACGAGATAGCCAAGGCGGTCAAGGCCGTCGACGACGCCGACCAGAGCGTCAAGCGGGCGCTGTCCCGTGCGACGAGCGACGTCTCGATGGACGGCATCGGCATCGGCGGGTTCAACACCCGGGCCGAGGGCGATCTGGCGAAGGCCGGCAAGCCGGACCCCGAACCGGGCAAGAAGGACGGGTGGGTCGCCGAGGGCGAGTCCGAGGCCTCTGGGCCAGGGGTCGGAACGGACGCCAGCGGTCCGAACATCGGGAAGGGCAAGCTGGCCGAAGCCGAGGCGCACGCCGACCTCGGCCGCGCCAAGGCGGAGGGCACGCTCACCAACGGTCCGATGAAGCTGGCCGGAGAAGCCGAAGCCTACGCGGGCGCCAAGGTCTCGGCGGCCGCGGGCGTCACCCAGGAGGGCGCCCAGGCCGAGGCCAAGGGCTTCGCGGGCGCCGAGGCTGCGGCCAGTGGCACCGCCGACGCCGGCCCCGTCGGCGTGTATGCAAGGACTGAGGCCATGGCGGGCGCGGAGGCCGGGGTCAACGCGCAAGTGGGTCTGGACGGGGTGAACCTGAGCGCCGAGGCCTTCGCCGGGGCCAAGGCCAGCGCGGGCGCGGGCGCGGACGTCGGCGGACTCGGCGCGGGTGTCACGGTCGAGGGCTGGGCCGGTCCCGGCGCCGAGGCGAGTCTGAACGCCAGCAAGGACGCCAACGGCGTATGGCACTTCGGCCCGAAGGTGGGCATTTCCCCCGGTCTCGGCGGCGCCGTGGGCTTCGAGTTCACCGTCGACCCGGGGAAGGTCGTCGATACGGTGGGCGATGCGGCCGGGGCCGTGGGCGATGCGGCGAGCTGGGTAGGAGACGGGATCGGCAGCCTGCTCTGACGTACGCCGGCGCGGACCCGCTGCCGTGAGCACACCGTTACCGTAAGGAGAGACCGGGATGACCACCACCCTGCCCGTACCGATCGCGTTCGAACTGCCGGACGGCTGGCGCGCCACGCCGCCGGACGGGGTGGGCGCGCCGGGCGCGGCGTTCGTCGCCCTGCACCCGCACCCGGATGCGGGGTTCACCGCGAACATCACGGTCGACGGCGCGTTCCGCCCGGACCCGGCGACGCTCCCCGAGATCGCCGACGAATCGGTGGCGAACCTGCGCGGGTCCGCCGCCTCGGTCGACGTCGCCGAACGCCGGGAGGTCGGCTCCGAGGACGCTCCCGGCCTCACCCAGACCCTGGCGATCTCGGCGGTCGCCGGGGGAGCGCTCCGCGACCTCATCCAGTCGCAGGTCTATCTGTCCATGCTGGACGTCGACGATCCGAGCAAGCGGGCGGTGATCCGGCTGATCCTGACGGTGACCGCGGCCCAGCACGGCGACGTCGTGGAGGACTTCCGGGACTTCGTGCGCACGGTCCGCCCGGACACCGGCGCGATGTCCTAGGGAGTGTCCGCCGGAGCGACCGGCCCTTTCTTGCACCGCTGTTCCGACCACTCATAGGTTGACCTCATGGGATTCTTCGACAAGCTGACCGGAACCAAGCACCCCGAGGCCGGGCTGGCGCCCTGTCCGGCCCAGGAGTTGCGGGCGGCTCTGCTCGGTCTCAACCGGCCGGATGTTCCCTACGTCATCAGCGACGGCTCGGCGCAGGGCGCCGATCTGGTGGCGGAGTGGCGGATCGACGAGCCCGCCTGGCAGACCTTCTTCATCGGGTCCCAGCTGACGCACGCCATCCGGATCCGGATGCGGCTGGACGAGGACGTCCCCGAGGTGCGTGCCGTCGAGGAGAGCTGGGAAGTCACCCGCGTCGGGAATCCTCCGCGGCTCCAGACCTCGGCGGAGTACGGGCGCGGCGGGGGCAGGACCGTCTCGCGCCGCTACACCCTCCAGCGGGGGGAGAGCGGCCGTCTGGAGGCGACCGAGTCGTTCAGCTTCGACAGCGCGCAGCTGACGGACCCCCTGCGGGACACCGCCCTCAAGTCGGGCTGGACCTGGCGCGGAGTGATCTTCGGCAAGCTCTGACCGGCGCCCCGGTGCCCTCCGGCGGCCTGCCGGCCGCACGGTGCCACGTATGCTTCCGCCGACTGTCCCGCACCTTGCGAAACGGAGCCTTCCCATGCCCATAGCCCGCTCGACCGCAGTGACGTGGAGCCTTTCGGCCCTGGCCGCCGGAGCGCTGCTCGTCGGCTGCTCGGCCTCGGTCAGTGTGGGGAGTTCCGAGTCGAAGCTGTCCAAGGACAAGCTGTCCGCCACGGTCGCCAAGAAGCTCGCCGAGACGACGGGCCAGCCGGAACCGGACGTCACGTGCCCCGAGGACCTCGTCGGGAAGGTCGGCACCAAGACCCGCTGCACCCTCACGGCGGGCGACGGCAGCACCCTGGGCGTGACGGCGACCGTCACCTCGGTCGACGGCGATCAGATCAACTTCGACATCAAGGCGGACGACACGGCCTCCCCCGCCGCCAACTGACGCGGAGGGGGTTGCCGGCCCGTCGGCCCCGGCTCAGCGGCTGCGCGGGATCACCGGCCAGGACGCCTCGACCACGGCCGCCGGGTCCGACCGGCGCAGGTAGGCCTGGAGCGAGGCCGACTGCTCGGCGGCCGCCCGGATCTGAAGGGCGTGCAGTTCGGCGGGCGGCAGGGTGCCGACGGGGCGGTGCCGCTCTCCCATACGGCGCACCACGCGCACCGCCGCCACCGCGTCGGCGCTCGCCTCGTGGGCTCCGTCGAGCGTGACCCCGTAGTGGTCGCACAGTGCTTGGAGGGCCCGCTTGCCCCTGCGGTACTTGTCGACGTGCTTGTCGATCACCAGCGGGTCGATGACGGGCGAGGGCGCCCCGCCGACCCTCTCGTCGACCGACAACAGCCCGTACCTGCGGCATTCGCGGTCCAGCAGCGAGAGGTCGTAGCGCGCGTTCATCACCACCAGCGGGACACCCGAGCGCAGCACCTCGGCGACCGCGTGGGCGATCTCCTCGACCGCCGGGGCGGCCCGCGCCCCGTGCTCGCGGGCGTGGTCGGTGCCGATGCCGTGGATCGCGGACGCCTGTTCGGGTATGGCCACCCCTGGGTCGAGCAGCCAGGTGCGCTGCTCGGCGACCGTCCCGTCCGCCTCCAGCCGGACCAGTGCGGCGGTGACGATCCGGTCGTTCTCGACGTCGGTCCCCGTCGTCTCCAGGTCGAAGCCGACCAGTGTTCCCCGGTGCCAGCTCATCCCGATACCTCCTTCGTGGTGCGCTCCCCCATGTGTTCACCACCTTCGCACGGGCCACTGACAGAGCCCCGGGGAGGGCTGCGGCGCCACGGCCCGTCAGAAGACCGAGCGGGCCGCGAGGAGAGCGGGGCGGACCCGCCAGGAGACCGGGCGGGAAATCGAGCGGGTCCGCTGGTTCAGGAGACCGGCCGGGAGTCCGTCCAGACCGATTCGAACTCCTCGCGGTACGTCTCGAAGAGGCCGTGCTCGCTGTCCTGCCCCGCCCGCACCACCGTGCGCCGGCCCCCGCCGCGCAGCACCAGCACGGGCGCCTCCATGCCCCGGGCCCGCCGCAGATAGGGCTGGACGACGCCCACGGCGTCCGGGCCGTCGCCGTCCACCAGATAGGCGGTGAAGCGCGGGGTCTCGTCGAAGACCTGGATCTCGAACGCGCCCGGGTCGCGGAGCTTGGAGCGCACCCGGCGCATGTGCAGGATGTTCATCTCCACCGAGCGGCTCAGCTCGCCCTTCTTGAGGCCGAGTTCCCGCTCCCGGCGGCGCACCGCGCTGCTGGCCGGATTGATGAACAGCAGCCGGACCCGGCAGCCCGTTTCGGCGAGCCGGACGAGCCGGCGGCCGGAGAAGTTCTGCACGAGCAGGTTGAGGCCTATCCCGATGGCGTCGAGCCGCCGCGCCCCGCCGAACAGGTCCTCGGCGGGCAGCTGGCGCTGGAGCCGGACCCGGTCGGGGTGGACGGAGACCACGTCCGCGTACCGGTCGCCGACCAGCTCCTCCACCGCGTCCACCGGCAGCCGGTCCGCCGAGGGAACTCCCGCCCCGCTGCCGAGGATGTCCAGGAGCCGGGCGGAGGCGCGTTCCGCCTGGGCGAGGACCGCCTCGTTCAGCGCACGGTTGCGGGAGACGACGTTGCGCGCGACCTCCAGCTCGTCCAGGGCCAGCTCGACGTCGCGCCGGTCGTCGAAGTACGGCTCGAAACAGGGCCAGTGCTGGACCATCAGCTCCCGCAGCTGCGGCAGCGTCAGGAAGCTGAGGACGTTGTCGTCGGCCGGGTCCAGCAGATAGCCCTTGCGGCGCGAGACCTCCCGTACGGCGACGGCGCGCTGCACCCACTCCTGCCCGGCCGGTCCGGCGGCGGCCACCACCCACTCCTCGCCGTGCACCGGCTCGTAGATCGGCCGGAGCACCGCGGCGACGACGGCCCGCAGGCGCTGTTCGACCAGATTCAGCCAGATATAGGCGCGTCCGGCCCGCTGGGCCCGCGTGCGCACCTCGTTCCAGGCCTCCGAGCCCCAGTCCAGCTCGGCGCCGATCTCCACGGGCTGCGCGAGGGACACCGCCCCGGGCGGGGCATCGGTCGATTCCCCCTCGTGACCTGCGTCACCTGGGGGCAGCTCGAACCCTCCCGAGCTCACCCGCGTACCGCCTTCCACTCCCCCACCCAACGATCAAGGAAGGGTACTCCGGGAGCACGATCCGACGCAGCCCGATGCGCAGGCGACTTTCTCAACTCCCCTGCGGGTCCGGCTTGTTCCTTGCGGCGAGATCGGGTGGAGTGAGCGGATTCATAGTGATTGGACCCCCTGCCCCCGGGCGGGAACCGGACGCCCGCCGGGTGACGGGGTCCGCAAGCACGTCCGGGGCGGCACTGGAGTGTCCGAAGTTGACCGGTCCGGCCCGGGCCGGACGACGGGACCCGGCCGCACCGGGCGACATCCTAGGTGAGCGCCTCGTTTTCGGGGAAGATTCGGGAAATACCGGGCCGAGGAAGGCCACCGCACCCGGATCAGAAGTGGAAGAGTCTTCATCATGCAGGTCTGGCCGGGACACGCTTACCCCCTCGGCGCCACGTACGACGGCGCCGGCACCAACTTCGCGGTCTTCTCCGAGGCCGCCCACAGGATCGAACTGTGCCTGTTGCACGACGACGGTTCGGAGACGGCGGTGGAACTCCGCGAGACCGACGCCTTCGTGCGCCACGCCTATCTGCCCGGGGTGATGCCGGGTCAGCGGTACGGCTTCCGGGTGCACGGCCCCTACGAGCCCCAGCGCGGGCAGCGGTGCAACTCCGCGAAGCTGCTGCTGGACCCGTACGCCCGCGCGGTGGCCGGGAAGATCCAGTGGGGCGAGGAGGTGTACGGATATCCGTTCGGCAGGCCGGACGCCCGCAACGACCTCGACTCGGCCCCGCACACCATGAGCTCGGTGGTGGTCAACCCGTACTTCGACTGGGGCGACGACCGCCGCCCCCGGACGGACTACCACCGCACGGTGATCTACGAGGCCCATGTGAAGGGCCTGACGATGCTGCACCCGGGGCTCCCTCCCGAGCTGCGCGGCACGTACGCGGGGCTCGCGCACCCGGAGGTGATCGCCCACCTGACCGAACTGGGCGTCACCGCGATCGAGCTGATGCCCGTTCACCAGTTCGTGCAGGACCACCGGCTTTCGGACATGGGGCTCGCCAACTACTGGGGCTACAACACCATCGGCTTCTTCGCCCCGCACAACACGTACGCCTCCTGGGGCGACCGCGGCGAGCAGGTGCTGGAGTTCAAGCAGGCGGTGAAGGCGCTGCACCAGGCGGGCATCGAGGTCATCCTCGACGTGGTCTACAACCACACGGCCGAGGGCAACCACCTCGGCCCGACGCTCTCCTTCCGCGGCCTCGACAACGCCTCGTACTACCGGCTCACCGACGACCAGCGCTACTACATGGACACCACGGGGACCGGGAACTCCCTGCTCATGCGGTCCCCGCACGTCCTCCAGATGATCATGGACTCGCTGCGGTACTGGGTGACCGAGATGCACGTGGACGGCTTCCGCTTCGACCTCGCCGCGACACTCGCCCGGCAGTTCCACGAGGTGGACCGGCTCTCCTCGTTCTTCGACCTGGTGCAGCAGGACCCGGTGGTCAGCCAGGTGAAGCTGATCGCCGAGCCGTGGGACGTCGGCGAGGGCGGCTACCAGGTGGGCAACTTCCCGCCGCTGTGGACCGAGTGGAACGGCAAGTACCGCGACACGGTCCGCGATCTGTGGCGGGGTGAGCCACGCACCCTGGCGGAGTTCGCCGGGCGGCTCACCGGCTCGTCCGACCTCTACCAGGACGACGGCCGACGCCCGCTCGCCTCGATCAACTTCACCACCTGCCACGACGGCTTCACCCTGCACGACCTCGTCTCGTACAACGACAAGCACAACGACGCCAACGGGGAGGACAACCGGGACGGCGAGAGCCACAACCGGTCCTGGAACTGCGGCGCGGAGGGCGAGAGCGACGATCCGGAGGTCCTGGAACTGCGGGCCCGCCAGATGCGGAACTTCATCGCCACGCTGATGCTCTCGCAGGGTGTGCCGATGCTGAGCCACGGCGACGAGTTCGCCCGTACGCAGAACGGCAACAACAACGCCTACTGCCAGGACAACGAGCTGGCCTGGGTGCACTGGCCCGATCCGGACGAGGAGGCCGGCTCCCCCGCCTCGACGCTGCTGGAGTTCACCCGGGCCATGGTGTGGCTGCGCCGCGACCACCCCGTCTTCCGGCGCCGCCGCTTCTTCCACGGACGGCCGGTGGAGGGCACCCACGACGAGCTCTCCGACATCGCCTGGTTCACCCCGGAGGGCGAGGAGATGACGCAACGGGACTGGCAGGCGGCCCATGCCAAGGCGATGACCGTGTTCCTGAACGGGCACGCGATCTCGGAGCCGGGGCCGCGCGGCGAGCGGATCTCCGACGACTCGTTCCTGCTGATGTTCAACGCGAGCGGCGAGACGCTGGAGTTCGCCGTCCCGGTCGGCCACGGCGAGCAGTGGCGGGTCGTCGTCGACACCGCGCGGCCGGACGGGGTGGAGCCGGGGGCGGGGCCGAAGGTCGCCGAGGGCGAACGGGTCACGCTGATCGGGCGCAGCCTGACCGTGCTGAAGCGGCCCGCCTGAGGGGTGGCCGGGGAGACGCACGGGGGGTGAGTGTTCCGTCCGGGGTGACACGGATCGCCCCGGGCGGGGTACGTAGCAGTCCATGACGCCCACCGCAACGTACCGGCTTCAGCTCCAGCCCGACTTCCCGTTCGCCGCCGCCGAGAAGGCCGTGCCGTACCTCGCCGCGCTCGGCGTCTCGCACCTCCACCTGTCGCCCGTCCTGGAGGCGGTCCCCGGCTCCCCGCACGGTTACGACGTGGTCGACCACAGCCGGGTCCGGGCGGAGCTGGGCGGCGAGGAGGGGCTGCGCTCGCTCGCCTCGGCCGCCCGGGAGCACGGGCTCGGCCTGGTCCTGGACATCGTGCCCAACCACATGGCGGCCTCGCCCCGGCACAACCGGCGGCTGTGGGACGTGCTGCGCGAGGGCCCGTCCTCCCCGTACGCACACTGGTTCGACATCGACTGGGCGGCGGGCGGGAACCAGGTGCTGCTGCCGGTGCTCGCCGGGCCGCTCGGCGGGGAGCTGGAGCGCCTCTCGGTGGACGGGGAGGTGCTGCGCTACGGCGAGCTGGAGTTCCCCTTGCGCCCCGGGACCGCGGACCTTCCGCTGCCGGAGCTGCTGGACGCCCAGCACTACCGGCTCGGCTGGTGGCGCCTGGCCCGCACCGAGCTGAACTACCGGCGGTTCTTCACCGTATCGGAGCTGATCGGGGTCCGCGTCGAACACCCGGAGGTCTTCGACGCCACCCACGCCAAGGTCCTCGAACTGCTCCGTGACGGGGTGCTGGACGGGCTGCGCGTCGACCATCCCGACGGCCTCGCCGCGCCCGCCGCCTATCTGGAGCGGCTGAACAGGGCCACCGGTGGCCGCTGGACGGTGGTGGAGAAGATCCTCACCGGCGACGAGCGGCTCCCGGCGGACTGGGCGGTCGCCGGCACCACCGGGTACGACGCGCTGCACCGGATCGACGGGCTGTTCACCGACCCGTCCGGCGCGGCGGAGCTGCTCGGCCGCTACCGGGAGTTCGCGGGCCCGCCCGACGACCGGGGCGGCGACTGGACGGCGACGGTGCGCCGGGCCGCGTACCGGGTGGCGACGCATGAGCTGGCCGCCGAGACCGCGTGGCTGACCCGGCTCGCGGCCGGGATCTGCGGCCGGGACCCCGCGCTGCGCGACCACGCGCCCTGGGCGCTGCGGACGGCGGTCCGGGAGCTGCTGGTGCGGATCCCGGTCTACCGCCCGTACGTCACGGCGGGCGCACCTTTGACGCGGGCCGCCGAGGAGACGCTGACCGACGAGGCGGTACGGGACGCGAAGGCGGTGTTCTCCGTGCCGGAGGAGGCGACGGCCGTGGACGTCGTACGGGATCTGGCGCTCGGGCGGCTCGGCGACGGGGCGGAACAGGCGGCGTTCTGCGCCCGGTTCGCGCAGACCGCGTCGGCACTGCACGCCAAGTCGGTGGAGGACACGGCGTTCTACCGCTACGTCCCGCTGCTCTCGGCCACCGAGGTGGGCGGGGACCCGGGGCGGCCCGCGGTGTCGCCGGAGCAGTTCCACGCCTTCGCGTCCCGGATCGCCCGCGACTGGCCCGCCACCGGCACGGTCCTGACGACGCACGACACCAAGCGCAGCGCGGACGTGCGGGCCCGGATCGCGGTGCTGTCCCAGTGTCCGGAGCGGTGGGCGGCGCTGGTGGCGGAGCTGACGGCGGCGACCGGCGTGGCGGCCCCGGATCCGCAACTGGCCTGGGTGGCCTGGCAGTCGGCGTACGGCTGCGCTGAGCTGCCGGCCGACGAGCTGTCCGCGCGGCTGGAGCCGGCGCTGCTCAAGGCGGTGCGGGAGGCGGGCCTGTTCACCAGCTGGACGGAGCCGGACCCGGTGTACGAGCGGGCGGTGACGGACTTCGTCGCCGCCGGCCCGGGCAGCGGGCCGCGCGCGGCCGGGACGCCGATCGCCGAGTTCGCGGACGCGCTCGCCCCGCATGTGCGGGCCCAGGTGCTGGGGGCGGCGCTGGTGCAGCTGACGATGCCGGGGGTGCCGGATCTCTACCAGGGCACGGAGAGCGAGTACCTGGCCCTGGTCGACCCGGACAACCGGCGGCCGTTCCGGCGGCCGGAGTTCCCGGACGAGAAGCAGGCGCTGACGGCGGCCGCGCTCCGGCTGCGGCGGGAACTTCCGGATGTGTTCGGGGAGTCGGGGACGTACGCGCCGCTGACGGCCCGGGGCCCGTCCGCCGCTCATCTCCTGTCCTTCTGCCGGTCGGGCGAGGTGGTCACGGCGGTGACCCGGCTGTCGCTGCGGCTGGCCGAGGGCGGGGGCTGGCGGGACACGGTGCTGGAACTGCCGGACGGGGGCCCCTGGCGGGACCTGCTGTCGGCGTCGCCGGGCCGGGAGTTCACGGGCGGCGTGGTGGCGGCGGCCGAGCTGTTCGCCGAGCGGCCGGTGGCGCTGCTGCGGCGGCGGGTGCGGGACTGACGGCCCCCGGCCGTACCGACCGTCCTCGGCAGGTGTCCGGACGGTCGGTACGGCCGGAGGCCGTGACGGGCGCTCCCTCGGAGGGTGCCCCGGACGGGTCGGTACGGGCGGGTGTGCGGGGCGGCTGCGCGGACGCTCAGGACGTGCGTACGAGGAGGGCTCGCGGGCCTCGGGTGAGCAGGCCGCCCGCCGCCGGGCGGAAGCCGTCGGCCCAGCGGATGCCGGGCATCGCCGTCACCAGGGCGCGCAGGCCGTGTTCGGCCTCCAGACCGCCGATGAGGGCCGCGGGGCAGCCGGCCGGACCGATGAGCAGCGGGTCGGCGTCGGCGCGCAGCGGGTCGAAGCGGTCGGGCGCGCCGAACCGGGCCGGGTCGCGGCCCGCCGCGCCGATGAGGCAGGCGACGGGCGCGTCGGCGGGGAGTGTGCCGCCGCTGACGGCCACCTCGGTACGGGTGCGGCGCAGCACGATCTGGACGGGCGGATCGCGGCGCAGGGTCTCCGCCCAGGCCCGCCCGAGCAGCGTCCCGGCCCCTTGCCCTTCGCCGGCCGTGGCGGCGGCCAGCAGGTCGGGGTCGTCGAGCATGTTGGCGAGGAACGAGGCGAGGGCGTGCTCGCGGAGCGCGGTCGCCCCGGCGCAGTCACCGCCTCCCCCGCCGGCCCGCCGGTGGAGGGCGCCCCGGGGCAGGGTGCTCAGGTCCGGGTAGGAGAGACCGGCCACCGCGGCGGCGGCGCCGGCGGGCAGCCAGCGGCAGAAGTCGGCGACCAGGTCCGCGCGGTCGCGCCCGGCGATCCGACGGGCCAGGACATACGCGGTCCGCTCGACGGCGGGTTCGGCGGTGCGGTGCGGCACGGCCGGCGGGACACAGACCAGGCTGCCCCGGCAGAGGCCGAGCGGCACGGGGGCCCGGCCGCGCGGGGCCCCGTCGTGCGGGTAGCCGGTGAACCGGGGGTCGGTGAGAGCCAGGGCCACGTCCGCGTACCGGCTGAGCAGCCAGGCGCCGAGGCCCGGGTCGTAGCCGAGGGGATAGTCGGTGCGCAGCAGGCGGTAGAGGCGCAGCCGGTACGGATCGGTCGTGGCCCCCGGCGCCAGCAGGCCCGGCTGCCCGCCCGCGAGCCGGTGCGGTCGGCGGGCGGCGGGCAGCGCGTCGGGGCGGTCGACCGGCATGTCGCGCCCCCTGCAGTCGGTGCGCCGTCTGTCGGCGCGCGCCCTCTCAGCGGACCACCGTCGGGGGCGCACCGCAGTCGGCGTACGGCCGTTCGGGTGAGAGCGCGGGCGGGGCTGGGGCCGGTCGTCAGACTCCCGTCGTCGCCCGGAGGGCGGCCCTGCGGGGTCAGCGCGTGCATGGCGCCGCGGGGCAGGCGGGAGTCGGACGACCGGCCCCAGGGGGGCGGATCCCGGCGGTGGGCAGGGAGCCGAGCAGTTCCGTGAAGGCCGCCGCCGCCCCGGTCAGCGCCACCCTGGAGAAGACGCCCATGGGACGCAGCCAGGGCGGGTCGACGCCGAGCACGGCGCAGTCCTCGCCGATCGCGCTGCGGACGAGGTGGGCGGAGGCCGTGGACACACCGACGCCGGCCGCCGCCATCCGGACCGCTGTCGAGGTGTGCTCGGTCCACACCGCCGTACGGGGCGCGAAGCCCGCCGCCTCGCAGACCCCTTCCAGGAAGGGTCGGCCCTCGATGACCGGTTCCATGGCGCACCGCACCCAGAACCGGTCGGCGAGCTCGTGGAGACCGACCGAGGAACGTCCGGCCAGCGGGTCGTCGAACGGGACGACGAGGACGATCTCCTCCTCCCCCACCGGGACGACCGGTCCGGTCCAGCGCGTCGGCAGCGGCCCGACGGCCAGGTCGGCGATGCCGCGCTCCACCTGGTCCTCCAGGGCGTCGGTACTCGCGTACTCGTGAAGGACGAGGCTCACACCCGGGTGGGCGCGCCGCCAGTGGGCGAAGACGTCGGGGAGGACGCCGACGGCCACCGAGTGCACAGTGGCGATGTGCAGTTCGCCGCCCTCCGCCCCGGCGGCGGCGCGGGCGGCGCGGCGGGCCTGGGCGGCGCTGCGGACGGATCGTTCGGCGTGCGGCAGGAAGGCCCGGCCCATCGGGGTCAGCAGGACGCCGCGCGGCAGCCGTTCCAGCAGCTCGCCCCCGACAGTCCTCTCCAGCGCCTTGATCTGGTGGGAGAGGGCGGGCTGGGTGACGTGGAGCCGTTCGGCGGCGCGGGTGAACGAGGACTCCTCGACCACCGCGACGAAATACTCCATCTGACGCAGGCTCATCCACCGCACCTCCCGCAGGGCTTCACGCACCGCGTCCCATGAACGTTGTGCATCGACTCCACACGCATTCTGCCTTGGACGCATGACCGGGGCCGGGGTGAGGGTGGGACCCATGACGCTGACGAACGCGGAGAAGATCCACACGAGCGGGAGCACCACGGACGTACTGGTCATCGGCGGCGGGACCGGCGGCTACTCGACGGCGTTGCGCGCGGCGGCCCTGGGGTTGCGCGTCGTGCTCGCCGAGCGGGACGCGGTCGGCGGAACCTGTCTGCACCGCGGCTGCATCCCGAGCAAGGCGATGCTGCACGCCGCCGAACTCGTCGACGGCATCGGCGAGGCCCGGGAGCGGTGGGGGGTGAAGGCGACGCTCGAAGCGGTGGACTGGACCGCCCTGGTGGCGACCCGGGACGACATCGTGGCCCGTAACCACCGCGGGGTCGAGGCACAACTCGCGCGGGCCGGGGTCACGGTGGTGCGTGGCAGCGCCGAGCTGACGGGCCCGCGCTCCGCCCGGATCGGCGGGTACGGGGAGGTCGTCGCCCGGCGCGGCGTCGTGCTGGCGACCGGCTCGCGGCCCCGGACGCTGCCGGGTCCGGT
>NZ_NTGZ01000389.1 GCF_002551245.1 Streptomyces sp. rh34
GTGGTACGGGGCGCGGGGGCTGCGGCCGGTCGTGGCCGCCGACGCCGTGCTGGACGGGGCGAGTCTGGGGCCCCTCTCCCCGCTCGATCCGCCCGTCGCCTTCGGGTTCGGTTCCGCCCCGCGCGGCCCCTCCCTGGTGCGTGTCACCACAACGGTGGAACTCGGGGCCGACGCGCGATGAGGCCCTCCTCGCCCCCGGAGGAGTGCGCGGAAGCCTTTGCCCGACCGGCCTCGGCTCGCCGTCGGAGGGGGCGGGCCGGGGATGCGAGGGTGGGGGGCGCGTCGCAGGGTGGACCCATGGCAAATCCCCCGATCGTCATCCACCGTCCGACCCCCTCGGGCGGCCGCCGGGTGACCGTGCACTACGAAGGCCGGGACGAGATACTCGGGCTGGCCCACAGCGACCAGGACGTGATCGTGTTCCTCAACGAGGCCGGCCTCGAAGAAGCGGACCGGATACTCGACAACCCGGTCTGGGTGGAGTGGCGGGGCGGGCGGGCCCACCATTACGAAGCGGCCTGAGAGGCCACGCCGCACCCGCCGCCCGCACCCCTCGGGCACGCCTCCGTGCCGCCCCTCTCAGGCCCCGGACCTACGGACGGCCGGTCACCCGCGCAGCCCGTCGAGGATGGCCGAAACCGTCTCCTCGGGCGTCTGACCGGATGTGTCGAGCCACAGGCCGACAGGGGGCGTCCCGCTCCTCAGATACGCGTCGAACGCTTCGACCGTCCACTCCCCGTACCCGGTCTTCGCCCGCGCTTCCTCCCTCTCGCGCACGGTTGTGGGCGAGGGGGCGAGCACCACGACATGGAGCGGGCGGGTGCGGACCCTGTCGACGTAGCGGGGCAGGTCCTCGCCGAGGACGATGTCCTGGACGATGGCCGTCCATCCGTCCTCCGCGTAGGCGTCGGCCACCTGCGCCGAGATCCGCTGGCGCAGGTCGAGCTGGCTGCGTGCCTCCTCCGCCTCGTCGGGTGTCATCTCCGCGCGGCCGGAGACGATCATGCGGCGGAAGACGTCTCCGCGCACATGGACCGCTCGTGGGAGGCTCTCCGCCAGGAGCTGGGCGACGGTGGACTTTCCCGCGGCCATCACTCCGGTGATCAGTACGACACAGGGGCCGAGGTCAGCGCCCATCAAGATCTCCTCCTCGTTCGTTCGGTCGGTCGATGTCACGCCGTGCCCGCCGGGGTGGAATCCGGGCTCCCGAACAGTTCGCGGACCCCCTCGGCGTCGGTCTCCCGCAACGCGTCGTCCAGCAGGATCCAGCGGGTGACGCCCACTGATTCCAGGAACGGCAGATCGTGGCTGGCGATGACGAGGGCGCCCTCGTAGGACCCCAGGGCGCTCGTCAGCTGCCGCACGCTGGCCAGATCGAGGTTGTTCGTCGGCTCGTCCAGCAGAAGCAGCTGCGGGGCGGGGGCGGCGAGCATCGTCGCCGCGAGGGCCGCCCGGAAGCGTTCGCCGCCCGAGAGGGTGCCCGCCGGCTGCTCCGCGCGGGCGCCCTTGAAAAGGAACCGGGCGAGCTGGGAGCGGATCTCGTTCTCGGTGGTGCCCGGGGCGGTGCGGGCGACGTTGTCGGCGACGCTCAGCGCGTCGTCGAGGACGTCCAGTCGCTGCGGGAGGAACTTCAGCGGCACCGCGGCCGTGGCCTCCCCGGTGCTCGGTGCGAGCTCCCCGGTGAGCGCCCGCAGCAGGGTCGTCTTGCCGGCCCCGTTGCGGCCGACCAGAGCGATGCGTTCGGGTCCCTTCACCTGGAGGCTGCCCTCGCGCAGCCGTCCGTAGGGGAGGCTCAGGTCCCGTACGGTCAGCACGGTGCGACCCGCGGGTACGGCGGTGTGGGGCAGGCTCACCTTGATCTCGGCGTCCCTGCGAACGGCTTCGGCGGCTTCCTCCCTGCGCTCACGGGCCTCGTCCAGGCGGTCCTCGTGCAGGCCGCGCAGCCGGTCCCCGGACTCCTGGGCCGAGCGCTTGCGCTCCCCGGCGACGATGCGTGGGGCCTTCCGCTGGCCGTCCAGCTTCTTGTCGTGGCGCTGGCGGCGGGCCACCTTGACCCGGGTCTCCTCCAGCTCGCGCTGCTGGCGGCGTACGTCGGCATCGGCGGCACGCAGCATCCGCCCGGCGGCCTCCTGCTGGGTGGCGAGGGCCTCCTGGTACGCGGACCAGCCGCCCCCGTACCAGCTGACCGAGCCCGATCGCAGTTCGGCGATGCGGTCGACCCGCTCCAGCAGGTCCCGGTCGTGGCTGACGACGATCAGGATCCCGGTGCGCCAGGAGTCGACGGCGTCATAGAGCCTGCGGCGGGCGAACAGGTCCAGGTTGTTGGTCGGCTCGTCGAGGAGGAGGACGTCCGGGCGTTCCAGGAGCAGCGCGGCCAGGCGCAGCAGGACGGTCTCGCCGCCGGACAACTGCCCGACGGTGCGGTCCAGTTCGACGGCACCGAGCCCGAGGGAGCCGAGAGTGGCCAGGGCGCGCTCCTCGACGTCCCAGTCGTCGCCGACCGTTTCGAAGTGCTCCTCCCGTACGTCTCCGGATTCGATGGCGCGCAGTGCGGCCCGACGCTCGGCGATGCCGAGGGCCGCGTCGACGCGCAGGGCGGTGTCCAGGGTGATGTTCTGGGGAAGGTGTGCGAGGTTTCCGCCGACCGTGACGGACCCCTCCGAGGGTTGCAGGAGCCCGGCGAACAGGCGTAGCAAGGTCGACTTGCCGGCGCCGTTGGCCCCGGCCAGACCGGTGCGGCCCCGGGGGACGGTGAGGGAGAGCCCGTCGAAGAGGTTCGTGCCGTCGGGCCACCGGAAGGTGAGGTTGGAGGCTGCCACGGAGGCGCTGGGCGCGGGGGGATGGCTCATGTGGTTCTCGCAGTCGGAAGCGGGAGGAACGGGGGGCTTCGTATGCGAACAGCACGCGGCGACCCGGCCGGGGCCGGAAAGCGGTGGGAAGAACAGTCCTGCGAAGGTGAGGGACGGCTCAGCACCGAGGTCGCATCCACGCGGAAGCCACGAGCGGCAGAAATGCCGACAGCGTCGTGACCGTGTACGGGCCAGGGCCGTACCGCGCGATGATCGCGGACCTCAGATGCGCAACGTCCACCTCTATCGGAGACAACAGGACCCGTTCAGCGTAGCCGACGATCTTGCCGAGCGTCGAGGGATTTGTTCAAGGAGCGTTCTGCGGGGCCGGGGCAGGGGAGGTGACGGACGCGGAGCTGTCCTGGCTCTCCGGCGAGGCCGCCGGGTCCGCGGGGCCCCGCTGGCCGGGCAACCGGACGCCGGGCGGCACGACGGGGGCCCGCCGGAGCGCGAGCGTGCCGAGGACGGCGGCGAGTCCGGCCAGGGCGAATCCGTAGGGCGGGGTGGCGCCCATGGGGTGGGTCTCGTACACCAGCGCCGCCGAGAGCACGATCAGGACGGCGGAGAGGCGGCCGTACTGTTCGGTCGCGGCGACGACGGCCATGCCCCACAGCAGGTACCAGGGCTGGACCATGGGCGAGAGGGCGACCAGGACGAGCAGCGACAGGCCGAGGGCGTGGGCGGGCGTCATGCTGCCCCGCATCGCACGCCGGGCCAGCACGGCGATCACCGCGAGCGCGGCTGCCAGGCCCAGCGTCTGGACGGCGGACTTGACCGGCTCCGCGTCGACGCCCAGGAGCAGCCGGGCCAACTCCCCCAGTCCGAGGCCGACGTCGCTGGTGACGGAGAGCGCGGTGTGGATGTTCGCGGCGACGCCCTGGGTGTGGAGCCAGCCGAATCCGGTGCCGCTGATCAGCGTGGCACCTCCGGCGACCGCGCACGCGATCGCGCCCGGAGCGAGCAGCCCCTTGGCCCAGCGGCGCCACTGGGGGCCGGTCGCGGACGCGTGCACGAGAACCCCGATGAACAGGAGCGCCACGGCCGCCGGCGACTTCACCATCACGGCGAGGCCGACCAGGGCGCTGCCCGCGATCCATCTGCCGCGCAGGGCGAGCACCAGGCCGGCGAGCATCAGGCCGATCATCAGCCCGTCGTTGTGCACGCCGCCGACCACATGCATGAGCAACAGCGGATTGAGGGCTCCCAGCCACAGGGCGCGGCTCTCACTGCGGCCGTGTTCGCGCGCCAGGCGGCGCAGGGACCAGACGATCAGGGCGAGGGAGACGAGCGCGAGTATCCGCATCGCCAGAACGGCGGGGACGATCGTTCCGCCGGTGATCCAGGCGACGGCCGCGGAAAGCAGCAGGAAGAGCGGTCCGTACGGGGCCGGGGTGTCGCGCCAGTGGTTGCCGACGCTCCCGGCGGCATCGCCGCCGATTCCGCCGGGCTCCAGGGCGGAGGGGCCGACGGTGTAGACGTCGTGCCCTTCGAGGACCATCGCGCCCTGGGCGATGTAGCTGTAGACGTCGGCGCTGTAGAGCGGGGGCGCGAGCAGGAACGGGGCCGTCCACCAGGCGAGGGTGACGAGCGTGTCGCGGACGGTGGAGGCGGTCTTGCCGTACTGCCACCAGGCCACGACGAGCACGGTCAGTCCGACGTAGGCGAGGACGGCCGCCGCCGCCTTCGTGGCGGAACCGTGGTCGGTCCACAGACCCCAGGGATCGTGGACCGGCAGCTTCCCGGCGAACCAGCCGCCGACGACGATCGCCAGAGATCCCGCCGCACCCAGCCGACGGTGCCCGACCGCGCTCAAAGCCCACATGACCGGCCAACCTATCGGACGGCGTGGCCCGGCCCCCACCCGTCCCCCGGCTTGCCCGGCGTCCCGGGGGCGGCTCCGCGCCGCATCCAGCCCCCGGCCCCCGGCCCCCGGCCCCCGGCCGAGCGTGGGGCCGTTC
>NZ_NTGZ01000390.1 GCF_002551245.1 Streptomyces sp. rh34
CGCCATCAGAGATGTGTATAAGAGACAGCCCCCGCCCCTCGGGCCCTGGGGGCCGCCGCGCCGGCCGCCGCGCTCCCCGTGGTCGCCGCCCTTGTCACGGGCCCAGCGGGCGAGCTGGGCGACGCGGTGGACGACGAACTCCTGGTCGAGGATGCCGACGAGGCCGGCGAGCTGGACGGCGACCTCGCGCTGCACGCTGCTCGTCTTGATCTTGGCGACGACGGCGGCGGCCTCGTCGAGGGCGGCGGCGCGGCCGGCCGGGGTCTCCAGGTCGTACCGGCCGACGATCTGGCGCAGGGCGAACTCGAAGAGCGGGGTGCGCGGCTCGACCAGGTCGCGTACGGAGTCGTCTCCCTTGGCGAGCCGCAGGTCGCAGGGGTCCATGCCGTCCGGGGCGATGGCGATGTACGTCTCGGCGGCGAACTTCTGGTCGTCCTCGAAGGCGCGCAGGGCGGCCTTCTGGCCGGCCGAGTCGCCGTCGAAGGTGAAGATCACGCGGGCGCTGCCGTTGTCCATGAGGAGGCGGCGCAGGATCTTGATGTGGTCGTTGCCGAAGGCGGTGCCGCAGGTGGCGATGGCGGTGGTGACCCCGGCGAGGTGGCAGGCCATGACGTCGGTGTAACCCTCGACGACGACGGCGCGGCTGGCCTTGGCGATGTCCTTCTTGGCCAGGTCGATGCCGTACAGCACCTGGGACTTCTTGTAGATCGGGGTCTCGGGGGTGTTGAGGTACTTCGGGCCGTTGTCGTCGTCGCGCAGCTTGCGGGCGCCGAAGCCGACGATCTCCCCGGCGGTGTCGCTGATGGGCCACATCAGCCGGCCGCGGAAGCGGTCGATGGGGCCGCGGCGGCCGTCCTGGGAGAGGCCGGAGGTGATCAGTTCCTTGTCGCTGAAGCCCTTGCCGCGCAGATAGCGGGTGAGGTGGTCCCAGCCTGCCGGGCTGTAGCCGACGCGGAAGTGGGTGGCGGCGTCCTGGTCGAAGCCGCGTTCGGCGAGGAACTTGCGGCCGATCTCGGCCTCGGGGCTCTCCAGGGCGCGGACGTAGAACTCGGCGGCGGCCTGGTGGGCCTCGATCAGCCGGATACGTTCGCCGCGCTGGTGGGAGGGGTTGTAGCCGCCCTCCTCGTAGCGCAGGGTGATGCCCGCCTTGGCGGCGAGGCGCTCGACCGTCTCCGAGAAGGAGAGGTGGTCGATCTTCATCACGAAGGCGATCGTGTCGCCGCCCTCCTGGCAGCCGAAGCAGTGGAACAGGCCCTTGCCGGGACTGACCTGGAAGGAGGGCGACTTCTCGTCGTGGAAGGGGCAGAGTCCCTTGAGGTTTCCGCCGCCCGCGTTGCGCAGCTGGAGGTATTCGGACACGACGGAGTCGATCGGGACCGCGTCCCGTACCGCTTTCACGTCGTCGTCATTGATCCTGCCTGCCACGGGTGAAGTCTACGGGTGGGCACGGACAGCCGGGACGCACGGTGGACCGCGGCCTGCCGGGGCGCGGCGGTGCCGCCCGCGCCCCGGCGTCGTCCTCAGAGCAGGGAGTCCAGCGGGACCGACGGGTCGGCGAGGGCTTCCGGGTCGTGCTGCTGGCGGGCCCGGATCAGCTCCTGGATCGTTTCGGTGACATCCCACACGTTGACGTTCATCCCGGCCAGGACGCGGCGGTCCTTCAGCCAGAACGCGACGAACTCCCGCTTCCCGGCGTCGCCGCGGATGATCACCTCGTCGTAGGAGCCGGGCGGGGCCCAGCCGGAGTATTCGAGGCCCAGGTCGTACTGGTCGGAGAAGAAGTACGGGACGCGGTCGTACGTCACGTCCTGGCCGAGCATGGCGCGGGCCGCGGCCGGTCCGCCGTTCAGGGCGTTCGCCCAGTGCTCGACGCGCAGCCGGGTGCCGAGCAGCGGGTGGGCGGCGGCGGCGACGTCCCCGGCGGCGTAGATGTGCGGGTCGGAGGTGCGCAGGGAGGCGTCCACGGCGATGCCGCCGCCGTGGGCGCGGTCGGCGGTCTCCAGGCCCGCGGCCTCGGCGAGGGCGGAGCGCGGGGCGGCGCCGATCGCGGCGAGCACGTCGTGGGCGGGGTGTTCCTCGCCGTCGTCGGTGCGGACGGCGAGCACCATGCCGTCCTGGCCGGTGATCTCGGTGAGGCGGGCCCCGAAGTGGAAGCGGACGCCGTGCGCGCTGTGCAGTTCGGTGAAGATCTGGCCCAGCTCGGGGCCGATGACCTGGTGCAGCGGGGTGGGCTCGGCTTCGACGACGGTGACCTCGGCCCCGTAGCCGCGGGCGGCGGCGGCGACCTCCAGGCCGATCCATCCGGCTCCTGCGATGACCAGATGGCCGTTGTCGCGGCCGAGGGCGGCGAGCACGTTGCGCAGCCGGTCGGCGTGGGCGAGGCGGCGCAGGTGGTGGACGCCGGCCAGGTCGGTGCCGGGAACGTCCAGGCGGCGCGGCTCGGAGCCGGTGGCCAGCAGCAGCTTGTCGTAGTGGATGACGGTGTTGTCGCCGAGCCGCACGGTCTTCGCGTACCGGTCGAGCGCGGTGACCGGCTGGCCGAGGTGCAGTTCGATGTCGGCGCCCGCGTACCAGGCGCGTTCGTGGGTGAAGACGCTGTCGCGTTCGGCCTTGCCGTCCAGGTAGCCCTTGGAGAGCGGCGGCCGTTCGTAGGGGTGGTCGCGCTCGTCGCCGATGAGGATCACCCGGCCGGTGAACCCTTCGGCGCGCAGCGTTTCGGCCGCCTTCGCCCCTGCGAGTCCTGCTCCGACAATGACGAACGTCTGGTGTGCGTCGACCACTTGATGCCTCCTCAGTGCGGTGCTGCGCGGCGCCCCCAGCTGCGAGCGTCCCGCACGCAGCGTGATGGCGAAAGAGGGGGTGCCCGGACAGGTCACCCCCAGTGGTCAGGTTCCAGTCTGCCGGTCAGCCGCGACGGGCGGTCAGCGCGGCATGCAGGGATCGCGCGGAGGCGTCCGTGAGCGCCGCGATCTGGTCGACGAGGACCCGCTTGCGGGCGTGGTCGTCGGGCGCCTGGTCGAACAGGGCGCGGAAGTGCGGTTCCAGGCCTTCGGGGGCGCGGACGGTGAGGGCGGCGGCCAGCTCGGCGATCACGACGCGCTGGTCGGCGCGGATGGCCTCCTGCTCGGCGCGCTGCATGACGTACCGGTCGGCGACCGCCTTGAGCACCGCGCACTCGTGGCGCACCGCGCGCGGGACGACCAGCTCGGCGCCGTACCGGCCGAGGCGGCCGGGTCCGTACACCGCGCGGGTGGCGGTCTCGGCCGCCATGCAGAAGCGGCCGATGAGCTGGCTGGTGGCGTCCTTCAGGCGGGCCTGCGCCACGGCGGAACCGTCGTAGCCGTGCGGCCACCAGTCCTGGTCGATCAGCCGGTCCAGGGCCTCCGACAGCTCCTGCGGGTCGGTGCCGGCCGGGACGTAGCGGCCGATGGCGACCGCCCAGATCTCCTCGCGCTCCGGCTCGGCGTAGAGGCAGTTGGGGTCGATGTGCCCGGCGTGCAGCCCGTCCTCGAAGTCGTGCACCGAATACGCCACGTCGTCGGACCAGTCCATGACCTGGGCCTCGAAGCAGGTGCGGTCCTCGGGGGCGCCCTCGCGGGCCCACGCGAAGACCGGGACGTCGTCGGCGTACACCCCGAACTTGGCGGAGTGCGGGTCGGTGGGGTGCGCGCCGCGCGGCCACGGGTACTTGGTGGCGGCGTCCAGGGCCGCCCGGGTCAGGTTGAGGCCGACGCTGACCAGGTCGCCGGTGCGCGGGTCGCGGACGAAGCGCTTGGGCTCCAGGCGGGTCAGCAGGCGCAGCGACTGGGCGTTGCCCTCGAAGCCGCCGCAGTCGGAGGCGAAGTCGTCGATCGCCTGTTCGCCGTTGTGGCCGAACGGCGGATGACCCATGTCGTGGGCCAGGCAGGCCGTCTCGACCAGGTCCGGGTCGCAGCCGAGGACCGCACCGAGCTCGCGGCCGACCTGGGCGCACTCCAGGGAGTGGGTGAGCCGGGTGCGGGGGCTGGCGTCCCAGACGAGGGAGCGGGTGCCGGGCGTCACGACCTGGGTCTTCCCGGCGAGCCGGCGCAGGGCGGCGGAGTGCAGGACCCGGGCGCGGTCGCGCTGGAAGGCGGTGCGGCCGGGGCGCTTGTCCTCCTCGGTGTCGAAGCGCTCGGTGTCGGCGGGATCGTAGGGGCTGGGCCCCCGTCCGCCGTGTGCGCCGTGTGCGCCCCGTGTCCGGTCTGCCCCGTGTGCGCCCTGTGTGCCGTCCATGGTTCCGACAGTAGCGACCGGGACGGACAACGTGGCGTGAGCGGGCCCGGGATGTCAGGCGGAAGCGAGCAGGCTCACCGCGTCGGCCGGGGCCGGGGCACCTTCCGAGGCGGACCGTGCCTGGTCGTAGCGGTGCAGTACGAGGCGGGCCATCGCCGGGTGGGCGCCGAGCGGGGCGGCCGCCCGGCGCGGTACGGCGTCGGCACAGGCGCTCGCGAAGCGGCCGGGGGCGGTGAAGTACGAGGCGACGGAGGTCCGGTGGCGGCCCCGGGCGGCCAGGGCGCGCAGGGCGGCCGGGACGGTGGGCGTGGCGGCGGAGGCGTACGCGGGAACGACGGGCACGCCGAGGCGCATCGCGAGCATGCGGGCGGTGCGCCGGGTGTCCTGGGCGGAGTCGGGGTCGCGGGACCCGGCGGCGGCGAGGACGACGGCGGCGCGCCGGCCGCCCTGGTCGGCGGGGTCCCAGCC
>NZ_NTGZ01000391.1 GCF_002551245.1 Streptomyces sp. rh34
CATGTTCAGACGAAGGCCGCTTCCGCGTACGGCGGTTCCCGAACCGAGTGATCAAGTACGACACACCGTTCGACATCGCACGTTAAAGATCAAGCTAGGTGTATTGACCCGCAGCGTTGTTCACTCGGCTGATGGGTGGCTGGCCTCCGAGTGCGGTGTGGCAGCGGTGGTGGTTGTAGGTGTGGAGGAAGTCTGCCAGGGCTGCCGTGCGCTCGGTGTTGGAGGTGTAGGGCCGTAGGTAGGCCCATTCGTCGGCGAGGGTGCGGTTGAAGCGTTGACGTAGTAGCCGTGCCGACGGCGGGCGGCGGGTTTGTAGGCCTCGAAGACCTGCGTGAAGCCGAACAGGCGCAGGGTGCGGGGTCGATACCAGATCAGGTTGTCGAACGGGCCGAGGAAGACCGGCTCGCGGTGCGGCGGCAGCGTGCCGGTGAGGGCGTCCGGGTCGGCCCAGGCTGTTGCCCGGACGGGGACGAGGCAGGTGGCGGGCAGGAGGCGGGCGGTGACTGGTGTGGGGATGCGGGGGTAGCCGGCGAGGTCGTCGACGGTGGCGACGCCGAGCGCTTTCCCCGCGTGGCCCAGGAGCCGGGTCAGGCACATGTCGTCGGATTCCTGGTCGGTGAAGTGCCTCCCGGGAATGCAGCGCTCGGCGAGGTCGAACAGGCGTTGCCCGCCGGCGCGGCGGGTGGAGACGAGTTCCCCGGACCAGAGAAGGAACTCCACAGCCATTGGCGGCGACGGACCGCTCGGCGGCGGAACGCCCACAGTGGCCAGTCGGTGATCGGCACGAGGCTGAGGGCGTGGGCGGGGTAGTCGAACGCGATCGGCAGGGAGCTGTTGTTGGGGGAGTCGTCCACCGTGGTGATGGTCGATTCCGGTACGCGTGCGGTCAGGGTGAGTTGATGGGCGCGGGCGAGTGCGCTGATGCCGTCGAGCTGCACGATGTGGAGGTGGGCGAGGGCTGCGGTGACGGTGGGAGTTCCGCCAGCGGGCAGAGCCGCGGCGAGCACGATGGCCCGGGCTTCTTCTGGTGACAGTTCGGCCTCGGCCGCGGGTGCAGTCACGGGCGGGGATCCATCGCAGCAGCAGGGGCTGTTGCTTGCGCGTTGTCGGGCCATAACCGCCAACGGCAGACTGGTCCCGGACTCCAGCCGCATCATGTTCGCGGACTCGGTGCTCCTGATGCTGAATCCTCACCACCCACGGCCGCGCCAACCCATGCCTCGCCGTCCTCTCCCCTACAGTCCAGCGCCTCTTCACCGTCGTGGGAGCCGACCAGGTCCTACGCATCCATTCCACCCTCGACGCCGCCCGCACCCGCTGACACCGGGCACCCGGCCAGGGCATGATCGAACCGTCGGACCGGCGACCACTCCTCGCCGGTCCGACCACCACAGTGCACTCTCACCGCCCGATCTCCCCGGCGCCCGGGGGAAGGCGGAGCAGCATGGCGTGGAAGAGCGGGGCGTCGTCCAGGCGGGGGCGTAGTCTCCGAGGGTGGTCCAGCCCCATGACTGGTACAGGGCGTGGACTTCGGGGTGGTTCTGGTCGACGAGGAGGGTGGCGCGTTCCTCGTTGCGGGAGGCCAGCAGGGTGTTGTGGAGTTGGCGGGCGGTGCCGGTCTTGCCCCACGGCTCGCGGACCATGAGTTCGGAGAGTGCGTAGGTGCGGGTTCCGGTCTCCGCGGTGGCGTCGGCGGGGACCATGTTGAGCAGTCCGCCCCACCAGCGTGACCGCGGGGGCAGGGGTGCTCCGTAGGCGTAGCCGACGGGCTGGTCGTTGTCGTAGCCGACGACGCAGCTCCAGCCGGGCCGGACGGTCCAGTGGTCGAGTCCTTCGGCGAACCGGTCCGGGGAGGCGAAGGGGTCGGTGCGCGCGGCGGTCGCGTAGACCTCGGTGTACACACCGAGGAGCAGCGGGCGCAGTTCGGGAGCCTGGGCGCCGGTGTAGTGGCGCATCTCTATGCCGGTGGTCACGCGGGCGGTCTCCTAGGCGGTGGCGAGCTGGCGGTGGACGGTGGCGAGGCTCTGGGCGATGCGGGGGTTGCTGACCGCCATGGTGTCGACCGCCGTAGCGGTCACCTTGGCGCTGCTGGTGTCGCCCTGAGCCAGCTGGAGCTGCGCGAGCTGGACGCCGTAGTAGGCACGGTTGCGGTGCATGGAGGGGCCGAGCAGGCGCAGGGTCTGGGCGGTGGCTTTCTCGGCGTCGGGTAGTCGGCCGGTGGCCCGGTGGGCGATGGCGGCGAGTCCGGCGATCTCGGCGGCGTCCAGGAAGCGCAGCCACGGTGGTGGTGTTGGGGTCGCATACAGGTATGTCTCCTACGTCTGCCCGCCGCCCCCGGTTGCGCCGCACAACCCGCTCACCGCGCGGACCTCCGACCGGCCGCCGAACGCTTCCGCTCCCCCGGTCGGTCCGGACGGCGCCCAGGGTGAACGTTGGGAGGGTATGGACTGGGCGCGGCGGATCGAGCTGGTCACCGTCGTGGTCGCCGCTCTCGTGGCGGTTGTGGGTCTTTGGTACTCGAACATCCAGACCAGGCAGGCCAATGAGCAGGCGCGGGAGGATCGATCGCTGGCGAAGGAGGGGCAGACCACCGGCCGGTACACAGCAGCGGTAGGAAACCTCGGTGAGGACAAAATGGACGTACGGCTCGGCGGCGTCTACGCCCTGCAGCGGATCATGCAGGACTCCCACCGTGACCAGCCCACCATCACCAACGTCCTCGCCACCTACATCCGCACGCATACCGCCAAGCCCCCGGCGAAGAGCCAGGACATCCCGGCCGACGTCCACGCCGCCCTCACCGTCCTTGCCACTCGCGACAGCACCCGGGACGGCCCGTCTGCTGGGACCGGCGGGGCAGGACGGGGCGGTGGCGGGCCCGCCCCTGGGCAGGCACCGCTCCCCGTCGCCGGCGTCAGAGCGCGCCGAGCCGCTCTCCCCCGGCCGGCGGCAGCCAGTGACGGCCGCCAGGGGGACTCCCCCGGATGAATCCATTACCCGGGTGGGGCCGACAGGACCGATGAAGGCCGCTGTCGCGGTCTCCAGCGGCGGGCTGTCGGCGTAGACCGTCGGCTTGGTCAGGATCTTGCTCCGCGCGGGCGGCGCGGCGAATTTGTGCCAGCCGCTGACCTGGATCCGGTAGAGGTGCCGGCCGTTGCTGGCGCATCCGCCGCAGTCCTCGTCCAGCGCGGTGGAGACCAAGTCCGGCCTGGGGCTGCTGACAGGGGCGCAGGCGTAGGCGACCGGGTTCTCGATGAAGACGGCGAGTTCGGTCGCGCGGGACGTGTTGTTGCGGGATCTCATCCCGTTCGCCTGCCGGATGGCCTCGGGGGTGCGCCCATCGGCTCGGAAGAAGACAAGGGTTGCCGATTCGGTGAGCGTGTACCCGTGCACGGGGGGCTGCGCCTGCGCGGGTTCCGCGGCGGCCGACGTCTGCCCGGCCGAGTTGGTCCGGTCGGCGCTGGAGGTCTGCGCGGCCCCGCCGAGCCTCAGATGGTCGGGCCGTTTTCGGTACGGGCGGCGGCTTCCTTTCCCGTCGGTGGACGTGGTCTGTACAGCGACCGGCACCAGCGGCCCTCGTGGGCGGCGCCGGCGGCGGGGACAGTCCGTGGCTCCACGGCGCGTTGCACATCGGGCGGTGCCTGTGCCTGCATGACGCGCTGCGCGTGGGCCTCCGCGGCGCGTTCGAACGTGTCCGAAGCGTCGGAGACGCGGAGCCCGTTGCCCATGTCCGTACCCGCCACAGGACCCTGACGCTGCTGGATGACACGGGTCGGTTCATGGGCGAGGGTGTGCCTGTCCCCACCGCCGTCGCCGATGACGACCTGGCGGCCGGAAGTGTGGGCGCGGGCGCCGGCCTCGGTGGCCGACGCGCGGGCGGCGATGCCGTCATGGACGCGCGCACGCCGGAGAAGTCCGCGCCGAGCCGCGCCTCCATTTCCTGGCGCACCGGCTCGCCGAGGGGTTTTCCGGCGCCGCGGAGCACGTCGTGGACGGCGGAGCGCTGCACCGGTGCGGGCGAGGTCGCGACCTCCTGGTGGTGGTTCTCCTGGTGGCCTCAGCCAGCACCGTGCTCGTGCTGTTCCCGGGCCCAGAGGTGGCCGGCGCCTCGGAGCATCTGGACGACCACGGTGTTGCCCGCAGCGGCCTGCAGGCCGAGCAGGCCGTGCTGCGGGGCGGGGCGGGGCGGATGCGGGCCTGCGGGCCGGGATACGGCTGTTGCCCTCCCCGGTGTGGGATCCGGCCTTCTCGTGATCGTGCGCGGGAGCCCTTCCGCTGGCGTGAGATCGTCAACTTCCCTGTGTACGTGGCGGGAATCCGCCGGCACAAGGTACGGGCGGGCAGCATGCGGTAACCGGACGGGCACATCCGATGCCGCGATGATCCGCGCGTGGGCCGGCCTGTTCCCGCCCGGGGGAGAACGGCCCCGGCGTGCTTCGGCTCACGGGTAGTTGATGCCCGCCGCAAAAGGCTCCGGAGCAGTATGCGAGATCCAGGCACGTGTCCAGGTTCAGCCGCTGTGCCTGTACCTGGACCCGTACGGGCTGGTGCTGCCGCCGGGCCGCCCGTGTGCGGCGGGGCCCCGGCGGCGGGCGCACTCCGGCGACGCGGTCGCCTCCCGCGGCAGGAACGGCGCGGCCCCGGACCTGTCTCTTATACACATCT
>NZ_NTGZ01000392.1 GCF_002551245.1 Streptomyces sp. rh34
GCCCCGGCCCTGCGGGCGGCGGCCGGGGCCCTGGCCGCCTCGGCCCGCGGCGGCGCCCTGGGCACGGTGACGGTGGAGCGGACGAACGGCGTCTCCTCCCTCACCTCGCCGCTGGGCCGGACGCTGGAAGCTGCCGGGTTCCTCGCCACCCCGAGAGGTCTGCGCCTGCGCGCCTGATCCGAGGGGCCGATGATCCGAGGGGCCGATGATCCGGGAGGCCACCCCGGCCCGCCCCGAGCCCGGCGAACGCCACCCTGCCCCTCGGCCGCCCGGACCGACGGCGGCCCCGGACAGACCGGCGCACGCACGCATGCCCCTGAGCGCCCATCATGGAGGCATGCCCGAAGGAGACACCGTCCTCCAGACCGCCGCCCGGCTCCACGAGGCTCTGGCCGGGCAAGTGCTGACCCGGTCGGACCTGCGCGTCCCCCGTTTCGCCACCGCCGACCTCTCCGGCCGGACCGTCCTGGACGTCACCGCGCGCGGCAAGCACCTGCTGACCCGCGTCGAGGGCGGACTGACCTTGCACAGCCACCTCCGGATGGACGGCGCCTGGCGGGTGTACGCCCCGGACGAACGCTGGCGGGGCGGCCCGGGACATCAGATCCGCGCGATCCTCGCCAACGCGGAGCACACCGCGGTCGGCTACCGGCTCCCGGTGCTCGAGCTGCTGCGCACCAGCGAGGAGGACCGCGCCGTGGGCCATCTGGGCCCGGATCTGCTGGGCCCCGACTGGGATCCCGGCCTGGCCCTGCACCGACTGCTCGCCGCGCCGGAGCGCCCTCTCGGCGAGGCGCTCCTGGACCAGCGCAACCTGGCGGGCATCGGCAATGTCTACAAGTGCGAGCTGTGCTTCCTGGCCCGCGTCACGCCTTGGCTCCCTGTGGGCGCCCTCCCCGACGGCGTGCTCCCCCGGCTCGTCACGCTCGCCGAGCGGCTGCTGCAAGCCAACCGCGACCGCCCCACCCGCACCACGACGATCACCTCCGAACTCCGCACCCCACCGCCCCCCGGGCCGGAGGCCGGAGCCGGAGTCGAGGCCGGAGCCGGAGCCGGGACCGAGCGCCCGCGTGCCCGGGCGGCCGGCCCGGCCCGGCCGCCCGTTCGCGTACAGGAGCGGCTGTACGTCTACGGGCGGGCCCGTCGCCCCTGTCTGCGCTGCGGGACCCCGATCCGTCTCGCCGACCAGGACGACCGGCCCGCCTACTGGTGTCCCGGCTGCCAATCAGGACCGACACCCTAGTTGACGCCTCGTCAGATACGGTCGTACGGTCCCGTCATGCCTCTCTCCGCGTACGACCTCACGGGCCGCGCCGCGTTCGTCACCGGCGCGGCGAGCGGCATCGGGCGGGCGAGCGCCCTGCTGCTCGCGGAGGCCGGGGCGACGGTGCACTGCGCGGACCGCGACGAGACGGGGCTGCGCCGGACGTACGACCTGATCACCGACGCGGGCGGCCGCGCCCTGACCCATCCCCTCGACGTGACCGACCGTGACCAGGTCCGTCAGGCCGTCGGCGCGGCCGGGCGCCTCGACGTACTGGTCGCCTCGGCCGGGATCATGCACTCCAGCAGCGTGCTGGAGACGGCGGACGAGGATCTGGACCGAGTCCTGGCCGTCAACTTCAAAGGAGTGCTGCACGCCTGCCAGGAAGTGGCCCGCTCCATGACGGCCCGCGCCGCCCCCGGCTCGCTGATCACCATGGCGTCCGGCGCCGTGGACTCCGCGAGCGCGGGCCTGCTCTGCTACAGCGTCGCGAAGGCCGCCGTGGTGCAGCTCACCAAGACGCTCGCCACCGAGCTGGGGCCCCACGCCATACGGGTGAACGCCGTCGCGCCCGGCTGGATCCGTACGCCCATGACCGACCGGCACGACGCCGCGGGCCGGCGCCGGACGGAGGCGACGATGGCCCGGATCTCCCCGCTGGGCCGGGTAGGCGAACCGGAGGACGTCGCACACACCGTGCTGCACCTGGCCTCTGACGCCTCGGCCTTCATGACCGGTCAGATTCTCCGGCCGAACGGCGGCGTCGCCATGCCCTGGTAGACCGCCGTCCCGTGAACGGCCTCAACGAACCCAACGAGCCCAACCGGCCGAGCAGACCCGACCGACCCCACCGCCCCAACGGGTTCACCGGCACGACCGACGCGACATGGACCGGCAACAGGCTCAACCCCCAGCCACCCGCCGCCACCGCCCCCTCCACCAGCCCCGCCTGTTCCGGACGCAGCACCAGCCGGAGCACCGCCCACCACCACAGCCCGCCGAGGACCAGCGCCGGCACCCATCGCCGTTTCATCGCTGCCTCCCGCGGCCGACGTCCTTTCCGGCAGTTTCCCCTGGTAGCGGCGGCGGTGCATCCAGAACGCCCGGCCGAGGAGTCACCCACACAGGAGTGCCCCCACCGAAACGGCGGGGGCACTCACGAGGCTCTGACGGCCCCAACGGGGCCCTGCTGCCGCGGGAAACTACCTGTCGTCGTCCCTGCGGAGGGAGTCCTTGACGCCCTTCGCGCGGTCGCCGGCCTCGTCCACCGCGCCCTTGGCCCGGCCCTTGGCCTGGTCGGCCTTGCCTTCGGACTCCTTGCGGCGGTCGCCGGTCAGCTTGCCGACCGCTTCCTTGCCCTTGCCCTTGAGCTTGTCCATGGCGCTGTCACCACTCACGATGTCGCTCCCTTTCGCTCGGACGCATGTCGCGCGCCGGTCAGGCGCTTTCCGCCTGGAACATCCAGGCATGCTTCTCGAGCTCCGCTGTCAGCCCGATCAGCAGGTCCTGGGTGATCGGGTCCGGCTCGTCGGTCGCCTCGATGCGCTCCCGCATCCGGCCGATGACCACGCCCAGCGCGTCCACCAGGATCCGCACGGCGTCGGTGTCCTTGATCCAGCCCTCGGGCACGGACGCGATCGCGGTCTCCTTGGCCACCGTGCCGGAGCGCCCGTCCGGATTGACCCCGACGGCCGAGGCGCGCTCGGCGACCGTGTCGGAGTGCTGCCGGGCCGTGACGACGACGTCGTCGAGCTGAAGGTGCACGGAGCGGAAGCGTGGACCGACCACGTTCCAATGGACCTGCTTGGCCACCAGGGAGAGGTCGACGAGGTCGACCAGAGCGCCCTGCAGCGCCGTTCCCACGACCTTGAGGTCACTCTCGGACAACGTGCTCTTGACCACAGACATATGCGCTACTCCCATCCGTCAGCCGCTTCGCTGACCGTCTCGGTGCATCACCCACGATGGCACATATGAAGCAAAACGGTCACGCGAGCCTTGTCCTGCGTGTGCCCACCCGTCGAAGGCTCACACCCCCTGTGAGGCGCACGCGACTCACGGGCCACACGGAAGGTTCGGCGGTCACGTCGACTTCGACCTCCCACGCGAAAGTCCCGGCCGACCCCTGTCGGGGTCGGCCGGGACTCCGGTCGAGCAACTGTGCCACGTGGATCAGGCGGCGACGACGTCCACCGCTTCCGCGGGCGCCTTGATGGTCACCCGGCCCGACGGCACACCTGCGACCGACGAGACGGAGACGGAGTTGAGCATGGGACGAACCGGCACTGGGACCGGATCACCGGCAGCTGCCGACTCGGCCAGCTCAGCGAGCGAGAGCTCGTCGCTCACTTCACGCATGAGCTCGGACATCCGTACGTCAAGCGCGTCGCAAATCGCGGAGAGCAGCTCGGAGGATGCCTCCTTCTGCCCCCGCTCCACCTCGGACAGATAACCGAGCGAGACCCGGGCGGACGAGGAGACTTCGCGCAGAGTACGGCCTTGGCGCTGGCGCTGCCGACGCAGCACGTCACCCAGCAGGCGACGGAGCAGAATCATCGGTGGCTCCCTCCTCGGACCGCGTAGCCGCATCCTTCACGCCCTACCGTACCGCCTTGTGCTGCGGCCGTGCGGGGAGCGATGTCGTGTTCACTCAGGGCTGCAAACATCAATTCCCCCCGTTCTGTTCCGTATCCTGTGCCCGCGCATTCTCACCGAGTTCGCCTGCGAGCAGTTCGAGGGCCCCTCGCACACTCTCACTACGGATATCCGCCCTCTCACCATTCAACCGCAGAGCCGTCACTTTCTCGATGCCGGAGGGTCCGGCCACGGCGACGTAGACCGTGCCGACCGGCTGCCCGTCCTGTGGTTCCGGTCCCGCGACCCCCGTGGTGGAGACGCCCCAGTCCGCGTCGAGGACCCGGCGCACACCGACCGCCATCTGCAGCGCGACATCGGGGTCCACGGCGCCGCGCTCCGCCAGAAGGCTCTCGTCGACGCCCAGGACATCCCGTTTCACGGGGGTGGCGTATGCCGTCACCGATCCACGGAAGGACCGGGAGGCGCCGGGTACGGAGGTCAGGCCGGCGGCCACCAGGCCGCCCGTCAACGATTCGGCGACGGCGAGCGTCTCGCCCCGCGCTCCGAGAAGCCGGAGCACCCGGGCAGCGGCTGTCACCGCTCGGCCTCCGCGGCGTCGCGCGCCTCGGCAGCACCGCGTACGTCCTTCGCGGCGGCCACGGCTCCGGCAGCCGGGCCGGCGTCGGCCGCGGTGCCGGCGCTGCTCTGAAGGGCCTCCGTGGGCTCTGTGGCCCGCTCAGCCTCTGTGGCCCGCTCGGCCGCGGCGGCGCGCTCGGCGGCGAGGCCCTGGCGGCGCAGGACGA
>NZ_NTGZ01000393.1 GCF_002551245.1 Streptomyces sp. rh34
AGATGTGTATAAGAGACAGGATCGCCGCCGCCCCGCTCCCCGGGACCGGGGGCTTCGCCGACGGGGCGGCGGGGATCGGCTGGGCGCTGCTGCGCTTCGCCGGGGCCGGGGGCGACGCACGCCACCGGAACGCCGGGCTGGAGGCCCTGCGCCGGGCGACGGCCGGAACGACCCACCTCACGACCGCCGGAGCGCCGCACGATACGACCGCCGGGGCGCTCCGGCGAACCACCACCGGGACGCCCTGCCGAACAAGCGCCGGGGCTACCCGCGGAACGGCGGCCGGAGCGTCCGCCGGGCCGGCCTGGTGCGAGGGGGTGGCCGGAATCGCGCTGGCGATCGCGGACAGCCCCGACGCGCTGGCGGACCCGGAGCTGTCCGGCTGGCTCGCGGCGCGCTCCGGGGAGCTGGCGGGCATCGGCCCGCTCGCCGACGACAGCCTGTGCCACGGGGAGTCGGGGCTGCTCGAACTCCTCGGCCACAGCGCGCTGCCCGCCGCACGGCCCGCGTGGATGCGCCGGGCCGGAACGCTGCTGGCCTCGGCGGACCGGGCGGGCCCGCAGTGCGGGACGCCGGGCCGCGTACCGCACCCGGGGCTGCTCACCGGGCTCTCGGGGATCGGGCACGGGCTGCTGCGGGCCGGGTTCCCCGACCGGATCGGGTCCGCCCTGCTCCTGCGCCCCTCCCGGACGCCCTGACCGAACCACGGCTTTCAAGGTTTCACGAACGACCACCACTACCCAGAGGATGAGGCAGAGATGAAGCAGTACGGCGAATCGGCCCTGCAGACGTCCGGCGAGATCGCGCACGAGGGCACGCCCGAGCACCCGGCCGGGCAGATCTCCTTGGGATCCACCGGAGGCCTCGGTGCGCGCGGCAGACTTCTCAGCGCCTCGGAGGGCGAGAGCGGCTACAGCCACGACCTGCCGTGGACCACCATGACAGCCCCTTGGTGAACAGTTCCGGCCAACTCAAGCGTCATTGAGCCGAATTGGCCCGCTGCCGTAGGGGTGGGGCTCCAGTAGCCTGCGGCCATGCGAGCCACTTCGCCGGTCATCGTCGGGCGGGACGAGGAGATCGGACTGCTGAGCAGCGCCCTGGACGCCGTACGACAGCGTTCGGGGCGCGCGCTGTTCCTCCTCGGGGAAGCCGGTATCGGCAAGTCCCGGCTGGTGGGCGAATGCGCCTACCGGGCGTACGGGCTCGGCATGCCGGTGCTGCGCGGCCGGGCCACCTCGACCGGGCTCGTCGTCCCCTTCCGTCCGCTCGCGGAGGCCCTGGCCTCCCGGTTCCGGGCCGCGGGCACACCGACCGATCCGGAGCTCGCGCCCTACCATCCGGCGCTGGCCCGGCTGGTGCCGGAGTGGCGCAGGGACGGCTCCCCCGGCTATCCGGAGACGGTCGTGGAGCTGGCCGAGGCCCTGCTGCGGCTGCTGTCCGTGCTGGGCCGGGAGGCGGGCTGCGCGATCCTGCTGGAGGATCTGCACGACTGCGACACGGAGACCGTGGCGGTCGTCGAGTACGTCATCGACAACCTGGCCGATCTGCCCATTCTGTTTCTGGGCACCCTGCGCCCGGAGCCGGGAGCCGCCCTGGACCTCGTACGCTCCGCCGAGCGCCGGCACACCGCGACGGTGCGGGAGATGGGCCCGCTGCGCGACGACCGGGTGCGGGCGCTGACGGGCGCGTGTCTGGAGGCGCGGCCGGAGGAGATACCCGAGGCGGTGCACCGCCGGCTGGCCGAACACGCCGCGGGCAACCCGTACTTGCTGGAAGTGCTGCTGGCGGACCTGCTGGACACCGGCCGGCTCCGCCGGACGGACGACGGGTGGGTGGCGGCGGAGCAGCCGGGCGGTGCGGTCCCCTCGGACATCGTCCGCAGCTGGGCCCGCAGGCTGGAGCGGCTGGACGAGCCGGTGCGGGACCTCCTGCTGGCGTCGGCCACCCTGGGCAGCCAGTTCTCGGTGCCCGTGCTCCAGACCGTCACCGGCTTCGAGGACCGGGCCCTGTTCACCCATCTGCGGTCGGCCGTGGAGGCCGGTGTCATCGCGCCGGACGGCGCGGCCCCCGACCGCTACACCTTCCGGCACTCGCTCACCGCCGAGGCCCTGATCTCCTCGCTGGCGCCGGCCGAGCGCGCCTCGCTGGCCCGCCGCGCCGCCGGGGCCATCGAGCACTCCGGGCAGCCGCTGGACGAGGACGGCCGGCAGCTCGTCGCCTCGCTGCAACTGGCCGCGGGCAACCGGGCGGGGGCGGCCCGGCAGTTCGCGGAGGCCGGAAGACGGATGCTCGCTTCGGGAGCGCACGGCTCTGCCGTGGTGCTGCTGGAGCGGGCGCACCCGCTGGCCGCCGAGACCGACCGGGCCGCCGTCGCCGAGTCGCTGGCGGTCGCCCGTGCCGAGGGCGGCGACCTGGACGGCGCGCTGGCGCTGGCGGACGCGCTGCCGCCGGTCCCGGCGCGTTCCGAGGCCGCCGCCCGGCGCGGCCGGATCCATATCGAACTCGCCTGGGCGGCCGTCATGGCGGAGCGCACCACCGACGCGGCACTCCAGGTCGAAGCGGCCCGCGTCCTGCTCGGCCCGTCGCCGCCGCCGGGCCGCCGGGCCGCGCTCGTGGTGGTCGACGGGCATCTGGCACTGCTTCCCGGGCACGGGCAACAGCCCCGGGATCCGGCGGATTCCGAGCGGACCGTGCGGGAGGCCGCGGAGACCGCCGAGGCCGAGGGGCTGCCCGTGGTGGCCTGCCAGGCCTGGCAGTTACTGGCGCTGCTGCGGCGCGAGGAGGGCTTCGACGCCGCGGACGCCGCGCTGGAGCGGATGCTGTCGATCTCCACCGAACACGCCCTGCCGGTCTGGCGGGTGGAGGCGTTGGTGCGGCTCGGGGCGAACGCCTTCCTGCGCACCGGGGACGCGGCCCGGCTGCTCTCCGCGCGGGCGGCGGCCACCGAGCTGGGCGCCCTGCTGCTGACCCGTACGGTCGACGGGCTGCTCGCGATGAACGCGGTGATGTGCGCCCGGTGGGAGGAGGCGCAGGAGATCATCGACCGCTCGGCGGAGGCCAGTGCCCGGGTCGGTGACCGGTCCGCCCACCGGTATCTGCTGCTGGCCGGGGCGACGATGGCCGCGCACCGGGGGCGGCGGCGGGACATGGACCGGGCGCTGGCCGCGTTCCGGCGGGCGGGTGGCGAGCAGTCGCTGCTCGTGCCGCTCCGGTCGGGGCTGTGCCGGGCGTTCGGGGCGCTGCTGGAGGAGGACCGGGAGCGGGCGGCGGCGGGTCTGGACGAGGCGCTGGCCTGGGAGTCGGACCACCCGAGCTATTACTACCTGAGCGGGCGGTACGGGCTGCGCCCGCTGCTGCGGGTGCTGGCGGGCGAGGCGGACCGGGCGGATCTCGCGGAGGCGCGGGCGACCCCCGGGGGCGCTCTCGCCTGGAACCGGCAGTTCCTGGAGCTGGCCGACGCGGTGCTGCTGGGCCGGGAGGGGGACCCGGCCGGGGCCGCCCGGCTGATGGCGTCCTTCGACGGGGTCTCCGCGCCCTTCCCGGTCGCCCGCCACCTGGGGCTGCGGCTGGTCGCGGAGGCGGCCCTCGCGGACGGGTGGGGTGAGCCGGTGGCGTGGCTGCGGTCCGCCGAGGAGTATTTCTACGGGGCCGGGGTGCAGGCGGTCGCCTCCGCGTGCCGGGCGGCGCTGCGGCAGGCCGGGGCCAGTGTGGGCCAGCACCGGGGCGGCTGGGACCGGATCCCGTCGCCGCTGCGGGCCGGCGGGGTGACCCCGCGCGAGTACGAGGTGTTCGTCCTGCTGCCCGAGCGGCCCGGGAACCAGCAGATCGCCCGGCAGCTGTCCATCTCGCCCCGCACGGTGGAGAAGCACATGGCCAGTCTGCTGAGCAAGACCGGGCACGCGGACCGGGCCGCGCTGTGCGAGTTCGCCGCCGAGTGCGCCGTCGAACCGGCCTGAGGCGAGCACGGCGCCCGCGCCCCTTCCCCGGCCCGGCCACGCAGCGCCCGGTGGTCCCACCGTGTCCCGGACCCGGGCCGCGCTCCGCCCCGGCGGTCCCGCCGTGGGGGGGCCGGGGCGGGCAACATGGGGGCGCCGGGCGGTTTCGGTCGGGTCACCGGGCGGAAGATGCGTGCGGGGCCCCGATGTGCGGGGGCCGGGGCGGCAGCAGGATCGGGACGTGCGCACGGCCCAGCCCGCCGCCCGTCCCCGTTCCGGAGGCCCGCCGATGACCCGACCTCCCGCCCGTACCGGTTCCGCCGGTGCGGTACACGTCTCCCTGCTCGGTCCGCTCACGGCCCGGCTGGACGGCCGTGAGCTGCAGCTCGGTCCGCGAAAGCAGCGCCTGGTCCTCGCCACCCTGCTGGCCCGCCCCAACACCCCCGTGCCGGTGGGTGTGCTGATCGACGCGGTGTGGCCGGACGGCCCGCCCCGTACCGCGCGCAAGAACCTCCAGGTCTACGTCAGTGCCGCCCGCGCCCTCCTGGGGCCCGCCGGGGACGGGGCCCGGCACCGGGTGGTGCACGGCTGCGGGGGCTATCTCCTGCGCATCGCCGAGGGCGAGCTGGACACGCTGCGCTTCGGGGCGCTGGCCCGCGCGGGGCGGGCGGCGGC
>NZ_NTGZ01000394.1 GCF_002551245.1 Streptomyces sp. rh34
CTGCTGCGCCGGGGCGCGGGGGCGCTCGCCCCGTTCGCCGGCTCCGGGCCGCACGGGATCGCCGTCGCCGGGCTGTCCGACTGGGCGCGGGAGTTGGCGGGCCGGGTGGAGTCGGGCCCGACGGTCGACGCGGCGGCCGAGTCGCCCCGCCTGCGGAGGTAGCCCGAAGGCGGGGCCAGGAGTGTGGCCCGGAGCGGGAAGACCCGGGTCCGCGAACCCCGGGTCCGTACAGCTACTACGATCCGGCTCCATGAGCACTTCTGACCAGGACCAGCACCAGGACCAGCGCGAGGACAGGCTGAACGACGAACAGTCCGACCAGGACCAGGAACGGGGCGGCGACTCCCCGATAGCCGACGCCCCCGGGGAGACGGAAGCGGCGACAGCGACGACGACGGACGGAGTCGATGTTCCCGGCGGTGAGGACCGTGGGGATGGTCGGGACGACCGGGAAGGGAAGAGACTCACCCCGCGCCAGGCCCGGCGGCTGCGGATCGTGCTCTCCTCGGTGGGCATGGCGGCGATGGCCCTCGTGCTCGGGCTGCGCATCGCGAGCCGCTCGTCGGTCCTCGTCGTCGGCGTCTACGGGCTGGCGCTCATCCTGTGCGGCGTGGTGATCGAGCTGAGCAGGAACGGCCGTACCCGGCTGGCCAGCTGGCTGCTGGGGGCGGGGCTGCTGGCCGCCGTGGGAGCGGACTGGCTGCTGCTTCCCTGAGGCGGCGGCCCGGCGGCCTCAGATCAGCAGCAGTTGGAGTCCGCCGATCACCGTCGCACCGATGACGATCCGGTCGAAGACCTTCTGGTTGATCCGGTCGACGCATGCCCGGCCCAGGTAGGCACCGGGCAGGACGAACAACAGCAGACAGGCGTCGAGCAGCAGGGAGCGGGCGTCGATCAGGCCGAGACCTACGCTGAACGGCACCTTGGACACGTTCAGGATCAGGAAGAACCAGGCCGAGGTGCCGAGGAAGCCGAGCTTGCGGAAGCCGGCCGAGAGCAGATAGAGCGACATCACCGGCCCGCCGGCGTTGGCGACCATCGTGGTGAAGCCGCCGAGAACCCCGTAACCGCGCGCCGCGGCCCGACCGGTGCCGGTACCGGCCTCACCTGCTGCCCCGGCTTCGCTGTCCACCCCCGCGCCCGCCCCGGGCCCGGTCTCCTTCTCCGCGGTCCGGCGTCGCCACAGGGTGACGCCCGTCATGAACAGCAGGATCGCGCCGATGGAGGTGCGGACCGCCGCGTCGTCGGCCCACAGCAAGAACAGGGTGCCCGCGACGACGCCCACCGCGACGGCGGGGAACAGCCGGAGCAGCGTGGGCCAGTGGGCGTGGCGGCGGTAGACGCGTACGGCGAGAAGATCGCCGACGATGAGGATCGGGAGCAGCACTCCGGTCGATTCGCGGGCCGGGAGAACGGCCGCGAAGACCGCGAGGCTGATCGTGTTGGCACCACTGACAGCTGTCTTGGAGAAGCCGACGAGAGTGGATGCCGCCGCGAGCGCGGCAAGTTGCCAGAGGCTGATGGTGTCCATGTCGGGAAAGATGGTAAGCGCACCGGTTTTCCGGCCAACGGATCGAGGCTCTCCCCCTCCCTTGCCCCTGATGAGCGTTTGATCGATTCGGCCCGCTTGTGATCGATCTATTGCCCCCCTTCGATCAATCGCTCAGGATTCCCGCATGACCGTCCCCCTTGGTGCCCTCTTGGGGCTCCCTCCGGAAGACCGCACGTCGAGCCCGTACACCGGATACACCCGCGCCCACTGGGAGGCGGCCGCCGACGGGATGCTGGACGCCGCGTGGAAGTGGGCCACGCCGGGCGGCGCCCGGCTCGACCTGCCCGGTCCCCCATCGCACTCGGGTGTCCGCTCCGACGGCCTGGAGGGGTACGCGCGCACGTTCCTGGCAGCCGGTTTCCGGGTCGCGGGGGCAGGGGGCGAGGACCCGAACGGACTGCTGGAGCGGTACGCGGACGGGCTCGACGCCGGTACGCGGACACCGGGCCGGGACGACGCGGAGTCCTGGCCGCTGATCCTGGACCACGATGTGCAGGGGCAGCCCATGGTGGAGTCCGCCTCGGTGGCCCTCGGTCTGCGGCTCACCCGGCCCTGGCTCTGGGACCGGCTGACGCCCGACGTTCGGGACCGGGCGGAGCACTGGCTGCGGGGCGCGCTGCGGCACGTTCCCTCGGGCAACAACTGGTATCTCTTCCCGTACACCGTCGCCGGATTCCTGGAGTCGGTGGGCCGGGGCGACGCGGAGACGGCACGGGCCCGGGAGCGGGCCCTGGAGCTGCTGGAGCACTGGTACCGGGGTGACGGCTGGTACGCCGACGGGGACGGGCGCGCCTTCGACCACTACAACGGCTGGGCGCTGCACCTGTATCCGCTGCTCGACGCCCATCTGTCGGGCGACGCACGGGAGTCGGCGCGGCACGGGGCGCGGTTGCGCGAGCACCTGGGGAGCTTCTCGCTGATGTTCGGCGGCGACGGGGCCCCGCTGTATTTCGGGCGCTCGCTGACCTATCGCTTCGCCGCGAGCGCGGGTGTGGGTCTGGGCGCGGTGACCGGACACACGCCGCTCGCCCCGGGGGCGTCCCGGCGGGTGGTCAGTGGGGCGCTGCGGTACTTCCTGGAGCGCGGCGCGGTCGACGGGAGCGGGTTGCTGAGCCTCGGCTGGCACGGCCCGCACACTGCGACACTGCAGACCTACTCCGGCCCCGCGTCCCCTTATTGGGCGTCGAAGGCGTTCGTGTCCCTGTTGGCTCCCGCCGAGCATCCTTTCTGGTCGTCGCCGGAGGAGGCGGCCCCGAGCGAGGGGCCCGACCGGGTGCTGTCCGTGCCGGCGGCGGGCTTCCTGGTGCAGTCGACCCGGGCGGACGGCGTGGTGCGGCTGCACAACCACGGCAGCGACCACGTCCGCCCGGACGAGGGCGAGTCAGCGGCCGACGAGGACCCGCTCTACGCGCGGCTCGCGTACTCCACCGTGACCGGGCCGACCTCCGCGGCGAACACCGCGGACAACCATCTGTCGGTGACGGTCGGCGGGGTGCGCAGCGCGCGGCGGCGCATCCGTCCGCTCGGGTCCGGGCACGGCGACGGCTGGGGCTGGGCGGCCTCCTGGCACCTGCCGGTGTTCCCGGCGGGCCCGTCCACCGTCCCCGGGCTGCGGGTGGAGAGCGTGATCGTGGCGCGGGGCCGCCACGAACTACGGGTGCACCGGGTGCTGGGCGCGCCGGACGGGGCACGGGCCGAGCTGACGGGCTGGGCGACCGAACCCGACGGCACGGTGCGCTCACGGTTGCGGGGGCTGCACGGCTGGGGAGCTCCCGAGTGCGTACGGGCGCCGCAGGGAACGGCGTTCGCCCGCTGGGCGACCGTGCCCCGGCTCACCGCCGAGGTGACCGGCACGGCGGTCCTGGCCGCCCTGGCTTCCCTCACCGCCGCCCCGGAAGCCGCGCCCGGAGCCGCCCCGCTGGACGGGACCGCGGAGGGGACCATGGACCAGGTCGTGGACGGGGTCGTGGAGGGGGTGACGGTGTCCGGCTCCACGGTCGAGGTGCGCTGGGCACAGGACGGGGCGCGGACTCGGATCACGTTCGGCGGTGCGGCGGTGGCGGTGGATCACGGGCCGCCGGACACCGCCGCCTAGGACTACGCGTCCGTACGGATCACCACCACCAGTGTCCGGGGGCCATGCACGCCCTCCACTCGCTCCAGCTCGATGTCGGACGTGGCGGACGGGCCGCCGATCAGCGTCGTCGGCCGTTCGGGCACCAGGCGCGCGACCGCCTCGGGCACGCCCGCCTCGACGGTGGAGAGGCCCACCACGCAGAGGTGCAGATCAGGGACGAGGGACAGCGCCCGGCGTCCCTGGCCGGGCGAACCGTCCAGGAAGACCGTGCCGGTCTCGGCGCAGCCGGCTGCCGACGCCGTCACCACCGCGTCCAGGGTGTCGAGTCGTGAGGGCGGGACATCGGCGTCGTCCTGCCGCACCTCGCCGTCGTACCGGGCGAGCCAGCCCGCGTCCAGCCCGGCCGGCACGCCGATGCGGCGAACGCCGTGCTCCCGCAGGATGTCGCCGATGACCTCGGCGGTGCGGCCGCACAGGGGTGCACCCGCGCCTTGTAGTCGAGGAGCCGGTCGGTGAACAGGGTGAGGCGTTCGTCGTCGGGCAGCGCGCGCCCGGTGCGGTAGTCGCGCGGGACGACGACGGCGGGTGGCGGAGCCAACGCGAGGGCGTCGCGGATCCGGCCCAGCACGGTGTCGCGGGCACTGTTCATGTCGCGTCCTCCTCGTCGTGGTCGCCGCCAGGGCCCGCGGTGTCGTGTTCGGCGGCCGCGGCCCGCAGGGCGGCCGCGCCCTCGTCGGAGGCGAACCAGGAGCGGAACGTCTCCCGGGGCGGCGCCGCGGTGTCACGGCTGGCGCTCCAGCCGCGGAGCGGTGGGGGCAGCCGCGAGATCCACCCGTCGCGCCCCGCGATGACGCGGCCGAGCCCGGACGCCTTCTGCGCGGCGGTGTACAGGGCCGGGCGGGGCATC
>NZ_NTGZ01000395.1 GCF_002551245.1 Streptomyces sp. rh34
GGCACAGGGGTGACGGGCAGCGCGGCGGACACGGGAGCGGACATGGAGGCAGGAACGCACCGGCCCACGCTGCGGCGCGGGAGCGCCGCGCGCGCCGGGCTGCTCCAGGGGCCGCTGGACCAGCTCGTCCGGGACGCCGAGGTCTACCTCGCCGACTCCCCCGCGCACCCGTGGTACGCGGGCGCCGTCCTGCTCGCCGGGCGGGGCGGAACGGTGGCGCTGCACCGGCCGATCGGCAAGGCGGTGCGCTATGCCGCGTACGACGAGAAGACCGACACCGGGGTGGAGTTCCCGGCGGACCAGCAGATCGCGATGGCCGAGGACACCGTCTTCGACCTGGCCTCGATCTCCAAGCTGTTCACCTCACTCCTGGCGGTCCAGCAGATCGAGCGCGGTGAACTGGAGCTTCAGGCCCCGGTCGCCTCGTACCTCCCGGACTTCGCGCGCGGCGGGAAACAGGACGTCACGGTCCGTCACCTGCTCACGCACACCTCGGGTTTCCGTTCGTGGATCCCGCTGTACAAGGAGCCGACCCGGGAGGGGAAGCTCCGGATGCTCATGGACGAGGTCCCGGCGAGCACCCCGGGCAGCGCCTACCTCTACTCCGACCTCAACCTGATCTCGCTCCAGCTGATCCTGGAGAAGATCACCGGCCGCCCGCTGGACGCTCTGCTCCGCGACGAGATCACCGCCCCGCTCGGGATGCACCGCACCCGCTACAACCCGCCCGCCTCCTGGAAGCCGAAGATCGCGGCGACCGAGGACGCCCGGCTGCCGTGGTCCGGTCTCGAACGCGGGCTGGTCTGGGGCGAGGTGCACGACGAGAACGCGTTCAGCCTGGACGGGGTGGCGGGCCACGCCGGGGTGTTCTCCTGCGCCTGGGACCTCGCGGTCCTCGCCCGGACCCTCCTCAACGGCGGGGTCTACGGCCGCTCCCGCATCCTGTCCGAGGACTCCGTCGACCTGCTGTTCACCGACTTCAACACCGCGTTCCCGGGCGACGAACACGGCCTCGGCTTCGAGCTCTACCAGCACTGGTACATGGGCGCGATGGCGACGCCGCGCAGTGCGGGGCACACTGGATTCACCGGGACCAGCCTGGTGCTCGACCCGTCGACCGACACCTTCCTCATCGTGCTGGGCAACTCCGTCCACCCGGTGCGGAGCTGGCGCTCGGGCAGCGCGCCCCGGGTGGCGGCCGCCAACCAGCTGGCGCGGGCCGTTCCGGTCCGGCCCGAACGGGGGCGTACGGCGTGGTTCTCCGGGATGGCGAGCGCGTCCACCGCCACCCTCACCCTGCCCGCCCTGCGCCTGGACTCCGCACGGGCCCGCCTGGAGTGCGCGCTGTGGTGGGACACCGAACCGGCCGCCGACGGCCTCTTCCTGGAAGCGTCGGCGGGGCAGGACTGGCAGCCGGTGCCGTTCACCACGCTGGCGCCGGGCCCCGGCCACCGCCCGGGCCCGCAGCCGCACCCGGCGGGCTCGGTGACCGGCTGGTCGGGGCGCGTCTGGCACCGGGTGGAGGCGGACCTGACGGCTTGGCGCGGCCGGGACGTACGGCTGCGCTGGCGCTACGCCACCGACCGGCTGTACGTGGGACGCGGCGCGTACGTGGACGGGCTGCGGGTCCTCGACGGCCACCGCACGGTCTTCGACGCGGAACGGCCCCGGGACGCCGGCCGGATCGAGGCGACGGGCTGGGCGCCCTCGGCCGACTGAGCCCGCAGCCTCCTCACCCCGCCACAGTCACCGCGTCCGGAGTCACCCCGCCGGAGTCACCGCGTCCGGAGTCACCGCGTCCGCCTGCGCCGCCAAGGACCCGGGCATGGGCGCGGTCGACTCCCGGACCACCAGCCGCGGACGGATCAGCAGGGAGCGGCCGGCCGAGGGCGCCGACTCGATCCGGGCGCGCAGTTGCTGGAAGGTCTCCGCCGCCATCTCCGGCAGCGGCTGGCGGACGGTGGTGAGCGGTGGCTCGAAGAGATCGGCGAGCAGGATGTCGTCGAATCCGACCACCGACACATCACGCCCGGCGGTATGTCCGGCGTCCTTGGCGCCCCGGCAGATCCCGATCGCGCACATGTCGTTGATGGCGACGAACGCGGTGGGCGGGCGGGGCCCGGAGAGCAGCTCACGGGCGGCGTTGCGACCCAGTTCGGCCGCGTCCTTGTCGCCGAACTCGGTGGTGTCCGCCCCGGGCCAGACCGTGACGTCGGCCGGGTCGATGCCGGCCTCCTCCAGCGCGGCGCGGAAGCCCCGCAGTCGCTCGCGGCGGTTGACGCTGTTGACCGAGCCGGAGACGAAGGCCAGTCTTCGGTGGCCGAGTTCCAGCAGATGGCGGGTGGCCAGCTCCGCTCCCATGGCGTTGTCCACACTGATGCTCGCCAGCGACGGCGGGTCGCCCGCCTGGGCCGTGCGGTCGAAGGCGACCATCTTCAGGCCCCTGCTGAGCAGCGGCTCGACGTGTTCGAGCGAGGGCAGCGAGGAGCAGAGCACCACTCCGCTGACCCCGTCCGCCAGCAGCTCCTCCCCGTACTTGAGCTCCCGGGCGGGGTCACGCTCACTGTTGCAGAGCAGCACGTGGTACCCCTCGGCGAGCGCGATGGCCTCCAGCTCCCGCGCGAGCGACCCCCAGAACGGGTTCGCCACGGAGGGCACGATCAGGCCGATCACCTTGATACGGCCCGTGCGCAGCATGCGCGCCGCGCGGTTGGGCCGGTAGCTGAGGCGCTCGATGGTCTGCTCGACACGGGCCAGGGTGGCCGCCTGCATACGGTCGGTGCGCCCGTTGAGGACGTTGGAGACCGTACTCGCGGAAACGCCCGCAGCCGCCGCGACCTGATGGATCGTTACCCCGCTCATGCCACCTCCGGTTCGAAACTCCCTGACGACCCTAGTGTATCGATTTACTGAAGTCTCTCTACCGATACACCCGTTAACTTGGTCGAAAAATTCTTGTGCATCAGCTGTTGACGCCACTCCAGCGGCATTCCTAGTCTCAGTGCATCGATTTACCAGTACATCCCAGCCATGGCCGGGACTCCTTCACTGGATCGATCCACAGACTCCACCTCAAAAGGGGTGCCTCATGGAACTCAACAGACGGTCGCTGCTCGCCGCCATCGGCGCGGGCACCGCCGCCGCGCTCACGGGCTGCGGCACCGGCACCTCGGCGGCCGGCTCCCCCGACGGTCCCGCCGAGGGCGAGATCACCCTCCTCACCCCGATCTACGAGGGCGCGAAGGGCAAGACGCTCCTGGAGGGCGACACCCTCGGCGGGTTCCGGAAGAAGTATCCGGACGTCAAGGTGAACGTGGACTACACCACGTACGCCCAGCTCAACGAGAAGATCACCACCGGGCTCGCGGGCGGCCTGCTGCCCGACGTGCTGATGATGGGGGTCGGCTGGATCCCGCCGTTCGCCGCCAAGGGGGCGATCGCGGAACTGCCGGAGAAGCTGGCACAGGCCCACGACTACGAGAAGCGGGTGCTGGAGCCGTCCCGCCACGAGGGCAAGCTGTACGCCCTGCCCGTCGTGCTCGACACCCGCATCGTGGTCTACCGCAAGGACCACTTCGCCGAGGCGGGCATCCGTAAGACGCCCGCCAACTGGTCCGAACTGCGCGCCGTGGCCAAGCAGCTGACGAAGAAGGGCCGGGTCGGGTTCGACCCGTTCTCCATCGATCTGCGCCAGTGCTGGGAGACCTTCCTCTTCGCCAACGGCGGCCAGTTGTTCAGCGAGGACGGCAGGAAGCCGCTGTTCACCGACGCCCGCGGGGTGGAGGCCCTCCAGTTCTTCAAGGACCTGGTGGCCGACGGTTCGGCGGACTACGCGCGCAAGACCGCCGCCGGAGCGCCGTCGAACGTGCAGACCGGCCAGGCCTCGATGATGATGACGACCAGCGCGCTCTGGGTCCAGGTCAAGGAACAGAACCCGGAGCTGATCGGGCAGGACAGGCTCGGCTCGTTCGTCCTGGCCAACCGCAGGCCCGCGATGCTCCAGGGCGGCACCCTCGTCACCCAGTCGGCGAGCTCCCGGCACCCGGCCGCGGCCCGTGCGCTCGTGGAGTGGCTGGCCACCCCCGAATCGATCCTCGGCGCGGCCCAGCAGCGGGGTTCGGTGCCCGGGCTGCGGGATCTCGACGACACCGGCTACGTCAAGGAGAACCAGTTCGTCGACCTCTCCCTGAAGAACCTCCAGCACGCGGCGTCCGAGGGCGGCACCGCCGCCTGGATGGAGATCCGCGAAAAGATCAAGCCGACGCTGGAGCCCGCGATCGTGGGCGGTCAGTCGGCGAAGGACGCCATCGCGGAGCTCGGCCGGCTCGCCGAGGCCGCCATCGGCCGGATGTGAGGACCCGTCACTGTGGGAGCGACATCCGTACTGAAGGCGCGGCCCGTGCGGCCGCCCGCACCTCCTGAATCGGCGCCGGCCCGGCGCACCCGCCGGACCCCCACGGGCCCCGGACGCCGACGGCGCCGGGCCGGCATGCTCATGGTGGCGCCCGCGCTGCTGCACGCCTCGCTGTGGATCGG
>NZ_NTGZ01000396.1 GCF_002551245.1 Streptomyces sp. rh34
CAGCCGCAGCGCCCGCCGCACGGGCTCCTGGGAGGTGCGGTGCCCGCGCAGCCGGTGGGCCAGGCAGCGCCAGCACGGCCGGTCCGGCTCGGCGGGCGCGAACACCGGGCCCACCCAGACCTCGCCGCCCGCCACCTTGACCGGCAGCCAGGGGAGCCCCGTCCGTGCGTGCCGCTCCGACGCGTCGGTGAGGCCCGGGTCCAGGTAGTCCCCGCACACGACCAGGGTGATGTCCGCGTCCCCGGGGGAGTCGCAGAGGCCGGTGCCCGCCTGCAGGCAAGCCGCCCGGGCCGCGTCAACGTCGGCTCGGCCGGCCGCCTCCACGTACACCCGGGCGGCGGCCACCCGGGCCGCGGCGACCGGTCCGTCGAGCCCCGCCGCGTCCCAGTAGGCGTGCGCCTCGGCCGGTGGGACGGCCGGGTCGCGAAAGCCGACGAGCCCCGCCTCCCCCAGCTCGGCCAGCGCCGCACCCGCCTCGACGGGGTCCATGCGGGCGGCCGCCGAGGCCAGCAGCTCCGGCAGCGAGCGGCTGCCGTCCAGGAGCGGCGCCAGGACCTGCGCGGCGGTGCCGTGCAACACGGTCGTGCCGCCCTCCGAGAGGAGATAGACGGCCTCGCCCGGCACGGCGTCGACACGCAGGTGCCGCTTGAAGCCGACCCGGGCCGCCTCCGGCCGGGGCCGGTCCGGGGACGTCTCCTGCGCGGGCGGCACGCTCACTCCTGGGGCCGGCCCGAGAAGCACCGCCAGGTCGGGCGCACGACACCGGGCGTGGTGTCGTCGAGTCTCTCTATCCATCCCGCGGCCGCACCCGCTCCGGGCGCCGGGCCGCCTCCCGCGGCACGACCCCGTTCCAGCCCGGCCATGGCGATCGACAGTGCGCGTTCGTGGTTCGGGGAATCAACGCTCATGCTGTGGTCTTCTCCTCCCGTCCGACGACGCGGTGAAGGGAGCAGCCCCCCACCGCCTTGTGGCCGAATTCTGTGGCACCGGGGTGAGGCCGACCTAGTGTCGTTTTCATCAGTTGCACATGACATATTCACCATCCCGGGCGTGAGCGGCTCACTGGGCCCGCGACATCCGTGCTGGAAGAGTCGATCCGGTCCCGGTGCGACCCACGCCCGGCGAAAGGGGACTCCTCGCCATGGATATTCGGGTACTTGGACCACTCACCGCTCAGGAACAGGGCGTCTCGGTCGTGCCGACCGCCGCCAAGCCCCGTCAGATACTCGCTCTGCTCGCTCTGCAGTCCGACCGTGTCGTCACCGTGCCCACCCTGATGGAAGAGATCTGGGGCGAGGGCATTCCGCGCAGCGCCGCCACCACCCTGCAGACCTATGTGCTGCAACTGCGCAGGAAGATCGCCGCCGCCCTCGTGGACGATCCCGACAGGGAGCCCAAGAGCGTCCTCGTCACCCGGCACGGCGGCTATCTGCTCCAGGTCCAGCCCGGCCAGGTCGACGTGCAGGAGTTCGAGGAACTCATTGTCGGGGGCCGGGCCGCGCACCAGGCCGAGGACCACCGCACCGCGTCCGACCTCCTGGGCCGCGCCCTGGCGCTGTGGCAGGGGCCCGCCCTGGTGGACGTCCGCGTCGGTACCGTGCTGGAGCTGGAGGTGCTGCGCCTGGAGGGCGAGCGCATGGCCGCCCTGGAGATGCGGCTGGAGTCCGACCTGGCCCTCGGACGCCATCTGGAGGTCGTGCCCGAACTGCGGGTCCTCATGGCCAGGCACCCCATGCACGAGAACTTCTGCGCCCAGCTGATGATCGCACTGCACCGCTCGGGCGCCGCCTGGCGCGCGCTGGAGACGTACCAGAAGCTGCGGGACACCCTGGTGGAGGAGCTGGGCCTGGAGCCCTCGCCCCGGTTGCGCCGGCTGCACCAGAGCGTGCTGAGCGCCGACCCCGCGCTGGACGCGGGCGTCCCGGTCGGCCGCTGACCCCGCCCGCCGCCGGTCCACGTGGACTTGAGTGTCCGTCGAGGCCCCCGTCGTTCCATGACGCCACCGCGGGGCCACACCCGAACGAGACGGGCCACGAGCGCACCGTCACCGGCGGCGCCCGGCAGGACAGACCCCGAACCGGCCCCGGGCGCACCACCGACCACGACGGAGGGATCGATACGTGTCCGGCACTGTTCCACCCGCCCCGTGCCACCGCCCCCGGCCGCGCAGGCCGCGACAGACGATGAGAGGTCACCGCGATGCGTAGGGCCGTCATCACCGGACTGGGGGTCGTCGCTCCCGGCGGAATCGGGGTGAAGAGCTACTGGAGCCTGCTCACCGCCGGCCGCTCCGCCACCCGGACCATCACCGCCTACGATCCCACCCCGTTCCGCTCCCGGACCGCGGCCGAGTGCGACTTCGACCCCGTCGCGGCAGGGCTCCGCCCGCAGGAGATCCGCCGGCTCGACCGCGCGGCGCAGTTCGCGGTCGTCTCGGCCCGCGAGGCCATGGCCGACAGCGGGCTCGACACGGGCGCACTGGACCCCGGCCGGATCGCCACCGTCCTCGGCAGCGCCGTCGGCTGCACCACCTCCCTGGAACGGGAGTACGTCGTCGCCAGCGACGGCGGCCGCTCCTGGAACCTCGACCACTCCTACGTCATCCCCGAGCTGTACGGCCATTTCGTCCCGAGCTCCATGGCCGCCGAGGTCGGCCGCGACGCGGGCGCCGAGGGCCCCGCCGCGGTGGTCTCCACCGGGTGCACCTCCGGCCTCGACGCACTCGGCCACGCCGCCGAGCTGATCTGCGAGGGATCGGCCGACGTGGTGGTCGCGGGCGCCACCGAAGCGCCCCTGTCGCCCATCACCTCGGCCTGCTTCGACGCCATCCAGGCCACCTCCCCGCGCAACGACACCCCGGAGAGCGCCTGCCGGCCCTTCGACCGCACCCGCAGCGGACTCGTCCTCGGCGAGGGCGCCGCCGTCGTCATCCTGGAGGAGCTGGACGCCGCCCGGGCCCGGGGTGCCCATATCTACGCCGAGATCGCCGGCTTCGCCTCCCGCGCCAACGCCTTCCACATGACCGGGCTCAAGCCCGAGGGCGTCGAGATGGCCGCCGCCATCGACGCGGCGCTCGCCGAGGCCCGACTCGCCCCCGACGCCATCGACTACGTCAACGCCCACGGGTCCGGCACCAAGATGAACGACCGCCACGAGACCGGCGCGTTCAAACGGAGCCTGGGCGCCCACGCCTACGAGGTGCCGGTCAGCTCCATCAAGTCCATGATCGGCCACTCGCTCGGCGCCATCGGCTCCCTGGAGATCGTCGCCTGCGCCCTCGCGATGGAGCACGGGATGCTGCCGCCGACGGCCAACCTGCACGAGCCCGATCCCGAACTCGACCTGGACTACATTCCCCTGACCGCCCGTGAACAGCGCACCGACGCGGTGCTGAGCGTCGGAAGCGGCTTCGGCGGCTTCCAGAGCGCCATGGTGCTCGCCCGGCCCGAGAGGGGACGCCCATGAGACCGCCCACCGCTGCTCCCGCCGAGCCGCGCACCGCTGTCGTCACCGGACTCGGCATCGTCGCCCCCAACGGCCTGGGCACGGACGAGTTCTGGCAGGCCACCCTGTCCGGGAAGTCCGGGCTGGGCTCCGTCACCCGCTTCGACGCCTCCCGCTATCCGGCCACCGTGGCCGGCGAGATCCGGGACTACGACGACGAGAAGCTCATCCCCAGCAGGCTCCTTCCGCAGACCGACCGGATGACCCGGCTGGCCCTCACCGCCGCCGACTGGGCCCTGCGCGACTCCGGACTGGATACGGACCGGCTCTCCGAGTACGGCGTCGGCGTCGTCACGGCCGCCTCCGGCGGAGCCGTCGAATTCGGCCAGCGGGAGCTCCAGCAGCTGTGGGGCCGCGGCAAGGAATACGTCAGCGCCTACCAGTCGTTCGCGTGGTTCTACGCCGTCAACACCGGCCAGATATCCATCCAGCAAGGCCTGCGCGGCCCCAGCAGCGTGCTCCTCACCGAGCAGACGGGCGGCATCGACGCGCTGGGCCAGGCCCGCCGCCACATCCGCAAGGGCACCCCCGCGATGGTGTCCGGCGGCGTCGACGCGATGCTCTGCCCCTGGGGCTGGCTCCCCCAGCTGGCCACCGGCCTGATGAGCACCGAGGCGGATCCTGCCCGCGCCTACCTGCCGTTCTCGGCCGACGCCCACGGCTACACCCCGGGGGAGGGCGGCGCCATCCTCCTCGTCGAGGACGCGGTCCACGCCCGCGACCGCGGGGCCCTGCCGTACGGGCGGATCGCCGGGTACGCCGCCACTCTCGACCCCGCTCCCGACTCCGGCCGCCCCCCGGGGCTGCGCCGGGCCGTCGAAGAGGCGCTGCGCGACGCCCGGCTCACCCCGGCCGACGTGGACGTCGTCTTCGCCGACGCTGCGGGCTCGCCCGAAGCGGACCGTGCCGAGGCCGAGGCGCTGAACGCGGTGTTCGGACGCCGCGGGGTGCCCGTGACCGCGCCCAAGACGCTCACCGGGCGGCTCCTCGCGGGCGGGGCGGCCCTGGACGTCGCCACCGCGCTGCTG
>NZ_NTGZ01000397.1 GCF_002551245.1 Streptomyces sp. rh34
ACAGGCCGACTGCGGGGCCCGGGAGCCGTGAGTCCGGCGGAGCGGCCGGCGAGCCGGGCCCGTACGGAACGCTCGGCGAGCACCTGGCAGCGCTCCAGGAGGGCCGCCGCGAGCCGTCCTCCGCGCAGGGCGCGCAGGGCGGCCAGATCGTCCGGGCGGGGGTCGTACCCGGCCGCCAGGGCGTCCTGGAGCAGCTCCAGGTAGCCGGTGGCGGAGCCGGGGAGGGCGTTGCGGTAGCGGGCGAGGTCGGCGAGGAGGAACGCTCGCAGCCGACCCGCCTCGCCGGCCGCCTCGTCCACGGAGCCGGCGAGCCGCAGGCAGTCCTGGACGTCCTCGTCGGACAGGGGCATGGGGTGGAGGGCGATGGCAAGGGCACGTCGGAGCACCCGCAGCTCGTCCGCGCTGAACGCCATGCCGCCTCGTGAACCGTAGGGCGTGGGCATAACGCGACAATACGTGCTAAAGGGACAAAATCCGTTTAACTGGTCGTCGGTGGCGCGGCGTAGTCCGACGGTGTCGCCGGCCCCCGCCCCCGCCCGTCGCCGCAGGTACCGCCGGGTCCGGGAGGACGCCCGCTACGACCGGGAGACGTTCCGCTCGTACACCAGGCGCAGCCCGATGAGCGTCAGCCACGGCTCGTGCTCGTCGATGGCCGACGACTCCCCCAACACCATCGGAGCAAGGCCGCCCGTCGCGATGACGGTGACGTCGTCCGGGTCGGCGGCCAGCTCCTTCTTCATCCGGGCCACCACCCCGTCGACCTGGCCCGCGAAGCCGTAGACGATGCCGGACTGCATGGCCTCCACGGTGTTCTTGCCGATCACGCTGCGCGGCCGGGCCAGCTCGATCTTGCGGAGCTGGGCGCCCTTGACGCCGAGGGCCTCGACCGAGATCTCGATGCCGGGGGCGATCACCCCGCCCGCGTACTCGCCGCGCGGGGAGACCGCGTCGAAGGTGGTGGCGGTGCCGAAGTCGACGACGATCGCCGGGCCCCCGTACAGCTCGACGGCGGCTACCGCGTTGATGATGCGGTCCGCGCCGACCTCCTTGGGGTTGTCCATCAGGATCGGTACGCCCGTCTTGACGCCGGGCTCCACCAGGACGGCGGGGACGTCGCCGTAGTACCGGCGGGTGACCTCGCGCAGTTCGTGCAGGACCGAGGGGACGGTGGCGCAGATCGCGATGCCCTCGATGCCGTCGCCCAGCTCCATGCCGAGCAGCGGGTGCATGCCCATCAGGCCCTGGAGCAGGACGGCCAGCTCGTCGGCGGTGCGGCGGGCGTCCGTGGAGATCCGCCAGTGCTCGACGATCTCCTCGCCGTCGAAGAGGCCGAGGACCGTGTGCGTGTTCCCGACGTCGATGGTGAGCAGCATCAGGCGTCGGCCCCGTCGGTGGCGTCGGCGTCGCGGAAGTCCAGGCCGATGTCGAGGATCGGCGAGGAGTGGGTGAGCGCCCCGACCGCGAGGTAGTCGACGCCCGCGTCCGCGTAGGCGCGGGCCGAGTCGAGGGTGAGGCGGCCGGAGGACTCCAGGATCGCCCGGCCGTCGACCAGGGCGACGGCCTCGGCGGTCTCGGCCGGAGTGAAGTTGTCCAGCAGGATCAGGTCGACGCCCGCGTCCAGCACCTCGCGGACCTGGTCCATCGTGTCGACCTCGACCTCGATGGGCAGCTCGGGGAACGCGGCGCGGACCCGCTTGAACGCCTCGGCGACGCCGCCCGCGGCGATCACGTGGTTGTCCTTGACCAGGGCCGCGTCGGAGAGCGACATCCGGTGGTTGACGCCGCCGCCGCAGCGCACCGCGTACTTCTCCAGCGCGCGCAGGCCCGCCGTCGTCTTGCGGGTGTCGCGGACCTTGGCCTTGCTGCCCTCCAGCACGTCCGCCCAGGCGCGGGTGGCGGTCGCGATGCCCGAGAGGCGGCAGAGCAGGTTCAGCGCGCTGCGCTCGCCGGTCAGCAGGTCGCGGGTGCGGGTGGTGACGGTCAGCAGCTTCTGGCCGGGGACGACGCGGTCGCCGTCCTCGACGTGCCGCTCGACCTCGAACGCCTCGGAGCAGACGATCGACAGGACCGCCTCGGCGACCCGGAGCCCGGCGACCACGCCCGCCTCGCGGGCGGTGAAGTCACCGGTGACCACGGCGTCCTCGGGGACGGTCGCCACGGTCGTGACGTCCACCCCGCCGTCGAGGTCCTCCTCGATCGCCACATGGGCGACGTCCTCGACCTGGACGGGGTCGAGCCCCGCCCGGGCCAGCAGCAGGGCGAGCGCGGGGTCCAGGCCGCACTCCAGGGCTTCGGGGTCGATTCCGTCGTCACCGCCGCAGCCGCAGGCATCGCCGCAGCCGCCTTCCGCCGGTGCTGACGATGCGGGCGCGCCGACCCGGATCAGCGGTACGTCCACGGGTGTGGGGCGCGGATTCTCTTCGGGCGTGCTCACGGTGACGGCTCCTCGGGGGCGTGGCGGGTGGTGCGGGCGGGGCGGGTGCTTCTGCTGCTGCCGGTGCCGCCCTGTGGTGTCCGGCGGTGCGGCTGCTCCCAGCAGTCTGCTCAATCCGACGGGCGTACGGGCGGGAATGCGGCGGTCTCCGTGCGGTGGACGACCGGGGTGCGGTCCGGCGCGATACGGACGACCAGGTGGCGGCGGCCGTGGGCGTCGTCGCGGTCGGGCCGGTCCTCGCGCCAGTGGCAGCCGCGGGTCTCCTCGCGTTCCCGCGCGGCGGCGACCAGTACCCGGGAGACCAGGAGCAGGTTGGTGGCCTCCCAGGCGTCGACCCCGGGGACGACCGCCTTGGGGCCGCTCGGCCCGTCCGCGGCGGCGTCGCGGTGCAGGGCCTCCAGCTCCTCGGCGGCGGCGGCCAGGCTCTCGGCGGAACGCAGGACTCCGGCGCCCCGGGTCATGGTGCGCTGGATCGCCGTACGGGCCTCGGGGGCCATCAGCGGGGCGGGATCGCCGGCGCCCGGGCTCCCGGCCGGTTCGGTGCGGGGCGGGCGGGCCTCGGCGATGTCGGCGGCGATGCGCTCGGCGAAGACCAGGCCCTCCAGGAGGGAGTTGGACGCGAGGCGGTTGGCCCCGTGCACACCGGTGCAGGCGACCTCGCCGCAGGCGTACAGGCCGGGGACGGTGGTGCGGCCCCGCAGGTCGGTGCGGACACCGCCGGAGGCGTAGTGCGCGGCCGGGGCGACCGGGACCGGTTCGGTGACCGGGTCGATGCCGTGGGCCCTGCAGGCGGCCAGGATGGTGGGGAAGCGCTGCTCCCACATCCGCGCCCCGAAGTGCCGGGCGTCCAGATACATGTGCTCGGCGCCGTGTTCGTGCATCCGGCGGGTGATGCCCTTGGCGACGATGTCGCGGGGGGCCAGCTCGGCCAGCTCGTGCTGTCCGAGCATGAAGCGGACGCCGTCGCCGTCGACGAGATGCGCCCCCTCGCCCCGTACGGCTTCGGAGACGAGCGGCTGCTGGCCCTCGGAGTCCGCGCCGAGGAAGAGCACGGTCGGGTGGAACTGGACGAACTCCAGGTCGGAGACCTCCGCCCCGGCGCGCAGCGCGAGCGCGACCCCGTCCCCGGTGGAGACGGGGGGGTTGGTGGTGGCGGAGAAGACCTGGCCCATGCCGCCGGTGGCCAGGACGACCGAGGGGGCCCGCACCGCGCCGACGCCGTCGTGCTGACCCTCGCCCATGACGTGCAGCGAGACGCCCGCCGTACGGCCTTCGGCGTCCGTCAGCAGGTCCAGGACCAGGGCGTTCTCGATGGTGTGGAGGGCGGCCCCGCGGACCGCGCCGACCAGGGCGCGGGAGATCTCCGCGCCGGTCGCGTCGCCGCCCGCGTGGGCGATGCGGCGGCGGTGGTGGCCGCCCTCGCGGGTCAGCGCGATGTCGCCGCTGTCGGTGGTGTCGAAGTGCGCGCCGGTGTTGATCAGCCGGCGTACGGCGTCGGGGCCCTCGGTGACCAGGGTCCGCACGGCCTCCTCGTCGCAGAGGCCCGCACCGGCGACGAGGGTGTCGTCGAGGTGCTGCTCGGGGGTGTCGCCCTCGCCGAGTGCGGCGGCGATGCCGCCCTGGGCCCAGCGGGTCGATCCGTCGTCGAGGCGGGCCTTGGTGACGACGACGGTGTCCAGGCCGGCGGCGGCGCAGCGCAGCGCCGTGGTGAGCCCGGCGACGCCGGAGCCGACCACCACGACGTCCGCGTCGATGGCCCAGCCGGGGGCGGGGGCGGTCAGCCGTATTCCGGTCACGTCAGGGCTCCGAAGGTGAGGGGGATGTTGTCGATGAGGCGGGTGTCCCCGACCCGGGCCGCGACGGCGAGGATCGCCTCCCCGTTCTCGCGGTCGTCCGGGATCTCGGTGAAGTCCGCCGGGTCCACCAGAGCCAGGTAGTCGATGTCGAGCGGCAGCCGGCCCCGGGCGGCGGCCTCGTCCAGCACGGTCCACGCGGCGGCCCGGACGGCGGCGGGCGCCCCGTTGGGCCGGGCCAGGGCCACGGCTCTGTCTCTTATACACATCTCTGAGCGGGCT
>NZ_NTGZ01000398.1 GCF_002551245.1 Streptomyces sp. rh34
CGACCGGAGCACCGACGGCCCGGTGCCCCGGTTCCTCGGCGCCGCAGCCGAGGGCGGCATCGCCCTGTGCGCGATCGTCGTCGTCTGGGTCGTCTGCCGCCGGGGCCGCAGCGAACGGACCCGCGACACCCGCCTGGACGCCGCCCTCACCACCTGGCTGCCCGGCTCCGCGCTCGCCCTGCTCGCCCTCGCCGTCGTGTACGCCTCCTGGTCGCGCCCGGACTGGCGGTCCTCGGGCAGCCTCCCCGGCGAGACCGCCTTCCGCCTGCTCGCCCTCGGCCAGGGGGTCCTCGTCGTCGCCCTCGCCCTGGTCGCCCGGGGTCTCTACCGCCGCACCCCCGAACCGCGCACCATCCTGTACGGACTCGGCGGCCCCACGGTCGCGATGCTCGCCTGCGCCCTCGGCGGCGTGATGACCGGCGGGGTGGCCCAGCGCGTCGCCGACTGGCTCGACGGGCCCGGGAGCCCGGGCATGGGCCACCGCACCGACATCGCCGGGCCGCCGGTCCTGCTCAGCTGGCAGGCCTCCGTCATCCCCGTCCTCCTGCTGCTCCTGCTCGTCCCGGTCCTGGTGCTGATCGTCCGCACCGTGCGCACCGCCCGCCGCCTGGGCCCGGTCATCGAGGCGGAGTACGCCCCCGAACCGCCCGACGAGGGCCGTACCCGCCGCATCGCCCGGATCCGCGCGACCGCCGCCCTCACCGACTCGGCGCCCTGGATCGTCGGCGTGGTCTCCGGGGCCACCCTGCTGCTCGGGGCGGGCGCGATCGCCGGCTCCTGGCGCAGCGACGAGGTGCCGGGCCGGGCCGCAGACGGGAGCTGGCCGCTCCTCGAATCGTTCGCCGAGGCCGCACAGTCGACCGGCTCCTGGCTGATCGGTTTCGGCTTCGTCCTGTTCGTCGCCGGCGGCCGCCGCGCCTACAAGGACGCCTCGGCCCGCCGCACCATCGGCATCCTCTGGGACGTGGGCACCTTCTGGCCGCGCGCCGCCCACCCCTTCGCGCCCCCGTGTTACGCCGAGCGCGCCGTCCCCGACCTGGCCTCGCGGATGTCCGCCTGGACGACCACCACGCCCCGGGGCCGACTCGTCATCTCGGGCCACTCGCAGGGCAGCGTGCTCGCCGCCTCCGCCGTCTGGCAACTGCCCGACGCGACCCGCCGCCGGGTCGCGCTGCTCACCTACGGCTCACCCCTGGAGCGGCTGTACGGGCGCTGGTTCCCGGCCTACTTCGGCCCCGAGCCGCTGCTCGGGCTGCACCGCTCGGTGCACTGCTGGCGCAATCTGTGGCGGGCCACCGACCCGATCGGCGGCCCCGTCCGCATCTGCGCCGAACCCGACCCGGGCGTCGACCGGGGTCCCTTGAAGGACCCGCTGGCCTACGGGCGGACCACGAAGCTCCCGCTGCCCGAACCGATCCTCGGCCACTCCGACTACCAGGCCGACCCGGTCTTCGCCGAGGAACGGGCCGCACTCCTGGACGAACTGGGGCCGCTGGTGCCCCGGCAGGCCGGGGCCGGCCGGCCGCGGCCGGAGGAAGGAACTCAGAAGGGCAGCTCGGGAAGGTCCTCCGGATAGAGCAGGGTCAGGTCGTCCGTGCTCGTCTCGGCGAGCTGGGCGACCCGGCCCGCGTGCCGCTCCACCATCGACTCGAAGGTCTGGCGGGCGGTGCGGCCGTTGCCGAAGGCGGGGCCCTTGGGGAGCGCCGTGAAGTACTTCAGGAGCGCCTCCCCGGCACCCTCCGCCAGGCTGTACTCGTGCTCCTCGGCCTGCTGCTCGACGATCCGCAGCAGCTCCTCGGGGAGATAGTCGCTGAAGGTGATGGTCCGGGAGAACCGCGAGGCCACCCCGGGGTTGACGGTGAGGAACCGCTCCATCTCGTGGGTGTAGCCCGCGACGATCACGACCACCGCGTCCCGGTGGTCCTCCATCAGCTTCACCAGCGTGTCGATGGCCTCCCGCCCGAAGTCCCGGCCGGAGTCCTCGGGGGAGAGGGCGTACGCCTCGTCGACGAACAGCACCCCGCCGCGCGCCCGGTCGAACGCCTCCTGCGTCCGGATCGCCGTCGAGCCGATGTGCTCCCCGACCAGGTCCACCCGGGACACCTCGACCAGATGACCGCGCTCCAGCACCCCGAGCGAGGCCAGGATCTCCCCGTACAGCCGGGCGACCGTGGTCTTGCCCGTACCGGGGGAGCCGGTGAAGACGAGGTGCCGGCGGACGGACGCGGCCTTGAGCCCGGCCTCCTGACGGCGGCGGCCCACCTCGATCATGTCGGTGAGCGCCCGGACCTCGCGCTTGACGCTGTCCAGGCCCACGAGCGCGTCCAGCTCACCGAGGACCGCGGAGGAGTCCCGGGCCGGCTTCGCCGGGGCGACCGGCTCCGGAGCGGGTTCGACCGCGCGCTGTCCGGGCAGCGCGCCCAGCAGACCGGGCGTCGACCGGGTTTCCGTCAGCACGGCGGGCGACGGGGCCGAAGCCGTACGCAGACCGCTCTCGTCGCTCGTGCAGTCCGTGGCCACCGGGCCGGCCGCGGCGCCGTTGTCGCCCTCGGGGAACTCGTATCCGCCCCGGGCGCACCGCTCGGTACGGCAGCGGGTGAGCGTGGTGCGGCAGCCGTCCATGATGTGGAAGCCGTAGCCCTCGCTTCCCGTCACCCGGCAGCTGTCGAAGGTGCCCCGGCCCTCGGCCGAGACGTAGAACCCCGCCTCGGCCGGAGAGGTGACCGTGCACCGCTCGATGGTGGGGTCCGCGCCCTTGGTGACGATGACCCCGGTCTGCGCCGCGTCGATGGTGCAGTTGTTCAGCGTGCCGCCGCTGCCGTGGTCACGGAACCAGGCGCCCGTGGACGCCTCCCGGATCCGGCAGTCGTCCAGCTGGGCGGTCGCCCCGTCGCTCACGGAGACGGCGGTGTTGCGGATCTGGGAGAGGTCGCTGTCCACGACGTCGGCGCGCGACCCCCGGTCGAGGACGAAGAGCGCGTCGGGCACGTCGTGCACCCGGCAGGCGTCCAGTATCACCGTCGCGCCGTCGCTGACCCAGACCGCCGGGTAGTCGCCCGTACTGTCGTGGATCTCGCACTGGTTGGCGTCGACCCGGGTCCCCGGATCCCAGACCGAGAGCCCGTTGCGGCCGAAGCGGCGGACCGTGGAGCGGGTCAGCGTGAGCACCGAACGCGACCGCAGGTCGACCGCGTTCTCCGGGATGTCGTGGATGTCGCAGTCGGCGAGCGTCAGCACCGCGTCGGTGTCCAGGGTGACGCCGTCCGCCGAGGTGCGGTGCACCGTGCAGTCGGTCAGCTGGGCCGAGGCGCGGGCGGTGATCTGGATCCCGCTGCCCTTGATCTCGTACACCTCGCAGCCGAACGCCTCCAGGCCGCTGCCCTCACCGGTGACGCCGATGCCCGCCCCGGACGCGTGGTGGATCCGGCAGCGGTCCAGGCGCGGATGCCCGCCGGCGCGGACCGAGACCCCGGACTGGCCCGAGGAGAGGATCTCGCACTCCTCGAACACGCCGCCCGCTCCGTCCAGCACGGCGATGCCGACTCCGGCCGGATTGTCGACCGTGCAGCGCCGCACGGTGGGCCGGGCCGCGCCGCGCACCTCGATGCCCGCGGCGGACCGCGTCACGATCCGCAGGTCCGTCAGCTCCGCCGTGCCGTCCTCGACGAGCAGCGCCGGGGCCGCCGAGTCCTGGCCCTCGACATGGAGGTCCTGGATGACCGCGGAGGCGCGCACGGTCAGCGGTACGCCGTCGACCGGCGCGATCCGCACGGAACCGGCCGAACCCTCGGGGCCGCGCAGCGTCACCGCGCGATGGACCACGAGATTCTCCCGGTAGGTCCCGGGCGCGACGGTGAGTACGTCGCCGTCGGCTGCCGCCTCCAGGGCCGCGGAGAGGGAGGCGTACTCGCCCGTGCGGCGGCGCCATCGCGATGTGCCGGTGTGCGTCACCTGGACCGTGCCCTGTGCCATGGAGTTGCTCTGCCCCCACCTCGTGCTGTGCGATGCCTCGGGTCCGTCCGTCGCCGGGGAGGCGGACGGGGTCGGACCACCGTAGCGCGCGTGGGGGGCAGGAGTTGACGATCGGCCCCGCCGAGCGAGGTCGGCGGCGGTCACCCCCGGCCGGGGACGACCGTGGTCAGCCGCCCGTTCCGGCCCTGCCCCAGTCCGGGCCCACAGCGGCCCACTCCCGGTCCAGCCGTGCGTACCGCCGCCGCGCCATGCGTCGCACGGTCAGCCGGCGGCCCGCCTCGACGCATGCGGCGGCGAGCAGGAACGTGCCGATGCCGCCCAGCACCGCGTGCGTCCGGGCGGTGCGCCCGTCCATCGGCGGCTCCACCGGGTAGCCCGCCGCGTCCGTCCAGATCCGCACCGGGGAGCCCGGGCTCTGTCTCTTATACACATCT